>DASRJS010000097.1:0-7795 GCA_035649355.1 Candidatus Polarisedimenticolia bacterium
GGATCATGACGGCCGAGGCGGTCATCATCTCCTCGGGCGCCTCGGCCAAGCTCCTCGGTCTCGAGTCAGAGTCGAAGCTGATGGGCTACGGCGTGTCCGCCTGCGCGACGTGCGACGGCTTCTTCTTCAAGAACAACGAGATCGGCGTCGTGGGTGGCGGCGATACCGCGCTCGAAGAGGCGACCTACCTGACGCGCTTCGCGACGAAGGTCCACCTGTTCCATCGCCGCGACACGTTCCGGGCGAGCAAGATCATGCTGGCTCGTGCGGTCAACAACCCGAAGATCGAGATCCACACGAACGTCGCGGTCGAGGAAGTCCTCGGCGACGCGAAGGTCGAAGGCGTCCGCCTCGTCGACACCGTCACCGGCGAGCACACCGAGCGGCCGCTCGAAGGCCTGTTCATCGCCGTCGGCTACCGGCCGAACACGGAAGCGTTCCGCGACTGGCTCGAGGTCGACGCGAAGGGCTACCTCGTCCCGAAGGATCACACCGGCACCCAGATCGAAGGCGTCTTCGTTGCCGGCGACGTCCACGACCATCGCTACCGCCAGGCCGTGACCGCGGCCGGAGCCGGGTGCGCCGCGGCGATCGACGCCGAGCGATGGCTCGAAGTGGCGGGCATCGTCGAGGAAGCGCACGCCTCTGCCTGGTAGGCCGCCGTCTGGCCGGCCGCGTCGTGCGTTGCTCACTGTGCGTGCGCGCTCACGGACGTCGGGGTCCGCTCGCTCGCATGCTCGCTCGCGCCTTCGGCGCGACCACCCATCCGGCGGCCTAGAAATCGCCCAGCGGGAAGTTGCTCGCGCAACATCCCGGTTCGCGTGATAGGGTCCGCTCTCCGATGAGTTTCCGCCAACGCGGCGGCCCGTTCGCCGCGCCCCCGCTCCCGGCCTCCATCGTCCCGCCCGAGCGGCGTGCCCGTACGGTCCGCCGGATCGCGGCGTTCTTCGGGCCGTACCGCGGACAGGTCGCGATCGTCGTCGTCGCGATACTCGCCACGAGCCTCATCGGCCTCGTCAACCCGATCCTGCTGAAGCTCCTGATCGACGATGCGATCCCGCGCCTCGACTTCGGCCGGCTGAACCTGTATGTCGGGCTGATGATCGCCCTGCCGATCGGCTCGGGGCTCGTCGGCGTCGGCCAGAGCTACCTGAACAACATCATCGGCCAGCGGGTCATGGCCGACCTTCGCGAGGCGCTCTACCGGCACCTCCAGCGAATGCCGCTGCGGTTCTTCACGGAGACGAAGACCGGCGAGATCCAGAGCCGCCTCGCGAACGACGTCGGCGGCGTCCAGGGCGTCGTCACCGACACGGCGAGCTCACTCACGAGCAACCTTGCGATCGCGATCAGCACAATCATCGCGATGTTCATCATCGACTGGCGGCTGACCCTGCTCTCGCTCGGCCTGCTGCCGTTCTTCATGGTCCTGACGTATCGCGTCGGGAAGGTCCGACGGACGGTCAGCACCGCGACCCAGAAGTCGCTCGCCGAGATGTCCGCGGCGACCGAGGAGACACTCAGCGTCAGCGGCGTCCTCCTGACGAAGACCTTCGGCCAGCAGGAGACCGCGACGCGGCGCTTCACGAAGATCAACCTCGAGCTCGCGGCGCTCCAGATCCGCTCCGCGATGGTCGGGCGCTGGTTCTTCATGATCATCGGCACGATCTTCTCGATCACGCCGGCGTTCGTGTACTGGCTCGCCGGCTACCTCGCCATCCAGGGCGACCCGAGCGCTCCGACGATCGGCGACATCGTCGCGTTCACGACGCTCCAGTCGCGGCTCTTCTTCCCGATGGGCCAGCTGCTCAACGTCCAGGTCGAGATCCAGGGCGCGCTCGCCCTGTTCGACCGGATCTTCGAATACCTCGATCTCGAACCGGGGATCGAGGAGGCACCCGACGCGGTCGCGCTGGACCGCGCGACCGTCGCGGGCCGGGTTCGGCTCCGCGACGTCAGCTTCCGCTACCCGGCGGCCAAACCGGCGGACAGGGCACCAGCGGAGAACGGGCTGGCGCCCGCACCGGCTGAGCCGCTCGCGCCGTTCGGGCTCGAAGGCATCGATTTCGAAGCCGAGCCGGGCCAGCTCGTCGCGCTCGTTGGTCCGTCGGGCTCAGGAAAGACGACGACGACCTACCTGATCCCGCGCCTGTACGACGTCGATTCGGGCGCCGTCGAGATCGACGGCCACGACGTCCGTGCGCTGACGCTGGCCAGCCTCGGCGACGTCATCGGCTTCGTTACGCAGGAGACGTACCTCTTTCACGCGTCGATCCGCGAGAACCTCGAGTACGCGAAGGCCGGGGCGACCGCGGCGGAGATCGAGGCGGCCGCTCGAGCCGCGGCGATCCACGATCGGGTGCTCGAGCTGCCCGACGGCTACGACACGATCGTCGGCGAGCGCGGCTACAAGCTCTCGGGCGGCGAGAAGCAGCGGATCGCGATCGCCCGGGTGCTGCTGAAGGACCCGAAGATCCTCATCCTCGACGAGGCCACCTCGGCGCTGGACACCGTGAGCGAGCGACTCATCCAGGCGGCGCTCGAACGACTCGAGCAGGGCCGCACGACGATCGCCATTGCCCATCGCCTGTCGACGATCCTGCGCGCCGACCAGATCCTCGTCTACGACCGCGGCACGATCGTGGAGCGGGGCACGCATGCCGAGCTCCTCGAACGCGACGGGTTGTATGCGCGGCTCTACCACGAGCAGTTCCTCACCCCGCCGCCGTCGCCGATGGCGATGGCCATGGCGGCCGAGTAGCGAGGTCTGATGGCACGCGAGAAGCGGGTCGAGGTCGTGCACGAGGGCGGGATGGCGTTCGCGGCCGCGATGAGCTCCGGCCACACCGTCCGCTTCGATGACCGGACCTCGAACACAGGCGCGAGCCCGGTCGAGACGGTTCTCGCGGCGCTCGCCGCGTGCAGCGCGATGGACGTTGCGGGCATCGCGCTCAAGAAGCGGCAGCGGATCGAGCGCTACCTCATCCGGGTCACCGGCACGCAGCGCGAGGAGTACCCGCAGGTCTTCCCGCGGATCGACGTCATCCACGAGTTCGACGGCGACGACATCTCCGAGACTGCGATCCAGCGGTGCATCGAACTCTCCGCGCTCAAGTACTGCCCCGTCAGCGCAATGCTCTCGGCGGGCGCGACCGAGATCCACCACGGCTACGCGATCCGCAGCGGCGGCAAGAAGCCGTACGAGGCGGCGGGCGAGGTCGTCGTCACCGGCCCGTACCGCCGGCCGGAGGTCGTCTCCTAGCGAGCGACGGGCCGGCCTTGTTGCATGTCTATGCATCAATCGCGTATAGTCATGCGCCCATGAACGCCGCTGTCGACACCGCCACCGCGTCGCCCCGGACCGAACGAGCTGGGCGCGTGCGCGTCGCGATCGTCGGCGCGACCGGGTATGTCGGAGCAGAGCTCATCCGGCTCCTTGGGCGGCACCCGTTGGTCGAGATCGTTGGGCTCGTGGCGCGTGGCCGCGACGCGGAACCGATCGGCGGAACGCACGCGCACCTCGCTGGAACGGGCCTGCTTGTAGATGCGGACGTTCCCGACGCGGACGCCGTGTTCCTCGCGCTGCCCCACGGCGCGTCGGCGGCAATGGCGCCGGACCTCGTGAAGCGCGGCGCGACGATCATCGACCTCGGGCCCGACTTCCGGCTGCGCGATCCGGCTGACTACCCGCGCTGGTACGGCTTTGACCACCCCGAGCCGGGCCTGCTTTCGAACGCCGTCTACGGGCTTCCGGAGCTGCATCGCGATGCGCTCGCCGCGCTCGGCGGGTCAACGCCCGCGATCGTCGGCGCGCCAGGCTGTTACCCGACGGCGACGTTGCTCGCGCTCGCCCCGCTCGCGCGCGCCGGGTTGATCGCCGACCTCGTCGTCGATGCGAAGAGCGGGGTCTCGGGTGCCGGCCGCGAAGCGAAGCCGGAGATGATGTTCGGCGAGGTCAACGAGAGCGTGAAGGCCTACGGCATCGGCGGTCACCGCCACGTCGCGGAGATCGAGCAGGAGCTGGGCGCGCTCGGTTCGAACACGGGTGCGAGCGGCGTCGATTTCCTGCCGCATCTCATCCCGATGACCCGCGGCATCCTCTCGACCAGCCACATTCGGCCGTCACGGCCGGTCGAGCAGGCGGAGCTGGACGACCTCTTCGCCGAGGCCTACGACCGCGAGCCGTTCGTGAGCGTCGTCGACGCGCCACCGGCGACGAAGCACGTGACGGGCAGCAACCACGCTCGGGTCTTCGTGCGGGCCGACGCACGAACGGGCCGGATCATCGCGATCGGCGTGATCGACAATCTCGTGAAGGGCGCCGCCGGTCAGGCGATCCAGGCGTTCAACGTCGTCCTGGGGCTGCCGGAGACGGCCGGTCTCGAGCAGCTGCCGCTCGCGCCGTGAGGCTCACGTGACGCTTGCGCCGATCCACGCCGGTCAGCCCGTCGTCGAACGCCGCGCCGTGATGCCGGACGGCTTCCGGGCCGCCGGGGTCGCGGCCGGCATCAAGGCCAGCGGCCGGCCGGACGTCGCGCTCATCGTGGCAAGCGGGGGTGCTGTGCCCGCCGCCGCGGTGTTCACTCCGAACCGCTTTGCGGCCGCGCCGGTGCGGCTGTCCCGTTCGAACCTGACCGTGTCGGGCATGGCGAGCGCCGTCGTCTGCACGAGCGGCTGCGCGAACGCCGCGACGGGCGCGGCCGGTCTCGCCGACCAGGAGCGCGTCGGCCGCATCGTCAGTGCCGCCGCCGGCGTGGCCGAGCCCGACGTCCTCCACCTCTCGACCGGGCTCATCGGCACGCGGCTGCCGCTCGACCGCGTGGAGGCCGGCGTGACGGCGGCCGCCGCCGCGCTCGATGGCAGCGACGCGGGACTCCTGGCGGCGGCCGAGGCATTCCGGACGACCGACTCGGTCGTGAAGGTTGCGACGACGACGTTCGAGCTGGCGAGCGACAGCGGCAGCTCCACGACGATCCGGGTCAGCGGCATCGCGAAGGGCGTCGGGATGATCCATCCGCGGATGGCGACGATGCTGTCCGTCGTCCTGACGGATGCGAGCGCCAGCCCCGAGACCCTGTCCGCGATCCTGCGGCCGGCTGCGGCCCGGACCTGGGACCAGCTCACGGTCGATGGCGACACGAGCACGAACGACACGGTGTTTCTCCTCGCGTCTGGTGCCTCGGGGACGTCGCCGGTGGTGCTGGGGACCCCGGCGGAGGCGGCGTTGCGGGCGGCGGTCGAGGCCGTCGCCCGCGACCTTGCCCGGCAGCAGGCGGCGGACGGCGAGGGCGCGACGACCCTCATCACCTGCGTCGCAAGGGGCGCTCGCGATGACGCCTCGGCACGGGCGATCGCGCGGGCGGTTGTCGCCTCGAGCCTCGTCAAGGCGGCGGTCCACGGCCGCGACCCGAACTGGGGCCGGATCGCCGGTGCGGCCGGGAATGCCCGGCTCGCCGAGGCCGAGATCCTCGAGGCCGCGGGGCTTTCGGCAGCCGAGGCCGCTCGGCTCGCCGCGTCGCCGGCAGAGCTCGATCCCGATCGACTTCGGATCTCGATCGCGGGCACGGCCGTGTTCGACGGCGCGAACGGCGGCCCGCTGCCGTTCGACCGGTCGGCGGTTCGATCGGCGATGGCCGCACCCGAGGTCGTCATCTCGCTGGATCTCGACCTGGGCGACGGTGACGGCGAGGCGTTCGGCTGCGACCTGACCGAGACCTACGTCATCGAAAATTCGGAATACACGACGTGAGCGAATGGCGAATCGGCGTCTCGGCGAGTCCAGGCCGAGGCGACGACGAGCACGCGAGCGAGAGCACTTCGACGTGCGTGAGCGAGCGCGCACAGGAGTCAACGAAGGCATGGGCCGCCGGGGCGACGACCCATGAGTGAGATTCTCGTCGTGAAGCTCGGCGGCACGACGCTCGCGGACCAGCGCCAAGTGCTCGACGAGGTCGCGCTCGTTGCCCGGTCGCGGCCCGTCGTCCTCGTGCACGGCGGTGGCAAGCGGATGACCGAGTGGCTCGAGCGGCTCGGCGTCTCGACGCGCTTCGAGGGCGGGCTGCGAATCACGGACCCGGCCGCGCTCGAGGTCGCCGCGGCGGTCCTTCGTGGCGTCGTCAACAGCGAGCTCGTCGCGGCGCTTCGAGACGTCGGAGTGGACGCAGTCGGGCTGTCGGGCGTCGATGGTGGGCTGTTCATCGCCGAGCGCGTTCCGGAGCTTGGGCTCGTCGCCCACGTCGTCGGCCTTCGTCGCGACCTCCTGGATTCGCTCCTCGTCGCCGACCAGGTGCCGGTCGTGGCGCCGCTCGCGCGCGACGAGCAGGGCATCGTCTGCAATGTGAACGCCGACGACGCGGCGGCTGGGATCGCGGCCGGTCTCGGCGCGCGTCAGCTCGTGCTGCTGACGGACGTCGACGGGGTTCGCGACGGGGCCGGCCGAAAGCTCGACACGTTGACCGTCGGCGAGGCCGAGGCGCTCATCGACGGCGGGGTCATCGCCGGCGGCATGGTGCCAAAGGTCCGGGCCGCCCTCGGTGCGCTGACGTGGCCCGGCAGCGAGGCGATCATCGCCGACTCGAGCGCCCCAGGCGCCCTTGCGCGCGCCCTCTCAGACCCGAACTTTGGCACGCGGCTGACCGCTGGGCGCACGACTCCCGTGGGTGCCGCATGAGCGTCGCCGCCGACCTCAAGGGCCGCCGTCAGCGGGCGATCCGCCTGATCGTCGCATCGCGTCCGATCACCCGGCAGCAGGAGCTCGTCGACGAGCTGCGCCGGCAGGGCTTCGAGGTCACGCAGGCGACCGTGAGCCGCGACATCTCGGAGCTCAACCTCGTGACCGTGCCGCGTGCCGGCGGCCACGTCTACGTCGCCGCCGAGGACGTCGGGCCGGCGCCGACACCGGCTTCGGACGAGCGGCTCAGGCGGCTTCTCGCGGACATCCCGATCACGGTCGGCCGAAGCGGACTCATCCTCGTCCTCTCGGGCACGCCGGGCTCGGCCAATGCCGTCGCACAGGCGATCGACGAGTCGTCGCTGGCCGACCAGGAGGGCACGGTCGCGGGCGACAACACGCTGATCGTGCTCTTCTCGGACGCGGCGCGACTCGAGCGCTGGCTGGCCCGGTTCCGAGCGCTCCAGTCGCTGCCTACGACCGCCGCGCCGGCGGCTCCCCCGTCCCCTGCCCCGAACGCCGTCCCGGAGGTTGCTCGATGAAGAAGGTCGTCCTCGCCTACTCCGGCGGGCTCGACACGTCCGTCGCCGTCGCCTGGCTGCGCGAGCAGTTCGGGGTCGAGGTTGTCACGCTCACGGTCGACGTCGGCGGGGGCTCGCTGCGACCCGGTGTCGAACGCCGGGCGATGTCCGCCGGCGCCTCGCGCGCCTACGTCGTCGACGCGCGAGAGCGATTCGTCACGGACTTCGTCTGGCCGCACCTCCAGGCGAACGCCCTCTACCAGGGCGCCTATCCGCTGGCGACGGCGCTGGCGCGGCCGTTGATCGCCCAGCTCCTCGTCGAGGTCGCCCAGAAGGAAGGCGCCGACGCAGTCGCCCACGGCTGCACGGGCAAGGGCAACGACCAGGTCCGCTTCGACGTCGCCGTCCATGCCCTCGATCCCGGCCTCGAGGTCGTCGCACCGATGCGCGTCGGGATGGGCCTGACGCGGGAGCAGGAGATCGACTACGCGGCCGAGCGGAACATCGAGATCCCGATCACGAAAGCCTCGCCCTACTCGATCGACGTCAACCTCTGGGGCCGCTCGATCGAGACCGGCGTGCTCGAGGACCCGTGGGTCTCGCC
>DASRJS010000098.1:0-45199 GCA_035649355.1 Candidatus Polarisedimenticolia bacterium
GCCGTAGTAGATCGTGACCAGCTCGAAGCCAGCGTTGAGCTTGCCGACGGCGGTGAGCACGGCTGTGTCGGTGTCGTCGTTCACGGCAACGAGGCCGTCGTCCGGGTCGAGCACGATCGTCTGGCCGATCTTGACCTTCACCCCGCCGATCGTCGCATCGCGCACGGCCTCGGTGACGGCCAGCGTCTGGACCGCGCGACCGGCCGCGGTCATGGCCTCGGCGTTTCCGGCCGCGGCCAACGACGGATCCAGGGCCAGGAGCGCAGCAAATCCCTCCGCAGCGTTGCGCGTCGCGGCCACTGCGACCGGGCGATCGGCCATCTGGGCGACCTGCCGGGCGGCGAGGATGACGTTCGGGTTGTTCGGCAGGATGAGGATCTCCCGGGCGTCGACAGAGCGAACCGCCTCCATGAGCTCACCGGTGCTCGGGTTCGCCGACTGGCCGCCGGCGACGACGCGGCTGACGCCGAAGTCGCGAAAGATCGCGGCGAGGCCTTCGCCCGCGGCCACCGCGACCACCCCGAGCGGGATCGTCGCGGCGCTCGGGGCCGGGGCCGGACCGGCGGCACCGTCTGTCGCGGCGCCGCTGTCGCCAGCTGTTGGCGGCGCCTCACCGTCGCCCGCGAACTCGGCGGCCCGCGACTCGCGCACGTCCCGCGTCTGATTGTCGAGGTTCTCGACGCTGATGCGCGACAGGTCGCCGGCGGTGATGCCATAGCCGATGACGAGGTCCGGCCGCTCGTTGTGGACGTGGACCTTGACGGCCCGCGCGTCGCCGGCGACGAGGACCGATTCCCCGACAGATTCCAGGTAGCCCTTGATCGCATCGACGTCCAGCCGCTCGCCGGCGCGCGCCTGCAGCAGGTACATCGTCTCGTAGCCGAAGCCTTCGTCAGCGTGCGCGATGAGCACCGCGGCCTTGGCTGCGGCGCGTTTGCCCGTGGCGACCGGCGCCCGGCCGATGAGATGCAGGAGCGTGCCCTGGAGGAGTCGGTACAGCCCCTGCCCGCCGGAGTCGACGACACCGGCCTCGCGCAGGATCGGCAGCAGCGATGGCGTCTTCGCGACGGCCTTCTCGGCTGCGTCGAGGGTCGCGGTGAGGACCGATTCGAGGTCGTTCTGCGCCTCGGAGGCCGTCACGGCGGCGGCTGCAGCTTCGCGAATGACCGTCAGGATCGTGCCTTCGACCGGCTTCGCGACGGCGCCGTACGCGGCCTTCGCGCCGCCGTCCAGCGCATTCGCGAGATCGAGCCCGTTGAAGCGCGATTTGCCGGCCAGCCCCTCGGCGACGCCGCGCAGGATCTGGCTCGTGATCACGCCAGAGTTGCCGCGCGCCCCCATCAACGCACCGAAGCTTGCGGCGGCGGCGATCCGATCGGCGCCTGCAGCCGGGCCGGCACCATCCGCCTCGGTCAGCGCGGCCCGGACCGTCGCGAACATGTTCGAGCCCGTGTCGCCGTCGGGGACCGGGAAGACGTTCAGGCCGTTGATCTCGTCGACGGACGCCTCGAGGTTCGCAACCGCGGCGCGGAAGGCCTCGAGCAGCCCCGCGCCGTCACATGAGCGACGGGCCATCAGGCGACGTCGGTGCCGCTCTCGGCGAGGTCCGTGCTGCCGGCCGCGCGCGCGGACCGGCGCTTCGAACGGCTGCCAGCGGGCGCCTCGGGGAGCGAACCCGGCGGGCAGACGAGGCCGCCGACACGGATCGTGAGCGAATCGACCTCGCGCCCGAGCGCCTGTCGGATCCGATAGCGGATCGCGGAATCGACCTGGCGCGCAACCTCGGCAACGGGCACGCCATAGGCAACGCTGAGATCGAGCTCGATCGACAGTCCGTCATCGACATCCACGCTGAGTCCCGGCGACGCGAGCCCGAGGCGTGCGAACAGCTCATCGATCGCGCCACCCGCGAAGCCGGTCACGCCGTACGAGCCGAGCGTCGCGGCGCGAACGATGTCGCGGATCGCCCGACGGGTCACGACCGCGCGACCGGGAGCGGGTTCGTTGGGCACGGACCTGGATCCTCGCAGCGGTGGGGCCAGCTCCCGCCGGCGGGCGGCGGAAAGGTCTGTGGTATCGTACCGCCCCGCTCGGGCCATCGGCCCGGGCGCTTCCCTGACCGAGCACATTCGAGGACGAGATGGCCCGCTCCTGCGCGATCTGCGGCAAAGTTTCGATGGGCGGGTTCAACCCGCAGTCATCGGGCTCGAACCGCGTGCGCGCCCACCGCCGCTATCAGCCGAACCTCCAGCCCGCGGTCGTGGACGTCGGCGGCCGACCGACCAAGGCGCTCGTCTGCACGCGCTGCCTTCGCACCCGGACGAAGTCCGCCCGAACCTAGCTCCCGCCGGGCAACGCCCGCTCGGCGCTGTCGAGCCAGATCGTGAACGGTCCGTCGTTCACCAGCTCGACCGCCATCGTCGCCCCAAATCGACCACCCTCGACGCGCGCCACCCCGGCGCCGCGCAGGCCCACCCGGACTCGCTCGTAGAGCCGCTCCGCCACGTCCGGCGCGGCTGCGTCCGTGAACCCGGGCCGACGGCCGCGCGACGTATCGGCGTACAGGGTGAACTGGCTGACCACGAGGGCCTCGCCCGAGACGTCGAGCAGCGAGCGGTTCGTCCGGCCGGCGTCATCCTCGAAGATCCGCAGCTCGGCGATCCGCCGCGCGAGCGCGTCCGCGGTCGCCTCGTCGTCCGCATGGCCGACCCCGACGAACACGAGCAGCCCGCGCCCGATCGACCCGACGACAGCGTCAGCGACGCGAACCTCCGCGCGTTCGACCCGCTGCAGCAGCGTCCGCATCAGCGGCCGGCTGGCTCCGCGAACAGTCTCGTTGCAGCCCAGACGAGGCCGCCGATGACGAACGCCCAGGGGACGAGGAACAGCGGCGAGTTCATCCCGCCAAGGACGTTTCCGAGGCCCATCGCCGCGACGCCAACGACGCCTCCGGCCGCGACGAGCAGACCCGGCCGCAGCGCTCGCCACGGAATCCGGCCACGAAGCTGTCCCGCCGCGGCAGCGTCGCCGCTATCGGCCGCGGCGACGGTGCTGCCGAGCGCAGGGTCCGCCGCCCGGTCCACGAACCGTCGGAACCAGCCCGGCGCGTGGACGACGGCGATGTACGCGAGGGACGCGTAGGCGAGCCCGCCGAGCACGTCGACGACGTAGTGGTCGGCGAGATAGACGATCGCGAACCAGACCCCCGCGGCGTAGGCGAGGACAAGCCAGCCCGGCCGGCCGAAGCTTCGACGGGCGAAGAGGAAGCCGAGGAACGGATAGGCGGCGTGGAGCGACGGGAATGCCGCAACCTGGTTCGGGTTGATGTCGTAGATCGCGTAGCTGAACAGGAAGCGGCCTTCGAACCCGAAGATCCGGGCGAGGTCGTTGAAGCCCTGGGCCTTGAGGTAGGTGATCGCGGGCAGGCCGTCGGGACCATTGATCAGACCGTGCTCCGCGGCGAGCCACGGCGGCGCGACCGGGAGGAAGAGGTAGGTCGCGAAGCCGGCCATCGACAGCAGGATCAGCGCCGCGACGAAGTCGTAGTACGCGCGCCGGCGGCGCAGCCACAGGAAGAACGCCACGGCGAGCGGCAGCGGGAAGTGGAGCAGGTAGAAGATCGTGCCGGCGATCGCGAGCGGATCGACGCCGGTCGCGGGATGGAATGCGGCCTGGAGGACCTGCGTCGGCAGGAGGCCGCCGAAGAGCGTGCGTTCGAGGCCGAGAACGTCCGCCTCGTGGACGGCCCCGCCGAGGTTGTCGGCAAAGCCACGCATGAGCTCGTACGCGAGGAACAGGCCGATGAACGGCACCCAGTCGCGCGCAAAGAGGCGACCGCGACCCAGCAGGACCGCCGCGAGCCCGAGCGCAATGAGCAGCACGTCGGGCGTGATCGAGACGCCGCCAACGATCATCAGGACGGACAGGACGGCGACATACGCACCGACCGACCACAGCAGCAGCCGCCGGTTGCGGCGCCACAGCTCGGGCTCCGCGATGCCGCCGGGCTCGAGCGCCGCGACGGTGGTGGTTTCGTCGGTCACGCGGGCTTCGACGTGGTCGCGGCGCGGGCCAGCCCAGCGCGCCTGGCGCCATACCGCTCGACCGCGATCGACTCAGCGCTCGCCGGGAGCAGCAGATCCCAATCGCGGACGGCGTCCGGGGTTTCGGTGTCGGACGGATCCGTCCGGAACAGGAGGACGGGGATGCCGCCGGCCTCGATCTCGGATCGCAGCGTGATCGCGTTGGGCCGCGGCAGCGTCGCGAACGTTACGAGCTTGTCGCGCGGGATCGGCGGCTTGCCGTCGTTGAGCTGGTACTGGTAGCCCTCATCGGCGAGGGCCCGAACGAGTCGGATCTCGCGGCCCATGTCGTGGCCCTTGATCCACAGCGCCGAGCCGACGACGAGGATGTCCGCGCCGAGCCCGCCGACGAGCTCCGCGGTCTCGCGGTTGACGCCGCCATCGACGTGGACCTCGGCGCCGTGAGCCTTGTGCGCGAGGTAGTCGCGAGCCGCGAGGATCTTCTCGCGCGCAACGTCGGCCATGAACGATTGCCCACCGCGACCCGGCTCGACGGTCATGACCATGACGATGTCGATGAGCTCCTGGTACGGCGCGAGCGCGCTGAGTGGCGTCTTCGGCTTGACCGAGAGCCCAACGGCCCGACCGGCGGCCCGGATCGCCTTCAACGTCGGTTCGAGCGGCTCGTCCTTCTCGACCTCCACGTGGATCGTCACCGAGTCGCAGCCGGCCTCGAGGTAGTCCGCGATGTGGGCGCCGGGGTTGGCGATCATCAGGTGGGCATCGAACGGCAGCTTCGTCCGCCGTCGCAGGGCCTTGATCATCCGCGGGCCGAACGTCAGGTTCGGCACGAAGTGACCGTCCATGACGTCGAGATGGATGCGGTCGGCGCCTTCACGCTCGGCACGCCCCACGGCATGCGCGAGGTTGCCGAAGTCCGCGTCGAGGATGCTTGCCGCGACGCGCGCCCGACCTGCGGCCACGTCAGCCGCCCGTCCCGAGCGGCAGCGGCTCGCGCGCGCGTTCGCCACGCAGAGCCGCCGCGCTGGACCGGACGAGCAATGTCCGTCGCCGGGCCACGGCCGCAGGCGCGGGCTCGCCGGCGCGCTCGGCTGCGAGCTGACCGCAGGCGGCACCGATCTCGACCCCGCGGTTCAGCCGGACGGTGGTTCCGATCCCCGCGGCCCGCAGCCGGCTCGCAAAGCGGGCGACAACGGCTGGCTCGCTGGCCGTCCACGGCGTGTGCGCGACCGGGTTCATCGGGATCAGGTTGACATGTGCGAGCTCGCCGCGGAGGAGCTCGGCCATCGCGGCGGCGTCCGCCTCGGTGTCGTTGATGCCGCCGATGAGCGTCACTTCGTAGCTGATTCGCCGGCCGGTGACGCGGGCGTGGTCGCGGGCCGCGGCGACGACCTCGGCGACCGGCCAGCGCCGGTTCAGCGGGACGAGGACATCGCGCAGCGCATCCCGCGCGGCATGGAGGCTGACCGCAAGGGTGAACTGCGAGCCGCGCGACGTCAGCTCGCGGATCCCTGGGACGACGCCCGACGTGGACACGGTGATGTGGCGGGCGCCGAGCCCGAATCGCGCCGGGTCGTGGAGCGCGTCGACGGCCGCGAGGACGCGCTCGAGATTCAGCAGCGGCTCGCCCATGCCCATGAACACCACGTTTGTGAGGCGCCGCCCTTCGGACCCCAGCCGGCGCGCGGCGTGACGAACCTGGTCGACGATCTCGGCAACCTCGAGGTCACGCGTGAAGCCGAGCTCTCCGGTCGCGCAGAACGGGCAGCCGACGGCACACCCGGCCTGGCTGGAGATGCACAGCGTGTGGCGTTCACGGCGAGCGCCACGCGCCGGATAGCGCATGAGCACGGACTCGACGAGGGCGCCGTCGCGGAGTCGATGGACGGCCTTGACCGTGAGGTCGCCGTCGCCCGAGCGCGTCTCGGTGTCGCTGAGCGTGTCCCACTCGAATTCCTCAGCCAGCGCGGCGCGAAGCGAGCCCGGGAGCGCGCTGATCTCAGCGGGCGTCACGGCGGCGCCGCGCCACAGGGCTTCCGCCACCTGGCGCGCGCGGTAGGCCGGCTCGGCGCGGGCTTCGAACCATCGCGCGAGCTCGTCCGGTGCGACCCCCGACAGGCCTGGCTTCGGCGCGGCGGTCAAGCCGGCTCCCCCGCCAGGACGGTGTCACGGGCCTGGAGCGCCGCCCAGACGCGGGCCGGCGTCATCGGCAGCTCGCGCAGCCGCACACCCGTCGCGGCCGCGATCGCGTTGGCGATCGCCGCGGCGCCCGGTACTGTCGGCGACTCGCCGATGCCCTTCACCCCGAACGCACCGTCCGGCGACGGGACCTCGACGATCGTGGTCCGGATCGACGGCACGTCGTCCGCACGCGGCAGCGCATAGTCGAGGAACGAGCCGGTCAGGACCTGCCCGCCGGCGTCATGGACGAGCGCCTCGAACAGGCCGAATCCGACCGACTGCACGGCGCCGCCGCGCATCTGGCCCTCGACCAGCGCCGGATTGAGCGCCCGCCCGACATCCTGCGCGAGATGGAAGTCGAGGAGCTCCACTTCGCCGGTCTCGGCGTCGACACGGACATGCGCGATCGCACCGGCGACCTGCGGCGCCAGGCTCGGGCGCACGGTGGCGCCGTGTCCTTCGATCGGCGCACCGCCGGCGCGGGCGTTCGAACGGACGAGCTTCGCGATCGGGATCGCCCGGTCCGGGGTTCCGAGCGGCTGGACCGCGCCTTCGACGAGCTCGAGGTCCGCGACATCGATCTCGAGCTGGATTGCCGCGGCTCGGAGGAGCTGCGTGCGGGCATCCTCGGCGGCGGCCTGGATCGCCCGGCCGACCGAGTACGTGATCGTGCTGCCGCCGCTTCCCGGCGACGGCGGCGCGGAGGCTGTGTCGACCGCAACGTGGTCGACGCGCTCCGGATCGACGCCAAGGATCTCGGCGGCGATCGTCGCGAAGCCGGCCGACACGCCGGACATGTCCGCGACGCCCGTGACGACCTGGATCGTTCCGTCGTTCGAGACCCGGCAGACCGCCGCCGCGGCATCCTTCGCGCCGGGCCACCAGCCGATCGCCGCGCCGACGCCCTCGCCGGGCGGGAGGCTCGCGCGTCGCTGCCACAGCGGGTCGGCCGCGAGCGCGTCGAGCACGCCTTCGAGCCCGACCTCGGGCCATGGCTCGTCGTCGAACATCGGCGTGCCGGGAACGGTCGGGTTGCGGCGCCTGAGCTCGAGCGGGTCGAGCTCGAGCCGCTCCGCGAGCTCGTCGATGGCCGTCTCAAGGGCGAACGCCGACTGGGGTGCGCCGGGTCCGCGATACGGCCCGGACCCGAAGCGGTTCGTCCGAACGCCGTAGGAGCGGACCTCGTAGGCGGGCCAGGCATACGGACCGCCGACGAGGATCGCGACGAACTCCTCCATCGAGTAGTCCTCGTAGGCGCCCGCATCGGCAACGACGAGCACCTGGAGCCCGGTGAACCGCCCATCGGCGTCGGCTCCGAGGCGAACGTCCATCTGGAACGCCTGGCTCGGATTCGTCGACCGGAGCTCTTCACCCCGTTCGAGCGACAGCCGGACCGGCCGTCCGAGGCGAATCGCCGACGCGGCGACGAGCGGCTCGAACAGGCCCCACTTCGCCCCGAACGCGCCGCCGAGCGGCGTCCCCACGACACGAACGCGATGCTGCGGCCAGCCGAGGGCGTTCGAAACGTCCGCCCGAAGCGAGAACGTGCCCTGGGCGCTCGCCTCGACGACGAGCACGTCGTTCTCGTCGACCCAGGCGGTCGTGACCTGTGGCTCGAGATGGGACTGGTGTACCCAGCTCGAACGGATCGCGGTGCTGACGACGGCGGCGGCACCGGCAAGAGCCGCCGCGGGATCGTTCGAGCGGTACAGCTGGCGCCCGGTGACATTCTCCGACCAGCGCTCAGCCGCGATCTCGTCCGCTTCGCCACCGCCACCGACGGCGGCGTGCTGGGCCGCACCCATCGCGGGCGTCGTCCCGTTGCTGTCCGCGCTGCTGTCGTCCCGGACGAGCGGCGCATCCTCGGCCATCGCGGCGCGCGGGTCCGTCGTGACCGGCAGCGGCCGGTAGCTGATGCTGACGGCTTCGGCGGCGTCGGCCGCATCTTCGGGCGTCACGCCGATCGCAAACGCAACGGGCTGGCCGGCGAAGATGACCTCCGAGCGGGCGAGCGGCTCGGCGAGACGGTCGCGTGACGTCGAGGCGATCGGCAGGTCGGCCGCCGTCAGCACGGCGATCGTCCCGGGCAGCGCCTGCGCCGCGGCGACGTCGATCGACTCGATGACGGCGTGGGCGTACGGCGACAGCACGAGCCGGCCGTGGACGACACCGGGGACGACGCGATCTTCCCCGAACCGCGTGCGACCGCGGACCTTGGCTTCCGAATCGGGCCGCGGCCGCGAGCGGCCGATGACTCGGAGCTCGTTCGGCGCGGCGGCGGGGGCTTCGTTCGTCATTCAGCCGATGGTGTCACAGGGCTCCGGGCGGCGCTGTCTCGGACCTGTCCGCGGCGCCCACGACGCTGCCGACGAGGGCCGGGCGACCCCGCCGAAGCTCCGCGCCGGACATCCGGCGTGTCCCCGCCAACCGGACCTGGTCCAGTCGCAGGCGACCGTCGGAGGTCGCGAGGGCGAAGCCGTCGTCGTCAGCGACGAGCATGCCCGGGGCGTCGCCGTCGCGGGCCGGCATCACCGTCGCCGCGTCGACGTTGAGGCGCCCAGCCGCCGTTTCGACGTACGAGCCGGGCCACGGCGCATGCGCGCGAACGCGTCGCTCGAGTGCGGACGCTGCGAGCGCCGGATCCAGGCGGCCATCCTCGCGCCGCAACGGCCGCGTGAGTGTCGCGCTGTCGTCGTCCTGGGGCACGGCGGTCTGGCGGCCCTCGAGCCACGGCCCGAGCGTCCGACCGAGCAGCTCCGCGCCGAGCACGGCGAGCCGGGCTTCGAGCTCCGGTGCGATTTCATCGCCGTTCAGGACGTGCGCTGCCTGCGCGACGACCGGTCCGTCGTCGATACCCGCGCCCATCTCGATGATCGACACGCCGGTCTCCGGGTCGTTGGCGAGGATCACGGCCGGGATCGGACTCGCGCCGCGGTGACGCGGCAGGAGCGAGGGATGGACGTTGAGGAAGCCGCGCTCCGGCAGCGCGAGGACAGCCGGGGGGACGATGCGCCCGTAGTCGGCAAGGACACCGAGCTCGGCCTGGAGGGCAGCGAGGTCGGCGATGGCATCCGCGTCGCGAAGTCGGGCCGGCTGGAGCACCGGGAACCCGGCGTCGCGGGCCGCGCTCGTGACCGGCGTCGACCGCGCCGACTGGCCGCGTCCGGCCGGCCGATCGGGCGCGGAAGCGACTGCGACGACGTTCATGTCCGGCAGCGCGCGAAGCGCGTCGAGGATCGGCAGGGCGAAGGTGCCGGAGCCGAAGAAGACGACCCGCGTGCCGCCCGAACCGGGGCCGCGGCTCACGCCAGTGCGGCCGTCCGCACCCCAGCCGTCTCGCCGTCGGCGGCCTCGTCATCGGCATCGTCGTCGCCGACGCCGACCGCCAGCAGCTCGTCGGGCGACTCCAGGTAGTCGATGTACAGCTTGCCGTCGAGGTGGTCCAGCTCGTGCTGCATCGCCCGCGACAGGAGGCCCGTGCCGGCGACCTTGATCTTCTTGCCATGCCGGTTCTGGGCGACGACCCAGACGCGCTCGCGGCGCGTGACGTAGGCGACGTACCCAGGGATCGAGAGGCAGCCTTCGAGGTCGCGGTCGTCACCGCTGCCACGCACGATCCGCGGGTTCACGAGCTCGTGGAGCTGCTCGCCCACTTCGACGACGCAGGCGGCCCACGGCTCGCCAACCTGTGGCGCGGCAAGGCCGACGCCGGGCGCTGCGCGCATCGTGGCCGCGAGATCGTCGAGGAGCTCGTGGAGATACGCGCCGAACGAATCAACCGGCTGGCCTTTCAGGCGCAGCCGGGCGTCACCAAGCATGAGGATCGGCCGAACGGACATCGGCGGAAAGTATACGAGGGCGCCTTGCCGGCGCCCTCGCAGGTCGAACTTCGAGCTTGGCGGCTAGTCCTTGAGGTCGTCGACCGCCGCGTGGGCAGACGCGCCGACCGCCTCGGCCGCATCCTTGACCGCCTCGCCCGTCTCGTGGGCCGCGTCCTTGATCTCGTCGCCGGCCTTCTCGGCCTGCATCGCCGCAAGGTCGCGGCGCATCTCGGCCGCGAGGTCGCGCGACTTCTCGGCCAGCTTCTGGCCGGCGTTGCCGGTGAGCTCGGCGGCCTTCTGGGCCACGGGTCCGGCCTTGTCGCCGGCGACGGCGGCGAGCTCGGCGGCCTTGATGCCGACTTCGCGGATGACCGGACCGGCCTGCGTGGCCAGGTTCTCGATCATCGACTGGAGCTGATTGACCCACTCACGGGCCTGCGCGCTTGCGCGCGACTTCGCGTCGCTGTTCTCGTCCGTCCAGGCGAACGTCTCGTCAGCAGGGGGTGCTTCTTTGGTCGTCATGGTTGTCCTCCGGCGGGCGCAGTCAGGCGCCGTGCTTTATGTGATTGTCCCTCGAACGGCGGAAATCGGCATTTCCGAGCGTCCGCCCGAGCATGTCAGTCACGTCACAGCAGCGAGTCGGGGTCGACGTCGACGGACCACGGCGCATCCAGGCCGCCGTCGAGCAGGCTCACAGGATCCTCCCCGCGCAGGACGACGTTGAACCGCCAGCGGCCGGCGCGGCGAAGAATGTAGGCGGGAGCCGGGCCGACGACGGCGACGCGGCTTGAACGCTCGCGGGCACGGTTTCGAAGCTCGTCCGCGAGACGATCTGCCTCGGCTTCGGCCTCGGCGCGATCGGCGATCGCGACGGTGAGCTTGACGAGGCGGCCGAACGGCGGGCTGCCGAACTGGCGCCGGAGCTCAAGCTCGGCGCGGTAGAAGGTCGACGGGTCGCCGTCCGCGATCGCGCGGATCGCGGGGTGGTCGGGTTGATAGGTCTGGATGTATGCCCGGCCCGGCCGGTCGCCGCGGCCCGCCCGACCCACTGCCTGGGCCAGGAGCTGGTAGGTCCGTTCGGCCGCTCGCTCGTCGGGCAGGTTCAGTGCAACGTCCGCCGAGACGACCCCGACGAGCGTCACGTTCGGGACATCGAGGCCCTTCGTCACCAGGCTGGTGCCGACGAGCACGTCGATCCGCCCCGCGGCGAAGTCGTCCAGCACACGATCCGCGGCACCCCGCCGCTCGACGACGTCGCGGTCCAGCCGGCCGATGCGCAGCGCCGGCAGCCGTTCGCGGACTTCCTGCTCCAGCCGCTCGGTGCCGCCGCCGAGGTAGCGGATCCGGGCCGAGCCGCAGTTCGGGCAGCGGCTGGCCATCGGCCAGGCCCGGCCGCAGTGGTGGCAGCGCAGCGACTGGCCCGCGTGGTGGTACACGAGCGGCCGGCCGCACTCCGGGCAGGCCTGGACGTGGCCGCAGTCGCGGCACAGGACGACCGAGGCGCTGCCACGGCGGTTAATGACGAGGATCGCCTGCTCGCCGGCGGACGTGTCGAGGCTCGCGAGCGCCCGGCCGAGCGCCATCGAGATCAGGCCGCGATTCCCGGCCGCCAGCTCGGCTCGAAGATCGACGACCTCGACCGTTGGCAATTCGCCAGAGGGTCGCGTCGGCAGCTCAACCCGTTGGTACTCACCCGTGCCAGCGCGCGCGGACGACTCGACCGATGGCGTGGCCGAACCGAGAACGACGGCCGCTCCGGCGAGCTCGGCAAGGTGGATCGCGGCATCGCGCGCCTGCAGGCGCGGCGTCCGGTCGCTCTTGTAGGCGCCGTCGTGCTCCTCGTCGACGATCACGAGCGCAACGTCCGGCAGCGGGGCAAGGACGGCCAGGCGCGTGCCAACGACGAGGTCCACGTCGCCGGACCGGATCCGCCGCCACTCATCGGCTCGCTCGCCGTCCGAGAGCCCCGAGTGCAGGATCGCGAGGCGCACGTCGACGTCGGCACGGAGGCGATCGACGATCGGGCTCGCGAGCGCGATCTCGGGGACCAGGAGGAGGCCCCGGCCGCCTTCATCGACGACCGCCCGAAGGGCCTCCGCGTAGACCGCGGTCTTGCCGGCCCCCGTGACCCCGTCGAGCAGGACGGGCCGTGGATCGCGGCGCTCGAGCGCGGCGCGGATGGCAGCCACGGCCTCGGCCTGGGCCGGGCTGAGTCCGGCACCGACCGGTCGCGAGCCGCGTGGCCCTCGCGGCCGGCCGGCGAGGGGTCGGCGCGGAGCTTCCCGGAGCTCCGTGCTCACGAGGCCGCGCCGAACGAGGCCCGCAAGCGCCCCGGCGCCGTGGACGTGGAGGAGCGGAGCGGCGGGGAGGCACGCCTCTGCTGTCGCACCGAGGTCGAGCAGGAGGGCCCGTTGGCGCGGTCCGAGCGTCGGACCCCCGGGCCGTCCGCCCGCGAACAGCGCCTCGACCGCCGATCGGCCATCGGCGCTCAACGCGGCGTAGCGCTCCCAGCGCGGACCCGCGCCCGCGGCCAGGAGCGTCCAATCGAGATCGAGCCAACCCCGGCCGGCCAGGTCGCGCAGCCGGCGGACCAGCGTCGCGCGGCCCTCGGGTGCCGCCAGCTCACGGACCGGCCGCGGGCCGCGGGTGAGCTGGTCGATCAGGTCCAGGTCGGCGGGCGACGCGGCGCCGCCGAGATCTCGCGGCGCCGCCGGCCGCAGCTCGGCGACGAGCTCGAAGCGTTCGAGCAAGCCGGGCGGCAGCATCGCCCGCAGGACGATCGCGGGCGGCGCCAGGTAATGGTCGGCGATCCAGCGCGCGAACGCGATGCCAAGCTCCGGCAGCAGCGGCCCATCCGCGCGCACACGGTCGAGGACCGGCTTCGTCGGCCGGGCGTCGGCCCCAGGCGCCTCCGGCCCCAGGATGACGCCAAGCGCCTGTCGCCGCCCGAACTCGACGATGACCGCCTCGCCGTCGGCCAGAGGCTCGAGCGATGCCGGTACGTGATAGCTGAACGGCCGCCGTCCGCCCGCCCCGGCCGCGTCGATCGCGACGCTGACGCGCCGCTCGCGAGCGCTCACGAGGACAGCGTTGCCGAAGGCCCTGACAGCTCGCGTGACAATCGCTCCCGCGACATCACGCCGCACGCAGGCCCAGACGCGAGCCCGGAGCTCAGACGCGTGTCCGCAGCTCCGGCTCGCGCGCGCGCTCGGTCCGGATGATCGAGTCGATCCGACCGGCAACGTCGTCGACCGCGCCCGTCTCGTTGACGACGACATGGTCGTAGTCCGACTGCCGGGCCAGCTCGAGCGCGGCATTCCGCTGTCGAACGTCGAGCTCGTCGGCGGTCTCGGTCGCCCGGCGCTTCAGCCGGCCGAACAGATCTTCGAGTGACGGCGGGACGAGGAAGATCAGGAGGGCCTCCGGGACCGAGGCCTTGATGACCGCGGCGCCCTGGACGTCGATCTTGAGGATGACGTCGAGGCCACGCGCCAGTGCCTCGCGCACCTCCGCCCGCGGCGTGCCGTACCAGTGGCCGTGCACGAGGTTCGCCTCGAGCAGCTCGCCGGCCTTCTTGAGCCCCAGGAACTCCGCGTCGCTCAGGAAGCGATAGTGGACGCCGTCCTCCTCGTACGGCCGCGGCGGACGGGTGGTGCAGGTCACGACGTAGTGGAAGTCCTCGCCCCCGGGACGCCGCCGGAGCGCGGCGATGACCGTGTCCTTGCCGACGCCCGACGGCCCCGAGACGATGACGAGCCGGGCGCCGGGTGCACCGGTTTCGCGTTCCGTGGATGCCGACGGACGCTCGCTCATCGCGCGGCGGCCGCCGTGCGCAGGCCACCGAGAACCGCCTCCAGCTCCCCGGGCAGCGGCGCCGTTGCGCGGGTCAGACCCTCGCCGCCCGGGCTCGCGAACTCGAGCCGCCAGGCGTGGAGGAAGAGCCGCTCGAGGCCCTCCGGCCCGCGCCGCGACAGTCCGCTGCCATACAGCGGATCGCCCGCGACCGGGTGGCCGATCGCATCGAGGTGGACACGGATCTGGTGGGTCCGGCCGGTGACCAGATCGAGCTCGAGGAGGGTCCAGCCCGGGAATCGCTCCCGGACCCGGTAGCCGGTGATCGCCGGCCGGCCGTCGGCGACGACGCCCATCCGGGTCCGCCGCCGGGGGTCGCGACCGATCGGCGCTTCGATTCGACCGGCGGCGGCCGCAACGGCGCCGTGGACGAGCGCGAGGTACGTCTTCTTGACCCGGCGCGCCTTCAGCTGGGCCATCAGCGAGGCCTGGGCGCGGTCCGTCTTCGCCACGACGAGGAGGCCGCTCGTGTCGCGGTCGAGGCGATGGACGATGCCCGGCCGCCGGACGCCGGCGATGCCACCGTACGTCGTCGGCGAGGCCCGCCCGAGCAGCGCGTTGACGAGCGTGTCCGCGGCATGTCCTGGCGCCGGGTGCACGACGAGCCCGGCCGGCTTGTTGACGATGAGGACGTCGTCGTCTTCGTGGACGACATCGAGCACGATGTCCGGCCGTGGCTCGGGCGTGGCGTCGGCCGGCGGCGGGACGTCGAGGTGGAGGGTCGCGCCCGCGGGCACGATCGCGTTCGCGCGGAGTGCGCGCCCATCCAGCGTCAACCGACCTTCGGAGATCAGGCGCTGAACGTGGCTCCGCGACAGGCCGGACAGGTCGGCGGCAATCCGGTCTGCCCGCGCCGGGGCGGCATTCGGGGCGACGACGAGCACGCGCGACTCCCCCGCCCCGCCCGCGTCAGGCACCGGACCGGACCGCGCGTTGGCCCGCGAGCGACGGCCAGACGCTTGCCGCGAGCAGCAGGACGATCGCCAGGCTGATCGACGCGTCGGCGACGTTGAACGTCCAGAAGCGCAGCGGCCCGATACCCGCGTCCACGAAGTCGACGACGTAGCCGAGCCGAATTCGGTCCGCCAGGTTGCCGAGCGCGCCACCGAACAGGAGCCCCAGCGTCAGGCTCACGTACGCCGTCCCACCCGCCCGCGCCTCGTACCAGAGGATCGCCCCGATGACGACGACCGAAACGATCGCAAAGCCGGCGGCGGAGTCGCGGAACAGGCCGAAGAGGGCGCCGCTGTTCTGGCCGTGGACGAGCCGCAGCCAGTCCCCGACGATGGCCAGCGATTGCCCTGGATCGAGGATGGAGACGAGCCACGCCTTCGTCAGCTGGTCGATGACGACGACGACGATGGCGATCGAGGCGAACAGGCGCCAGCGCGGCGTCGGCGACGCCGCCGGCGCCAGCGGCTCCGCCTCGGTCACGCGCTCCTCGCCCCGGTCAGGCGGCGGAGGCCGATCCGGACCTCGCCCGAATCGAGCTGGACGGCGGCGCGGGCAACGCCGTCCCCGGCGGGCGGCGCGCCTTCGATCGCGCTGGCGGCCTGGGTCTCGTCGGCGATCGCGGCCAGGTGCGGCTGGAGCGCCGCCGACAGCCCGTCGACCCACAGCTCGATGCGATCGTCGAGCTTCAGATCCGCCTCGCGGCGGAGGTCCTGGATCGCGCGCTGGAGCTCGCGGGCGTCGCCCTCGGCTCGCAGCTCCGGCGTGAGCTCCGTGTCGATGACGACGACGAGGCCCTCGTCGGATGCGACCGCGGTCCCCGGCCGCGGCGTTGCGAGGATCTCGACCTCATCGGGCGCGAGCGTCACCCCGCCGATCTCGACGCTGCCGTCCTCATGGATCTCAAACGTCCCCTCGCGGGCGGCTGCCATCACGGCCGGGATCCGCGACCCAACGCGCTTGCCGATCTTCGGCAGGAGCGGCTTCACCCGCCGTTCCACGAGCTCGCTCTCGTCGGCGATTCGAATGACCTCGTGGACGTTCACCTCGTCCGCCAGGAGCGGAATCAGCTCATCGACCGCGGCCGCATCGGTGCTCGGCACCGCGAGCCACAACCGGGCAAGGGGTTGGCGAGTCTTCAGCCCAGCCGATGAACGAAGCGTTCGCGCGAGCTCGACCGCGCGCCGGACCGTTGCCATCGCGCGCTCGAGGCGGGCATCGCGCGCGTCCTCGAGGCCTGCACCCGGCCAGCCCGTCAGGTGGATCGACTCGGGCGCCCCAGCAGTATCGGCGTCGACGAGGTTGCGGTACATCGATTCCGTCAGGAACGGCAGGATGGGTGCAGCCGACCCGGCAAGCGTCAGCAATGCCTCGTGAAGCGTCGCGAATGCCGCGTTGCGATCTCGTGAATCTGCGTTGCGCGAGAACCGCCGGCGGCTCAGCCGCAGATACCAGGTCGAGAGGTCCTCGACGAACGTGTCGATGACCCGGGTCGCGGCCTCTGCGTCGTAGTCGGCCAGCTCGCGCCGGACGTCGGCGACGAGCGCCGCCGAGCGCGACCGGATCCAGCGATCGAGCGCCGGTCGTTCGGACGCCGCCGCCACGGCTGACCCGGGCTGCCACTTCGCGATCGCGGCATAGCGGACGAAGAACGCGTACGCGTTCCACAGGACGAGCAGCCGCCGCCGCGCCGCGTCAGCGGCATGCCAGCCGAAGAGGATGTTGTCCTCGGGCCGGTGCGACATGTACAGCCAGCGCATGACATCGACGCCCATCCGCTCGGCCGCCTCGTCGAACTCGATCGAGTTGCCCCAGCTCTTGTGCATCGCCCGGCCGTCTTCGCCGAACAGCGTCGCGTAGCCGAAGATCGTCTTGAACGGCGGCTCGCGGCGCAGGACCGTGGACATCGCGAGCATGGCGTAGAACCAGTTGCGGAACTGGCCGGGAAAGCTCTCGGTGATGAAGTCGGCCGGGAACCACTCCGCCCAGTACGCGGGGTCCTCGCGGAAGTGGAGCGTCGAGAAGGGCACGATGCCCGCATCGAGCCACGGGTTGCCGACGTCCGGGATTCGCTCGACCGGCGCCCCGCAGCTTCGGCAGGCGATCTTCACCGCGTCGACGTACGGCCGGTGCGGCGTGTGGCCCTCGAACACCTCCCAGCCCTCGATCGCGCGTTCCTTCAGCTCCTCGCGGCCGCCGATGACGTCGAAGTCGCCGCAGGCCTTGCACTCGTAGATCGGCAGCGCGAGGCCCCAGTAGCGCTTCTTGCTGATCATCCAGTCGTGCATGTTCAGGAGCCAGTCGAGCTCGCGCTCGTAGCCGAACGACGGGATCCAGCGAATCTGGTCGACGACCTCCATGATCTGGTAGCGCAGGCTGCGGTCGACCTCGTCCTTCGTCAGCTCGGAGCGCGGCTTGTCGTAGACCTCGCCCATGCTGATGAACCACTCGTCGACCAGCCGGAACAGCAGCGGCGTGCCGCAGCGCCAGCAGTGCGGGTAGCGGTGGCTGTACGGCTCGAGGTGGTAGAAGCGGCCGCGGCGCTCGAGATCGTCGACGATCTCCTCGGCGACCTCCGGCGCGAGCTTGCGACTCAGCCAGCCGAAGCCGTCGTAGTAGCGGCCGTCCTCGTCGATCGGCCCGATGACCGGGAGCTCGAGGCTCTTGCCGAGCTGGAAGTCCTCGGCGCCGGCACCGGGAGCGATGTGGACGATGCCCGTGCCCTCGTCTTCGCCGACCTCGGTCCAGGGAATGACGCGATGCTCATAGGCGCTCGGCTCGAACGCCGATCGGACGGCCGGGAGGTCGTCGAAGGGGCCTTCGTAGCGCCAGCCGACCAGGTCCGTGCCGGCGACCTCCTCCTCGACCGTGAACGCTCCGACGAGCGCGCTCTTGAGCACGCCCTTGCCGAGCCAGTAGCGCTCGTTGCCCTGCCGGATCCGCACGTAGCGCAGCCCCGGTCCCACGGCCGCCGCGACGTTCGCGGCGAGCGTCCAGGGCGTCGTCGTCCAGACGAGGAGTGATTCGCCGGGCCGGTCGATGAGCGGCAGCTTGATCGTCAGCCCCGGGTCCTCGCGGTCCTGGTAGCCCTCGGTCATCTCGTGCTGGCTGATGCCGGTCCCGCAGCGTGGGCACCACGGCATCGAGTCGTGGCCCTTCACGATCCAGCCGCGCTTGTGACACTCGGCGAGGAAGCCCCAGATGAGGTCGTTGTTCTCGTTGCTGAACGTGAAGTAGCTGCCGCCGGTGTCCGGCATGCCCAGCCGCCCGACGAGCATCTCGACCGTGTCGGTGACCGGGCCGTTCGGGCCCTGGATCGTCGTTTCCTGCCACGGCGCCTCGGCCAGCAGCTCGCTCAGGCGACGCAGCTCGTCCGGGTCGTTCCAGTCCATCCAGAACCCGAGCCGCTGTGATTGCTCGGTCTGCCGTGCGGCATACGTCAACACGCGCTGCTTGCACAGGCTCACGAACTCCGCGATGCCGTACGCCTCGATGTCGCGCTTGGTCTTGAAGCCGAGGTCGCGCTCGACGTTGACCTCGACCCAGAGGCCCTGGCAGTCGAAGCCGTTCTGGTAGCGCTGGTCCTCGCCGAGCATCGCGTGGAAGCGTTGGAAGAGGTCCTTGTACGTCCGACCCCAGGCGTGGTGGACGCCCATCGGGTTGTTCGCGGTGATCGGGCCGTCGAGGAAGCTCCACTTCGGGCCGCCCGAGATCTGGGCGCGCAGCTTCGCGAACGTGCCGCGCTGGCGCCAGAAGGCGAGGACCTCGTGCTCCTGGGCGACGAAGTCGGGGAGACTCGGAACCGGGCTGAACATGGGGCTGGCGGGGTCCTCATCCGGGCTCCGCCCGGACGGGGCGGTACGGTTCGCCGGAGCGCGCATCAGCCCCGGCGGACGTCCCGACCGCGACCAGCGGCGGGTCCGGCTATCCTACCCGCGATGCAGGCCGCGCACGAGGCGCGCCAGCGGCGAGGGTCGCCGTTCGTGGCGGCATTCCTCTCCCTCCTCTTCCCGGGCCTTGGTCACGCCTATCTCGGCGCGTACCAGCGGGCCCTCGGCCTGGCCGCGCCCGTCATCCTCGGCGGGGCGCTCACGCTCGGGATCGCGGTCCGGCTCAACACGCTGGAGCTGGCCGGCCTCGCCGTGCAGACGTGGTTCCTGACGATCGTCTTCGTCCTGAACCTCGTCCTCCTCGGCTATCGCGCGATCGTCATCGTCGACGCCTGGCGCGTCGCAACGGCAATGGCCGCGGACGCCCGCGTCGGCGTCGGCCGGCCGATCCGCATCCAGCTCGCGCCGATCGGCGTCGCCGGCCTTCTGGCCGTCCTCCTCGTGATGTCCGCCGTCCACATCGCGGTCGCGCGCTACGACCTCCTCCTTGCGCGCACGTCGGACTGCATCTTCGACCCCGAGCAGACCGGCTGCCCGAGCGCCCCGACGGAGCCACCGGACGGTTCCGTCGCGCCGGAGGAGAGCTCCAGCCCGAGCCCCGCGGCCGAGACGCCGCTGCCGTCGCTCGGGACCGCGGCGCCAGACGTCTCGATCCCGCCCTGGAACGGCCAGGACCGGCTCAACATCCTGCTGATCGGTTCGGACGAGCAGGGCGGCGGCCACAACACGGACACGCTCATCGTCGTCTCGATCGACCCGGCGACCAAACGCGTTGCGATGTTCAGCCTGCCCCGCGACACCGTCGACGTGCCGATCCCCGAGGGCCCGCCGCGGGCGGTCTTCGGTCGGGTCTACGGCGGCAAGATCAACGCCTGGTTCCACGCCGCCGACGTTCGGCCGGACCTCTTCCCGGGGACGGACGCGACCCGCGGCTACAACGCGCTGAAATCGATCCTCGGCAACCTCTACGGCCTCGACGTCAAGTACTACGTCGAGGTCAACTTCGACGGCTTCCGGGCGATCGTCGACGCCCTCGGCGGCGTGACGGTCAACGTCCAGGTCCCCGTCGTCGACGACCAGTACCCCGTTGGCGGCGGCCGCAACATGCGCGTCTACATCCCGAGCGGGATCCAGCACATGAATGGCAGCCAGGCGCTCGTCTATGCTCGCTCGAGGAAGGGCTCGAGCGACTTCGACCGGGGCCAGCGCCAGCAGCGGATCCTGCTATCCCTTCGTCAGCAGACCGACATCGCCCGCGTCCTGCCGAAGCTCGACGAGCTGATGAACGCCCTCGCCGCGTCGATCCGGACCGACATCCCGCGCGAGCTCGTGCCGCAGCTCCTCGGCCTCGCGAACGAGATCGACACGAAGACCCTGCACGCCTACGTCTTCGCTCCGCCTGCGTATGGGGTCGAAGGCTCGCGCAACGGCCTCTACATCCTGACCCCGAGGGTCGACCGGATTCGGGCCGCGGTCGCCGAAGCCTTCACGGTCGATCCGGCGCTCGAGGCGAAGCGGGAGGCGCTGGCCACGGAGGCCGCCGACGTCTGGGTGCTCAACGGTTCGGGGGTCAGCGGCCAGGCGTCACGGATCGCCGGCTACCTCGAATCGATCGGGATCACCGCCTCGGCACCGAACCAGAAGCCCGACATCACCGGCCGCACGAACACGACGATCCGCGTCTACAACGGCGCCGAGGCGCGGCTGCCCGTCACGGTGGAGGCGCTCCAGGCGATCTTCGGCGCGACGATCGAGCCCGTGGCGGATCCGACCGTCCGCGTCGACATCATCATCATCACCGGGACGTCGACCCCGAACCTCGCGCCGCCGCCGCTGCCCTAGGGTCAGGCCTTCTCGGTGACCCGGTACTCGAGGTAACGGCCGGTCATCAGCCGCGTCTGGGCGTCAAGCGCCGGCAGGTTCGAGAGGAGCAGGCCGACCAGCGGAATCGCGAGCCACTGGAGCCGCGAAACGACGTGCCGGACGATCCCCCACTCCGCCGGCCGCGGCGGGGCGATCCGCTCCTCGACGTGCATGAGCACCGCCAGGCAGGCGAATGCGCCCGTGAGCAGCCACGACGCGTAGAGCGGCAGGTTCTGGCCGAGCGTCGTCTGGCCGAACGCCGGGTTCAGGAGCAGCGGCAGGTTCGAACCGAAGAGGATCACGAACGGCGCGATCGCCCAGTTGAGGTGGTCCAGCCAGAGGTCGAGGAAGCGCTTGATCCGCTGCATGCGCGGGATCTCCGAGTGGGCCAGCGCATTGCGCAGGTAGAACGGGATGTCCGTGATCCCCCAGGCCCAGCGCCGGATCTGGAGGTACTGCTCCATGAGCGTGCGCGGATACGAGCGGGCCCGGACGGCGTCGCCGTAGATCGGGATGAACAGCGGGACCGCCTCGAACGCGCCGCTGAAGTGGAAGAACGACTTCCAGTAGAAGCGACTGTCCTCGGGGATCGCGTCGGTCGCCCAGTAGTCGACCTCGTGAATCGTCTGGAGCGAGGCGGCGTACGACGAGAACGTGATGAGCCGCTCGGGCGAGAGGCTCCGCCACATCTGGACGTGGGTCGAGCCGATGGCGACGAGGCGGATCGGGATCGGCACCTGCCAGAGGTTGTTATGGAACATCGGGACCGGCTGGTAAACCCGCCGGAACCGGTTCGGATCCGTCAGGAACGTCCAGCTCAGGTAGCCGAAGTAGCCGGGATGGACGCGATAGTCGGAGTCGAGGTCCGTCACCAGGACTTCGCGAGCGTCGAAGCCGAGGCGGCCGAGCTCGCGGTACAACCAGCGCCCACCGAACGCCATCGCCGAGCTCTTGCCGACGACGATTCCGGGCTCGAGCGGATCGAGGACGTGGAAGAAGTGGAGGAACCGGTCCGCATAGCGCTCCCGCAACCGGGCCACGTTCTCCTGGCCTGATGTGTCCGACTGGCGCGTGATGATCGCCACGATCTTGCGTTCGGTCGGCCAGTCCGCGTCCGCCAGCGCCTGCACCGTGGCGTCAAGCTTCTCGAAGGGCTCCGTGTACGTCGGGATGAGCGCGACGTGCCACAACCGGTCCGGATCAGGCATGGCTGCCGCGTCGCGGGCGCGCAGCCTGAGGAGGGCACGCTGCTCGTCACGGATGCGTGCCAGCTCGCGCCGGCCACCCTCGGCCGCGTCGCGATCGTGCTCCCGCTCGAGCCGCTCGATGCGGCCTTCGATCGCCGACATCCGGGCATCGAGCGTCCGCAGGCGCGCCGGAATGTCGCGAAGGGCGAAGACGCGGGTCCGCCAATCGACGTCGCTCGTCGACCGGATCCGCCGGGACGCGACGACGACGCTCGCGGTCAACATCACGGCCCGGTACAGCCAGTAGACGTCGAACGTCAGGACGAACCAGGCGACGAGCTCCGGCCAGCGCAGCGAGATCGCCAGCGGGGCGAGGATGACGGTCCAGGTGACGACGCCCGGAACGACCTCGAGGATGCGCGTGGAGCGAGAGGCAGGGGTCCGTGCCGCGGCGACGACGGCAGTCGCGACGGCATCACCCATGTCAGGCGATCGGCGTCAGCCAGTGCGCGTAGCGCGGGTCGTTGCCGCGCACGGCGGCGAAGTAGGCGTCCTTGACCGCCCGCGTCATCGGGCCGATCTTGCCGCCGCCCACGGGCCGGTGATCCAGCTCGATGACGGGTGAGACCTGGACGCCGGTCCCGCACAGGAACATCTCGTCTGCGACGTAGATCTCCGAGCGGTCCACCGAGCGCACCTCGACCGGGAAGCCGAGGTCCTTCGCCAGCTCGAGCACGGCCTTCCTGGTCACGCCCTCGAGGATGTCGTCCGTCACGGGCGGCGTCAGGAGGATGCCATCACGGACGACGAACATGTTCGCCGCGGACGCCTCCGACGCGTGGCCGTCCGAGGTCAGAACGAGGGCCTCGTCGAAGCCGTTGAGCTCGGCCTCGGACTTCTGGAACGCCATGTTCACGTAGCCGCCGACGATCTTGCCGCGCGCCGGCAGTGCCTCATCGACGTTCCGCCGCCAGGACGAGGTCATGAGCCGCACGCCGTTGTCGATGTCGATGTAGTTACCGAACGGCATCGCCAGGACGACGAGGTCGTGCTCCAGGTGATGAAGGCGAACGCCGACCGACGGGGTCGACTTGTAGAAGCACGGCCGGATGTAGGCGTCTCCTTCGAAGCCGTTGCGCCGGACCGTCTCGACGACGATCGCGGTGAGCTCATCGACGCTCGGCAGGTTCTCCATGAGCAGGATCCCGGCGTTCTGCCGAATCCGCTCCATGTGCTCGCGGATCTTCAGGCCGTAGAGGACCTTCGTGTCCGCGTTCCAGTACGCCCGGACGCCCTCGAACACCGCCGTGCCGTACATGAAGGCATGGGTCATGACGCTGACCTTCGCGTCCCGGAGCGCCACGTACTGGCCCTCGAAGTAGACGATCCGGTCGTCGAGCGCCGCCGCGCTGCTGGCCGGTTTCGCGGCCGTGGCCGCATCCGCCGTTGCGGGCTTCTGGGTGAGCATCGTCGGTGGGACTCCTGTTGACCGGGGGTCGCCGCCGGGCTTCAGCGAGCGCGGCGCGAGGTCCGGACCGGTCGGCCGAGAATACCACTCCGGCCCGTTCCGACCCTCAGCGACCGCCGAGGATCACCGTCACGACGATTGCCAGGTAGATGAGGTAGAACGCCCCGCCGACGAGGAGCATCCGGCCGCGAAGCTGTCCGCGCCGAGCCATCGGGATGAAGATCGCCGCGGACGACAGGAACGCGATCCCAGCCGACGCGAACGCGGTGTACGAGCCCGGGCCGATCGCCCACGCCTCACCGGCGAAGAGCAGCGCGACGACCGTCGGAATCGTCGCCTGGAAGACCATCGCGCCGGTGATGTTGCCCATCGCCAGGGTGTCCTTGCCCTGGCGGATCCAGATGATCGAGTTGAACTTCTCGGGCAGCTCCGTGGCGATCGGAGCGACGACGAGGGCCAGCAGCCGCGGGTCGACGCCGAAGTCGTGGGCGATCGTCTCGACCGCGCCGACGAACACGACGGCGCCGCCGATGATGCACGCGAGAGCGGCGAGGACCTGGAGGTTGACGACCCGCAGCCGGGGCTCCTTCGGCTCATCGCGATGGGCCGGGTCGAGCTTCCGGAAGCGCAGCGGCGCGAGATCCTCGGCGTCGACGTCCGGGTCTGCTTCGAAGTGGGCCTTGACGTACCAGGCGTAGATCCCGAGCAGGACGACCGCGGCGATCGGGTGCGCAAACGGGACATTCGAGGGCAGGAACGCGACCCCGATGGCGACTGCGTAGCCCACGAAGAAGTAGCGCATGTCGTGCGCGAGGACCTTCGAGTCGACCGGCATGACGTCGCCCTCCGGCCGGCGACGGGCACGGAACAGGACCGCGACGGCGGTCACGAACATCGCCAGGGTCGCGAGCATGAACGGCGCCCCGAGGATCGCGCCGACGCCGATGCCGTGGCTGCCCGCGCTCGTCCCGAAGATGATCGCGACGATCGGGATCATCGTCTCCGGCAACGCCGTTCCGACCGCCGCGAGGACGGACCCAACGGCGCCCTCGGCGAGCTCGAGCTTTCGGCCGAACCACTCGATGCCGTTCGTGAACAGCTCGGCGCCGACGAGGATGATCACGAACGCAGCGGCCAGCAGCAGGAACTCCATGGCCTACCTCCCGCCCGCCAGGCCGAGGGCGATCCCGGCGGCGATGACCGCGAGCGTCGCGACGCCGACGGCGGCGTGGTTCCGCTCGCCATTGCGCCAGAACACGACGCCGGCGACGAGCAGCCGCAGGATCGGCAGGCTCAGGACGGCGATCGCGCCGAGCCACAGGTAGCCGGCCGGGTGGAGCGTCAGCAGGTCGCCGACCAGCCGGTCGAGGGCGAGGGCCGGCGGAACGTCCAACGGCGACAGGCCGCGGCCGACCATGAGCACGATGCCGACGCTGAGCAGCCCGATCGCCACGAGCGAGCCGCGGAAGAGCAGGCGGCCGAGCCGCGCCTCGGTCGTGCTCATGTCGGCGCGACCGCGCGGTTGACCATCAGGACCGCGGTGTACGCGAGGACGACGATGAACAGCAGCCGCAGGACCCGGAGGTCGATCCGCTGGGCGTTGCGCGAGCCGACGAGCGCGCCGACGAACACGCCGACCGCCGTGGGCCCGAGGACATACGGGTCGATCGCGCCCCGGACGAGATAGACGATCGCGCTCGCCGCGGCGGTGACGGCGATCATCACCGTGCTCGTCGCGGTGGCGACGCGCAGGGGAACGCCCATGCCGAGGTGGATCAGCGGCACCATCACCACCCCGCCACCGATGCCCAGCAGCGCCGAGATCACGCCGCCGAACACGGCGCCGCCCGCACCGAGCGGCAGGTTCCGCGGCTCCGGAACGGTATCGGCGGTCTCGTTCGCTGCCGCTTCGGCCGGGTCCGGGCGGAGCGCCCGGCGGACCATCGTCGTCGCGACGTAGAGGAGCATGAGAGCGAACAGCCCGGCCAGGAGCTGTTCGTCGAGCGCGAAGGCGATGAGACCACCGGCGATCGCACCAGCGGCCGTGAACAGCTCCAGGAACATCGCCAGGCGGAGGTCCGCGATCCGCCGCTCGAGGAACGTTGCCGCCCCGATGGCGCTCGTCGCGACGACGCAGGCCAGCGAGACCCCGACGGCGTCACGCAGCGGGAGGTTGAACCCGAGCGTGAGCAGCGGCACGATGAGGACCCCGCCGCCAAGGCCGAGGAGCGAGCCGAAGACACCGGCCGCGAACCCGCCGGCGAGCATCAGCAGCCAGGTCTCCACGTCACGCCGCCGGCGGCGGGGCCGCTATGGCCTGAGGTGCTCCGGCGAGTACGGCAGCAGGGCGACGTGGCGCGCCCGCTTGAGTGCCACCGAGAGCTCGCGCTGGTGCGCGGCACAGGTGCCGGTCTTGCGGCGTGGCTCGATCTTCGCCCGCTCCGAGAGGAAGCGGCGGAGGCGGTTGACCTCCTTGTAGTCGATGACCACGGTCTTGTCCGCGCAGAACGAGCAGACCTTTCGGCGGCGTCGGTCGCGGTAGTAGTCGTCGCGCTTCTTGGCGCGTGGGCTCGGCATGGTGGTTCAGCTCTCCTGGATGATCAGAAGGGAAGGTCGTCGATCTCGGTGTCGTCGAAGCCGCCGGGCCGGCCGCCATCGGACGGCGCTGGAGCGCCCGGAGCGGCGCCGGCAGGCACGAACTGGCCTTCGGCCTGCTCGCGCTTGTCGAGGCCGACGACGCTGTCCGCCGAGACGTCGAGCGAGACGCCCTTGCGGCCGTCCTTCGTCTCGTATTCGCGGGACTTGAAGCGGCCGTCGACGAAGACGCGGCTGCCCTTGCGGAGCTGCTCCGCGGCCCGCTCCGCGCGATCGCCCCAGACGCTCACGCGGAACCAGTCGGTCGCCTCGTTCCACTCGCCGGTCTGCTGGTTCCGGGTCGCCTGGTTCACGGCGACGCTGAACTCGGTGACCGGCTTGCCGTTCGGCGTGTAGCGCATCTCCGGGTCGCGACCGAGGTTGCCGATGAACTGGATCTTGCAGAACGCCATCGCCCAGCCTCCTCAGTCGATCGCGGCCGGAGCCGCTTCGCTCTCGGACTCGTCGATTCGCTCGCCGACGTCCTCCTCTTCCTCGTCCTCGACGGACGGGAGGAGCGCATCGTCGGCGTCACCCTCGGCACCGGCCTCGCCATCCCGGCGCGATGCCCGGACCGGTCGTTCCTGCCGCGTGATGAGATGGCGCAGGACGTCCTCGGTGATCAGGAGTCCGTGCTCCAGCTCGGCGATCGCCTCCGAGGGCGCCTCGAACACGACGATGTGGTACGAGCCTTCGCGATAGCGGTCGATCTGGTATGCGAGCCGACGGCGGCCCCACGGGGCGACCTTGATGATCTGTCCGCCCGCGGCGACGATCTGCCGGGTCGTGCGGTCGATGACCGCCTGGGCGCGCTCATCCGGTGCATCCGGACGCAGCACGAGCATGAGTTCATAACGGCGCATTGGCCGAGGGCTCCTTCCTGTGGGTCTGCCCCGCTTGGTGATCGTGATCACGGCGGAGCCGAAAGGGACCTGCGCAGTCTAGCACGCGCCTGATTCGGCCCCCGGCGAGCGACGCGGCTTGGTCGTATGCTCTTGCGCCGTGCCCGAACCCCGCGTCCTCCTGCTCGATGCCGACGTCACCGCCGGCGACACTCTCGCCGCTGTCCTCGTGCGCCTCGGCCACGCCACGACCCAGGTCACGGACCCGCTCGAAGCGATCCGTCGGGCTTCCGAATTCCAGCTGGTCGTTGTCGACGAGGTCGGCGAGGCAGACGCGATCCAGGTCGTCCGCGAGCTGCGCGCGACGCCTGAAGCCGCCACCGTCCCCGTCCTCGCAGTCTGCAAGACGGACGACGTCGAGGAGCGCATCAAGTTCCTCGAGGCGGGTGCGGACGACGCGATCGCCAAGCCCTTTGACGACCGCGAGCTCGAAGCCCGGCTGGACGCCCTTCTGCTGCGCTTCCAACGCTCCACGCTGCTCGGCAGCGGCGCCGTGGACAACACGCCGGTGACCGGCGACACCCGCCGGATCATCGCGGTCCACTCGCCAAAGGGCGGTGTCGGCACGACGACGATCGCGGTCAATCTCGCGTCCGTGATCGCGCGTACCCATGCCGACCGCGTTGCCGTTGTGGATCTCGATTTCGATTTCGGCCAGGTCGCGACACACCTCAACTTCGAGGCGAGCAACACCCTGGTCGACGCCGTTCGTGACGAGCTCTCGCTGCGCGATCCGGACGTGCTGAGGACGCTGCTCGGACGGCATACGAGCGGCCTGCTCGTCCTGCCCGCCGCGGCGTCCCCGGTCGCGACCGACGGCAGCGCTCCCGTCACCATCGACCGTGCGGCCGTGACGACGCTCCTGGCGACGCTCGCCCGCGCCCTCGACTACGTCGTCGTCGATGCGGGCTCCGGTCTCGACAGCCGGACGGAAGGTGTCCTCGAGATGGCCGACGCGATCGTCCTGCCGGTGACGGCCGAGTTCCCGACGCTGAAGGCCGTCCACGCGCTGCTCGACCACTTCACCGAGACCGGTGGCGTGAGCGCGAAGACGACATTCGTGCTGAACGCGATCTACGCCCGCGAGATCCTGCGGCGGAGCGACATCGAGAGCGCCCTCGGGACGAAGATCGCGATCGAGCTGCCCTATGACCCGTTCCTGTACCTGAAGGCCGTCAACGAGGGCGTGCCGATCGTGATCGGTGCCCCGAAGACCCGGCCGGCGGAACGCTTCGAGCGCCTTGCCCAGCTCGTGACCGGTGAGGCCGCGCCGCTGGCAGAGCCTGAGCGACGCGCGAACCGGATCAAGCTCTTCGGCCGCGGCTGACGCACGAAGCCCTCACGAGCGATCGGTCGCGAGCGGGCTTGGCCGGGGCGCACTTTCCTATCAGATGTCACCCACCGCGACCTTAACCATGATCGTGACCGCTGTCGCGGCCCTTCGACGGGATCTAGGGGCGGGTCTCGTGCACGAGACAGGACGAATCCATCGATGAATCCCCCTCGGATCCTTCATAAGGTCGCCCACACGCACATCTGAGAGGATGTCCATCTGGCGCAGCGTTGCGCACGTCGTGGTGCCGGAGGAGGGATTCGAACCCCCACGCCCTTGCGGGCCGCCGAGTTTAAGTCGGCTGCGTCTGCCGTTCCGCCACTCCGGCGCTCGAGGGGAAGTGGAGGCGACGACCGGATTCGAACCGGTGAATAGAGGTTTTGCAGACCTCCGTGTTGAGCCACTTCACCACGTCGCCTCGGCCCTGCGGCCGCCGGATTGTCGCACAGGTCGGCCTCCCGCCCGCCCGTCGCGCCGAGCTGGTTGCCCCCCGAGGATTCGAACCTCGCCCAACGGATCCAAAGTCCGCTGTCCTACCACTAGACGAGGGGGCAACGCGCCGCCGCATCGGCGACGGAGGCAAAGAAATGGAGCGGAAGACGGGACTCGAACCCGCGACCCTCACCTTGGCAAGGTGATGCTCTACCAACTGAGCCACTTCCGCTCGGGAGCTGCGCACACCGGATGTTGTTGGTGCCGAGAGCCAGAATCGAACTGGCGACACCGCGATTTTCAGTCGCGTGCTCTACCAACTGAGCTATCTCGGCTCCGGTGGACCGCTTCGGACGGAGCGTCCGTCACGGCGTCGGGGAGGATAGCACGGGCCTTTCGGCGCCTTCAATCGAGCCCGGCGAGGGCCGCGATCTCGCCCTGGGCGAGGGGCTGCTCGCCGGTCAGCTCGCGCAGTCGGTTGATCCGATCGACGATCGGCGGATGCGTCGAGAAGAGGCCGCTCGATCGGGCCTCGAACTTCTTGATCGGGTTCGTGAAGTAGAGGTGCTGCGTCGCCCGGTTCGCGACCTCGAGGACCTCCTTGTCGCTCGAGATCTTCGCGAGCGCGCGCTCGAGGCCGTAGGGGTTCCGCGTCAGCTCCACGGATGAGGCGTCGGCGAGGTACTCACGCTGGCGACTGACGGCGAGCTGGACGAGGCGAGCGATGATCGGGGCGACGATCGCGAGGACGAGCCCGACGACGAACATCAGGACCTGGAGGCCGCCGCCGCCTTCCCGGTCGCGCGAGCCGGAGCGCCGGCCGCCGCCCCAGAACGTGAAGCGGAGGAAGAAGTCGGACAGCAGCGCGATCGAGCCGACGAGGACGCCGACGAGGAGCGCGAACCGGATGTCGAGGTTCCGGACGTGCGACAGCTCGTGGCCGATGACGCCCTGGAGCTCCTCGCGGTCGAGCTTCTGGAGGAGGCCCGTCGTGATCGCGACCGAGGCGTGCTGCGGGTCGCGGCCGGTCGCGAAGGCATTCGGGGCCGTGTCATCGATCAGGTAGACCTTGGGCATCGGCACGTTTGCCGCGATGGTCAGCTCACGGACCACGTTCAGGAGCTGCGGCGCGTCCGCCTCGCTGACAGGTTTTGCGCCCGACGCGGCAAGCACGAGCTTGTCGCCCGCGAAGTACGAGCCGAGCGACAGGACTGTGCCGAGGCCCAGCGCGCCGACCGTCGTCGCCAACCCGCCGGCGGACTCCCCGGAGACGCCGAAGCCGATCGTGTAGCCGAGGACGCCGAGAAGAGCGAGGACGGCCAGGGCAAGCAGCCACGACTGGCGGCGGTTCGCCGCCTGCTGCTCGAAGAAGCTCTCTCGTGCCATCGTGCGCCAGCCGATCCACCACGCGCCCCGGTCCGCGGGGCGGGTGCTGTCAGCCGAGGCTGAGGTCGACCTTCGGGACCTGAGCCGCCTCGGGCTCGGCGTCGAAGAAGTCGCGCTTCGTGAAGCCGAGCGGGCCTGCGATCAGGACGCTCGGGATCGTCTGGATGGCGGTGTTGTAGTCGAGAACCGTGGCGTTGTAGTGCTGGCGGCTGAACGAGATCTGGTTCTCGGTCGTGGTCAGCTGCTCCTGGAGCTCGAGGACGTTCTGGTTGGCCTTGAGGTCCGGGTAGTTCTCGACGACCGCGAACAGCGAGCGCAGCGTCGAGGTGAGCATGTTCTCGGCCTGGGCCTGCGCGGCGACACCCTGCGCACCGGCCGAAACGGCGTTGGCGCGGGCTTCTGTCACGTCCGTGAGGACCTTCTGCTCGAAGCCCATGTAGCCCTTGACGGCGTTCACGAGGTTCGGGATCAGGTCCCAGCGGCGCTTCAGCTGGACTTCGATCTGCGAGAGCGCCTCGTCGACGCGATTGCGCCGCCCGATGAGCCCGTTGTAGATCCCGACAACGAACAGGACGATGACGACGACAACGATCGCGATGACGATCCAGGGTTGCATCCGGGGTTTACTCCTCCATGGGCCGGGCGCCCGCCGGTCGGCTGCCTGCCGCGGCCGCGGCCACGCCGCTGAGTCTAGCAGGGGCTCACTCGCGAACCCTTGCGTCGATAAGACGCATGGCCCGCGGCGGTGTGTCATGTGGTGGGCGGTGAGGGATTCGAACCCCCGACGTCCTCGGTGTAAACGAGGCGCTCTGACCAGCTGAGCTAACCGCCCAGAAGAGTCTAAGCGCGCAGAGGCGGAATGAGCCCCTCGCTCAGGTGGTCCGACCGCAAGGCGGAGGCGAGCACCGCAGCGAGCGCACCACGAGGGTGCGTGAGCGAGGCGCGCAGCCGACAACGCGGCGGACGGGCCGCATGAGCGAGGGGTGGTGCCCAGGCCGGGACTTGAACCCGGATGAGTTGCCTCATACGCCCCTCAAACGTACGCGTATACCAATTCCGCCACCTGGGCAGGTGCTCCGCCGCGCGACCGGGACCGGGTCTCTGGTTGAGGGATGAGGTGTTGGTACCGAGGAAGGGATTTGAACCCTTACGCCCTTGCGGACACTAGCTCCTGAAGCTAGCGCGTCTGCCGTTCCGCCACCTCGGCGTGAGACCGCCTGGCGGCTCGCGCCAAGCTCACCGGTCGTCGGCGAGGCGCCATGTTAGCACGTCCCAAAATCGCCCCCCGGCGTCCCCCACCGTTCGAATCGAGGCTCCGGTGACCGTCTTTCGGACCAGCGCGATCTCGGCCCGGAAGGCCAGCGGCAGAAGGTATGTCGTCTCCGCGAGCCGCGCCTGGAGCGCCGCGTAGGAGGCCGTTCGAGCCTCGAGCGTGCCCGGTGCCCGAGCCGCCGTCAGGAGGACATCGAGCTGGGGATCCTGGAGCCCAAGGACGTTCGTCCGCGCGCCGGCCGTCTGGCTCGAGGCGAGCAGCGAAAAGAGGTCCGGATCGAGGCCGACGTTGACGGCGATGACCGCGACGTCGAAGTCACCGTTGCGCAGACGCTCGGTGAGCTCGGCTGCGCCGAGGCCCTCATGGTCGACGCCAAGGCCGATCGATCGCCACGCCGCGGCGACGTCCTCGCCGGTCGCATAGGCGGTCGCGTTCACGGCCTCGTCCGGCCCGACCATCTTGATCGTCAGCGGGGCCTTTGCGCCCTTCGGCGTCCAGCCCTCGCTCGCACGTGTCCAGCCCGCGGTCGTGAGCGCGGCGACGGCCGCGTCCGGATCGAAGGCGACCGGCGGGCTCGCGATTGCATCGAAGGCCCACGAACCCGGCGGGATCGGAGCATCGGCCCGTGACGCGTAGCCGGCCAGGAGCTCGGTCACGAGCGCGTTTCGATTGACCGCCTCCAGCAAGCCCTTGCGGACACCGGCATCGCGCAGCGCCGGGTGGTTGGTCCGCAGGTTCGGCACGATGGTGAGGAGGGTCGAACCCGGGTACGCGGCGATCCGGGCGTTCGAGCTTGCGCGGTCCAGCGCCGCAAGGTCCTTCGGCGTCGGTCCGGACAGCGCGTCAAGCTCGCCCGCCTTCCATGCCGCCGTCAGCGAGCCGAGGTCGCCGTAGAAGCGCAGCTCGATGCCGGGCAGATACGGCCGCGGCTGGCCGCCGATGATCGGCCCGGGCAGCGCACCGCTCGACGGATCGCTGGTTGACGACGGCTCGGCCGACACCGGCGCCCAGGCGCTGAGGACGGCGTGCGCGCTGTCCAGGGAGTCCAGACTGAACGGTCCGGATCCAACCGGCTTCTGTCCGAAGGCGTCGGTGGCGAGAGCTTCCGGCAGGACGGATCCCAGCAGGTGCGCCGGAGCGATCGGCTGGGTCGCGGCCTGCAGGAAGCCGCCGATCGGCGAGGCGAGCTCGAAGCGGATCGTCGTCGTGTCGAGCGCCGTTGCGCGGACGTCGCGCCACGACGCGCCGCCGGTGCCCGTGTACGACGGATCGCTGAGCGCGCTGATCGTGAACGCAACGTCGTCGGCGGTGATCGGCGTGCCGTCCTGCCAGACCGCATCAGGACGGAGGTGGAACGTCCACACCGCGCCGCGCTCGTCGACATCCCAGCGCTCGGCAAGGTCCGGGACGATCGAATCGTCCGGCCCGAGGCGGACGAGGCCTCGGAAGAGTAACGAGACGAGGATCCGGTCAGCGGCCGTCCGGGCCCCGAACGGACTGGCGTATGTCGCGCCGCCGAGGATGCCTTCGACGTACGAGCGGTCTGTCGTCCCACCACTCGGACCTGGGGGCTCTCCGACGGCCGGTCCGAGGGCCGGCGCGATGATCGAACCGGCGAGCAGGACCAGGGTGATCGAGAGCGCGCCGATCGTCGCGCGATCGAGGCTCGTCAGCCGGTTCGGCGGATTCGCCTCGCCCCTCGAACGCAGGCCGAATCGCCGACGACGCGGTTCCTCGCCAGGCTCGAGCCGCTCCCCCGCCTCCGGCTCAGACGGAGCCGGGCGCGTAGAGGAACGAGAAGGCCGAGAAGACGACGAAGAGGACAAGGAGGATGATCGTGAACTGCCAGAGACGCCGCTCGATGCCGCGGCGGCTGCGGTAGACGGACGAGTCGCCGCCGAAGGCAGCGGACAGGCCGGCACCGCGCGCCTGGAGCAGGATCGAGAAGATCAGGGCGACGCTGACGATCAGCTGGCCGGCGCCGAGAACGGGATTCACAGGTGGCGTACCTCGGGGGTCGGAACGGCGACGGATCGTAGCACGGCCCGACTAGCTGAGCAGCGACCGGCCGGTCATCTCCGGATATCGCGGCAGGCCGGCAAGCTCGAGGAGCGTCGGGGCCACGTCCGCGAGGACACCGTCCCGGAGTCGCCGCCCGCGAACGGCCCGCCCCACGATCACGATCGGCACCGGGTTCAACGAGTGGGCGGTGATCGGCTGGCCATCGGTGTCGCGCATCTCGTCGGCATTGCCGTGATCTGCGGTGATCGCGACGATGGCTCCCGGCCCGTCCACGTCGCGTGCCTCGACCGCGTCGATCGCGTTCGCGATCCGCGCGAGGCAACCGTCGAGGAACTCCAGCGCCGCGACCGTGGCGTCCCAGTCGCCGGTGTGGCCGACCATGTCCGGGTTCGCGAAGTTGGCGACGACGAAATCGAAGTCGCCGCCGTTGATGGCTGCGACGAGCGCGTCGGTCACGCCGCCCGCGCTCATCTCGGGCTGGCGATCGTAGGTCGCGACCTTCGGGCTCGGGATGAGGAGCCGCTCCTCGCCCGGGAACGGCGCCTCGCGGCCGCCGTTGAAGAAGTACGTCACGTGGGCGTACTTCTCCGTCTCCGCGACGTGGAATTGCCGCCATCCGGCTTCCGAGACGGCCTCTGTGACGCTCCGTGCCTCCTCGGGCGGGAACGCGACCTCGACCGGCAGCCCCGCCTCGTATTCCGTCATCGTGATGACGCGCAGGTCCCTCGGGGCCGGGCTGCCGTTCGGCGCCGTGCGATCGAATCCGTCGAACGCTGTGTCGGCCAGCGCGTGCGTCAGCTGCCTCGCACGGTCTGCCCGGAAGTTCGTGATGACGACAACCTCGCCGGATTCGATTCGGCCATCGACGCCCGCGATGACCGTTGGGGTGACGAATTCATCGCCCTCGCCACGGCCGTAGGCCGCCTCGATCGCCGCTTCCGCGGAGGCCTCCGACTCGCCGACGCCGTGGACGATCGCGTCGTAGCCACGTTCCGTGCGCTCCCAGCGCCGATCCCGATCCATCGCGAAATAGCGGCCGCCGACCGACGCAACCCGCGCGTCCGGATGCCGACGCTGCAGCTCCTCCTCGAGAGCGGCAACGAACCCGTCGGCGGACCGCGGCGGCGTGTCGCGGCCGTCGAGCAGCGCATGGACACGCACGGCTGGGACGCCAAGGGTCCGAGCCAGGTCGATGATCGCGAGGAGGTGGCGGTCGTTGGCGTGAACGCCGCCGGGTCCAATGAGACTGATGACGTGCAGGCGGCCCGAGCCCGCCTTCGCACCGGCCATGGCCGCGACGAGCGCGGGTCGCGCGGCGAAGCTGCCGTCCAGGATTGCGGCATCGATCCGGGGCAGGTCCTGGAGGACCGGCCTGCCCGCGCCGAGATTCAGATGGCCGACTTCGGAGTTGCCCATCTGTCCGGCCGGCAAACCCACGTCGCCGTTGGACGCGCCGAGGACCGCGTGCGGCCAGTGCTCGAGGAGCGACCGCCACGCCGGCATCCGGGTGGCCTGAACGGCATCCGATCGAGGATCCCGGCCGAGACCGAAGCCGTCAAGGACGACGAGGACGATTGGCCGCGGCCGCCCGGTGTCCCGAGGCGTCACGCCCGGCGGCTCGAGCCTGCGGCCTCCGAACGGCGCGCTCGGGCCGTCACGGCCGCCCGCGCGACGATGCCGGCCATCTCATCGGGCTTGAGCGAGGCGCCCCCGACGAGGGCGCCATCGAGGCCGGGCTCGACGAGGAACTCGCCGATGTTCGCCGACGTGACGCTGCCGCCATAGAGGATCGGGACAGCCTCACCGCCTGCCGCGAACCCGAGGCCCGCGAGCCCGTCGCGAATCGCGCTCGCCATCTCGGCCGCGTCCGCGCCGCTCGCGTTGCGGCCCGTGCCGATCGCCCAGACGGGCTCGTAGGCGATGACCACGCCCGCCGCTTCCAACGCAGCCGGATCGTGGCCACCAAAAACGCCGCGCAACTGTTCGGTGACGACCGACACGTGACGAGCGGCCTCGCGCTGTTTGAGCTGCTCGCCGACGCAGACGATCGGTCGCAGGCCGGCGTCGACGGCGCGGACCATCTTGCGGCCGATGAGCTCGTCGGTCTCGCCGGCATCGCGGCGTCGCTCGGAGTGGCCGACGATCACCCACGACGCGAGCCCGGCCAGGCTGGCCGCGCTGACCTCGCCCGTGTAGGCGCCGGCGAGCTCGTGGTGGACATTCTGGGCGCCGACCGCGATCGGGGGCTTGAGGCCGTTGACCGCCGCGTTCACGGCCGCGAGGCAGACGAAAGGCGCGCAGATGACCCGGATGACGTCCGGCTCGGCGGTCCGCGCCGCGATCGTCCGGGCCAGCTCGCCGGCATCCGCGGGCGTCGTGTGCATCTTCCAGTTCGCGGCGATGACGATCGGGCGCATCGCCCGAATCATGCCAGAGCCCGGGTCCGTCTCCGCCGTTGCGGCACCGTCGGTCGCGCATCCGCGGCCAGGCGTTCGAGCCGGTCGAGCGCACGCTGGACCGCCGACCGATGGAATCCGAGCCGTGAGGCCAGCTCGCCGAGCGTCGCCTCCGGCGTTCGGCGGCGCCCCTCGGCGACCGCGCGGACCGCCGCTGGCTGGCGCGTCAGCTGGCCGACGGATTCGAGCTGGTCGATCGCGGCGAGCTGGCGGCCGGCGGCCGCGACGGTGCGCTGGAGGTTCGCCGACTCGGCGTTGAGCACGCGGTTCATCTCGCCGCGCATCGCCCGTGCCACTTGCCGCGCCTCGAGCTCGAGGAGCGCGGCGCCGGCCCCGATTCGCCGAAGGAACGTGCCGATCGTCTCGGCGCCCTTCCACGTCACGACACCGCGCCCACGGCGCACGCGCCACGAGGCCGGTAGCCCGACGAGCGCGAGCTGCGCGGCGAGACGGGGCGCCGCCTCGGGCGCGACGACGAACTCGAGGTGCGTCCGCCCGCCCGCGAGCGAGAGTGAGCCCGCGGCGAGAAACCGACCGCGCAGATACGCCGACCGGCAGTGATCGGGGGCGGCTTCGAAGTCGAAGTCCGTGGCCAGCACCTCCGGCGCGGCTCGCAACCGGGCCAGCCGTCGCGAGAGTCGCGCGGCAACCCTGTCGCGCGGCGCCGCGCTGCCGAGGCCCGCCAGCTCGGCGCGCTGATCGCAGTCGCGGATCGGATCGACGCCCGCAACCTCGGCCCGCAGGGCGTCGACGAGCGCCCGGTCAGATCCCGACATGCACTCAGGCGGTCCGGGCCGCCGCGTCGCGGCGGACGGAGCCGGCGTCGTGCTCCAAGGTCCGCAGCAGCGCCGTGGCGAGTCGCTCGGGATCGTGATGATGGGGTTCGGCGCGACTCACGACGGCGTCGAGGACGAGCCGGGGCGCGGGAACGACATTCGGTGGCCAGCGCAGCGTCACCGGTGGCGGCGCGCCGTCCGGTCGCGGAGCGAGATCGAGGTCGTCGTTCGCGAGAACGACGTCAACGAGGGCTCGGCCGGCGCCACGCTCGAGCGCCTCGACGTGGTCGGAGAGATCGAAGCCTTCGGTCTCGCCGCGTTGCGTCGCGACGTTGCAGACGTAGACGCGCAGGCCCGGCGCCGCGGCCACGGCGCCGCCGATCGCCGGGATGAGGAGGCTCGGCAGGAGGCTCGTGTACAGGCTGCCCGGCCCGATGACGAGGAGCTCCGCCTCGGCGATCGCCCGGAGTGCGTCGCCGGAGGCGGCGACGTCGGCGGGGCTGATCCAGACGCGCTCGATGCCCGGCGTGCGCATGACGTTCGACTGGCCGACGATCGTCCGGCCATCGACCGTCGAGGCACTGAGCGTGATCGGCGTCGGCGATGCCGGCAGGACCTGGCCCCGGACCGCCAGGACGCGGTTCAGCTGGCGGACGCCCTCCTCGAAGTCACCGTCCTCGATCGCCGTCAGGGCGGCCAGAAGCAGGTTCCCGACGGCGTGACCGCCGAGCCCGCCGGGCTCGGTCTCGACGGGTCCGTCCGGCAGTCGCCGGCCGCCCGGGAAGCGATACTGGAGGAGCCGGCTCATCAGGGACTCGGCGTCGGCGAGCGCGACGACACAGTTGCGGATGTCGCCGACCGGCGGGATTCCGAGCTCCTGGCGCAGCGCGCCGGACGAGCCGCCGTCGTCGGCGACCGTCACGATCGCGGTGAGGTTGCTCGTGTGGTCCTTCAGCCCGCGGAGCAACGTGGACAGGCCCGTCCCGCCGCCGATCGCCACGATCCGCGGGCCGCGCGCACGGAAGCGGCGCTGGTAGAGCGTCTCGACGAGCGGCTCCACGGCTCCGGGCTCGCGCAGCGGATCCGTGACCGAGCGGATGACGCCGGCCGCGCCGGAAACGACGAGCGCCAACCCGAGGACGCCAATGACGAGGCCGCGCAGGCCGAACGGCAGAAACTGGAGCGTCAGGACGTCCACCAGCGCCGCGCCGATGCTGCCTGGCGGCTGGGCGTTGCCGAGCTGGCGCAGGACGTGGGCCACCGCGACGGCAAGGACGAGGAGGCCCAGGAACAGCACGAGCAGCCAGCGTTTGACGCCAATCCCGGGTGTCAGCCAGCGGCGCAGGTTCACGGCCGCCTGGTTTTCACGGCCGCCTCAGTTTCGATCGTCCATCGGCCGCTCGAGGTCGCGGTGCGCGACGGTCACCGGTCCCAGGCCGCGCTCCCGAAGCTGCGCGGCGAGCGTCTCGGCAAGGACGATCGAGCGGTGGTAGCCGCCGGTGCAGCCGATGGCGATCGTCAGCTGCGGGCGGCCTTCGGCGGCATAGGCCGGCGCCGCGAACTCGATGAGCTCGCGCATCCGGTCGACGAAGCCACCCGCCGCCGGCTGGTCCATGACGTACGTCCGCACCGCGTCGTTCAGCCCGGATTGCGGTCGCAGCTCCGGGACGTAGTGCGGGTTGCGGAGCAGACGCGCATCGAAGACGAGATCGGCCTCGAGCGGCAGGCCGAACTTGTAGCCGAACGACACGATCCGCAGCACGAGGCCTTCACCGCCGACCTCCTCGAGCGCCGCGAGGACGCGCTCGCGGAGCTGGCGCAGGGACAGGTCCGACGTGTCGAGGACGGCATCGGCCTCCGCGCGCATCGGGGCCAGGCGGCGGCGCTCCTCGGCGATCGCTCCCTCGACGCCCGCCGCTCCGGCCAGGGGATGGCGATGGCGCGTCTCGGAGAAGCGCCGGATGAGCACGTCGTCACGGGCTTCGAGGAAGAGCACGAGCGGTCGGATCCCGCGACCCTCGAGGGCACCGCGCATGGCCCGGTAGGCCCGCTCGGTGTCACCGGTTCGGACGTCGAGGACGATCGCGACCCGCGAGAACCGCGAGGAGTCCTCGGCTGCGAGCTCGGCCAGGCCGACGAGGAGCTCGGCGGGGACGTTGTCGACGACCGTGTAGCCCGCGTCTTCGATGAGCTTCGCCGCAGCCGTCTTGCCGCCGCCGGAGAGGCCGCTGAGGATGACGACACGCTGGCCGCCGGACGGCGCCTCGGCCGCCGCGGCGACCTCCTGACCGGGCGTATCGCTCGCCATGGCCGGAAGTCTAGGTCAGCGGCCACTCCGCCGGATCATCACGATCGTCAGCTCGAACAGCACGTACATCGTGAGGCCCAGCACTCCGGGGCTGACGAGGTCACCACCCGGCGTGACCGCGGCCGCGAAGATCGCGATGCCGAGGACGACCATCCGCCGCGACCGGCGCAGCAGCTCGGACGTCACCACACCCACGCGCGACAGCGCGACGAGGACGATCGGGAATTCGAGGAGCAGGCCGAATGCCAGGAAAAGCGTGCTGACGAAGTCGAAGTACTGACGGGCGTCGAGCAGCGATTCGATCGACGCCGTCTGGAAGCTCAGAAGGAAGCCCGACGCGAACGGCAGCACGACCCAGGCGATGCCGACACCCATCGCGAAGAACACGAACGCCAGGACGAGCCACGGCCGGATCGTCTTCCGCTCGGCCGGCGTCAGGCCCGGGGCGACGAAGGCCCAGATCTGCCAGACGATCACCGGCATCGCGAGGATGATGCCGACGACGATCGCGATCCGAAGCTGGATCGCGAAGGGGTCGCCGATTCCGGTCGAGATCAGCGGTCGATCGTATGGCAGCGGAGCCTTGAGGATCGCCTCGATGCGCTCGGCGAAGGCGAAGCCGATCACGGCGCCGGCCCCGACAGCGAGGATCGAGCGGACAATTCGCGTGCGGAGCTCGGACAGGTGATCGACGAGCGACATCACGCCGGTCTCGCGGAGCTCGGGCTGTTCGGGAGGCACGACCGTCATGCCGAGCGCGTCGGCGTCACTCATCTGGATCCGGGCGCGACGGCCGGGAAGGCCTAGGCCTGCGGCTCCTCGGGGCGGCTGGCGGGTGCGCCGGGAACCTGCGCCTCGGTGGGCTCGGTCGGCGGCGTCACGACCGGCGGCGCCTCAACCCGGGCGACGGGCACGGGCGGTGTCGACGCCTTCGGTTCGAGCGACGTCGCGTCCTTCACGTCAGTTGCGGCCTTGCGGAACTCGCGGATGCTCTTGCCGAGCGCCGCGCCGACGTCGGGCAGCTTGCCCGGCCCGATGACGATCAGGGCGATGATCAGGATCAGGATCAGCTCGGGACCCTGGATGTTGAACGGCATGTGCGGCCCGTGGACCTCGCTGAAAGCCCGGCATCCGGCAGGCGGCCGGGCGGCCTACGGTAGCACAGGGAGTCGCGCCGACCACGCACGGGCGGCGGCCGCCAGACGCTCTCCCGGGTCCGCTGCGGCGCCCTCGCCGGACGTGTCTCCGGCAGCCCGCGAGATCGCGCGCGACACGTTCACGAGCAGACCGCCGCCCGTCCGTCCGCCAGCCGGCGGCGCGGTTGCTTGCCCGGCCTGGAGCACCGTCTCCGCGCTGCCGCCCTGCGCGCCGACACCGGGCACGAGGAAGGCCAGGCCCGGCACGATCCGGCGCGCCTCCGCGAGCTCGGCGGGTCCGGTCGCACCGACGACCAGGCCGAGGCGACCGCCCGGGTCCCAAGCTGCCGTCCGGCGCGCGACGCGCGCCCACAGCGGCTCCGCCGGCGCGTCCAGCTCCACATCCGGCGGGACCACGAGATCCTGCAGCTCCCCGGCGCCGGGGTTGGACGTGCGGCAGAGCACGTATGCGAAGCCATCGGCGCGCTCCAGGAATGGCGCGATGGCATCGCGGCCGAGGTACGGGCTGAGCGTCACGGCGTCGGCGCCGAGGCGATCGAGGAGCGCGACGGCCTGCCGCGCCGCGGTGCTGGAGACATCGCCCCGCTTCGCGTCGGCGATGAACGGCACGTTCGTCGGGACGGCCGCACGCAGCCGTCCGAGGACCGCGATGCCGGTCGCTCCGTAGGCCTCGAAGAACGCGAGGTTGGCCTTGATCGCCGCTGCCGCGGGAGTCGCGGCCTCCAGCACGAGCCGGGCGAAGCGTTCGATGCCCTCCAGGCCATGGCCGAGCTCCGCGGGCACGTCCCCGGGATCCGGGTCGAGCCCGACGCAGAGGACGCTGCCGACCGCCGCGGTCCGGGCCGCGAGCCGGTCGAGATAGCCGTCCGCCACGCCAGCCCTACGGGATCGGGCTGACGGGCGTGCTCGGGGCGACGGTCACGCTCGGCACCGGCGTCGGCGTCGGTTGTGGCAGCAGGTTCGCGGGAACGAACCAGCTCGGTCGCGAGGCACCATCGAGGCCCGCCGCGTCGGTCAGGGGAATCGTCTCGCCAAGCGTCCAGTCGGGACCTGTGCCGACGAGCTTGACCGTGACGAGATCGACGACGCCACGGTCGATGTGCAGGTAGGCCAGGGCATCTCCGACCGGTGACCAGACGCCGGAGAACGATCGGCCGTCGTTCGTGACCCGGAGCAGCTCGGCGCCGGTCGTTGCGTCGAGGATGACGACGTCGGTGCCGAGGCCGTCCGTTCGGGTCGCGGCGATGAACCGCCCATCGCGCGACCACGAGGGCGAGTTGTAGCCCGGGCCGGCCAGCACCGTGAGCCTGTTCTTCGACAGCCGGTAGCGCATGAGCATCGGCGCACCGCGCGAGCCCTCCCGGCCGTTCTTGACGAACAGCAGCGTGGAGCCATCCGGCGCCCACTCCGGGTCCTGGTGGCCGAGCGGCCGGATCTGGTCGAGGCCGGGGTTCGTGAGCTGTCTGGTCGTGAGGTCGAAGAACTGCACGACGACGTCCGTTTGCAGGGGGTCCGGGCTGTCCGAGACGAGCGCCAGCGTGTTCAGGTTCGGCGAGAGCACGGGCTGGCGGATGAACGCTGACCAGCGTTGGTCGCCCTTCTTGACGAGGCCGCTCATCAGCAGCTCCGGCTGGGAGTCGGAGTCGGGCCGGATCCGCATGACCTGGGGCACGTGGAGCGCGTACCGCTTGCGGTCGCCGCCGATGACGAACTGGCCGCTGACGTCGGTGTACCGGATGAAGTAGATCCACTCGCCGTCCGGCGACCACGACGGCATCGCGTCCTGGCCGCTGTTCGTCAGCCGATAGACGCGGTCGCCGCTCTGGATCCAGATGTTGCCGGCCTTGATGTAGGCGATCGTGCCCGGGATCTCGCTGCGCGGGTCGATGATGATCACGTCCGACGGCGTCGGCGTCTTGATCGGACCGCCGTCGTCGCTCGAATCCGGACCCCCGAAGCCGCCGAATGATGGCAGGCGACCGTTGATCAGTCCGAGGCTGATGACGCCGACGAGGACCAGGCCGATGACCGACAGGCCGGGCGCCAGGAACGGGCCCACGGCCTCGAGCGTGGGCTGCCGCGGTCCACGCGGCGGGACCTGGTAGGTCTTCCGGTTCACGACGCCAGCGAAGCGAGCGGGGGCGCCGGCGGGACCGGCGTCGGATCGACCGTTCGAAGCTCCGAGGCCGCCGCGTCACGGATCTCGAGCTGCAGCGACTCGACCGCGCCGAAGCGGCGGCTGACGACCCGGGCAACGATGTCGACGCGCTCGCCCTCGCGGATCGACGTCGCCAGCTCGGGCCAGCCGAAGGCAATGCCGTCGACGACGTCGAGATCGCGCTTCAGGACGACCTGTGTGTGCCCACCGCTCACCTCCCGCACGCGGACGACCCCGAGGCCGAGGACGGCCACGAGCGGCTCGGGGTTGCCCGTGCCGGCCGGAGCGAGACGCCCGAGATCGCGCAGGAGCGCGTAGCCGAGAGACTTCGCCGGGATCGCCGCATCGACCAGGAGGCTCGGGCTGGCCTCGGGTTCGACCGCCGCGGCGGCGGCCAGCGGCAGAAACCGCTCGCGGAACGCCGGCCAGCGTTCTGTCGGTAGCTCGAAGCCAGCGGCGCCGGCATGGCCGCCGTGGCGCAGCAGCAGGTCGCCACAGGCTGCGAGGGCGGCCCCCAGGTCGAGGCGGCCGTCACCCCGGCAGGACGCCCGGATCATCGAGCCGAGGTCAGCTCCCACGATCGCGGGGCGGCCACGCTCGTCGGCCAGCCGGCCGGCGACGAGCCCGACGATGCCGACGGGCCAGGGGCCGTGGACGAGCGTCGCAGGTGCCTCATCGACCGCGTCCGGCGACGTTCGAGCCTCGGCGAGCGCGATCTTCATGAGGTCGCGACGGGTCACGTTCGCGAGCTCGAGCGTGTCAGCAAGCGCCGCCGCCTCCGCGGCGTCGTCGGTGAGGAGGAGCTTCGCGGCGTCGAACGCCTCCCCCACCCGGCCGGCCGCGTTCAGCCGCGGCGCGATCGCGAACCCGACCGTCTCGAGGTCGATCGTCGCTGGATCGATCTTCGCGCGTTCGAAGAGGGCCGCCAGGCCAGGCCGCGGCGCGGACCGGAGTCGCACGAGACCGAGTCGAGCGACGGCCCGGTTCTCACCGAGGATCGGCGCCACGTCGGCGACGGTCCCGATCGTCGCGAGGTCGGCCAGGTCGAGTGCCGCCGCCGGGCCGCGGGGCGCGTCCGCGAGCAGCAGCTGGGCAAGCTTGAAGGCCACGCCGCTGCCGGCGAGCCCTCGCTCCGGATACATGGCATCGGGCCGATGCGGGTTCACGAGCGCCTGGGCGGCGGGCATCGGATCAGGAACGCGGTGGTGGTCGGTGACGAGGACATCCAGGCCCCGGCCCCGCGCGGCCTCGATCTCGGCCACGCTCGTCGACCCGCAGTCGACCGTCACGATCAGCGTCGCGCCGGCGGCGGCCGCAGCGTCAAGGGCTGCAAGCGAGAGGCCGTGGCCCTCGTCGACCCGCGACGGGACATACGGCACGACATCCGCACCGAGCGTCCTGAGCGCCCGCACGAGGACCGCGAGGCCGGTCAGGCCGTCGGCGTCAAAGTCGCCGAAGACGAGGATCCGCTCGCCGCGCCCGATCGCCCAGCGGATGCGGTCCCGGAAGACCGCCGCATCGGGCAGGAGCAGCGGGTCGTGGAGCGCGTCCTCGGGCGGTCCGAAGAACCGTTCGAGCTCCTCCTCGGTGCTGACGCCACGCCGGACGAGGAGGCCGAGGAGTCGCTCGTCGAGGCCCCGGCTACGCCCGGCGTCGATGAGGCTCAGGGGCAGGGCCACCGGCTCGGGAAGGATCCAGTGGAAGCGCGGGGCGAGCACGTGCTCAGGATGCCACGGCGGGCTTCACCGGGGCTCTCCTGCCGGTGCGCTGCGTCAGCTCGAGGCTCGGCGTGACACGGGCCGCGCCGTCCGACCGTGCCGGCGATCCTCCCACTCGTACCACACGACAAGGAGCGGGCTCGCGTTGAAGATCGACGAGTACGTCCCGGAGATGATCCCGAGGAGCAGGGCCAGGACGAACTCCTGGGTCGCCGAGCCGCCGAACAGGAACAGCGCGGTCAGCGTCAGCACGACCGTGAAGCTCGTCGTGATCGAGCGCCCGAACGTCTGCAGCAGCGAATGATTGACGATCTCGGCGAACGGCTCGCCGGCGTGGCGGGCGCGGTTCTCGCGGATCCGGTCGAACACGACGATCGTGTCGTGGACGCTGAAGCCGATGACCGTGAGCATCGCGGTAACGAACAGGCCGTCGATCTCGATGTCGAACAGCGTGCCGAGAATCGCGAAGAAGCCGACGACGACGATGATGTCGTGGACCAGCGCGACGAGCGCAACGACGCCGAACTTGAAGTCACGGAACCGGAGCGTGATCCAGAGCAGGATCCCGATCGAGCCGACGAGGATCAGGACGATCGCCTGGCCGATCAGGTCGCTCGAGACGACGGCCCCGATCGAGCTGAGTGACGCCTGCTCGGCGATCGGCCCGAACTTCTCCTGGAGCGCGGTCGCGATCGCGCCGATGTCACCTTCGGTCGGCACGTTCGTGTTGGCGCCGGGGATCCCGGTCGGTGACGGGCTCGGCGACGGGCTGGCGCTCGGACTGGGTTCGACGCTGGCGCTCGGACTTGGGCTCGGCGACGCGGACGCGCTGGGCTCCGGAGACCCGCTCGGGGCGGCGGAGGCGGACGGCGCGGGTGATTCGCTCGCCGCGGCCGTCGGGCTCGCGGCCGCGCTGGCCGATGGGCTCGGCTCGACTGTCGGCACGGGCGTCGGGGATGGTTCGACACCGCGCAGGTCCAGCTTCGAAAGGCGGATGTCGAGGAAGCCCTTGCCCGTCCGCACGACGGTCGCGTCGGGCTGGCCGAGGGTCGCGAGCTCGGCCTTGACCGCCTCGGGGTCGACGGTCGCATCGGCGAACTTGATCGACCATGTCGTCCCGCCGGTGTAGTCGATCGAGAACTGGAGGCCGGCCTTGCCGCCGCTCAGCGGCGTCAGCAGGATGAAGATCAGGCCCGGGATCGTGATGAGCAGCGAGAGCGCGAAAAACCAGTTGCGCTTCCCGACGAGGTCAAACACCGCTGGCGGCCTCGCGCCGGCTTGAGCGGCCGGTCGGCCGAGCGACCATCTCGGCGGCCGAGACGCCGTAGAGCCAGGGCTTGCGAGCCCACGCCTGGTCGACGACGAGGCGCAGGATCGTCCGCGTGACG
>DASRJS010000099.1:0-16105 GCA_035649355.1 Candidatus Polarisedimenticolia bacterium
CGCGCGCCGAGCGAGTTGAACTTCTCGGGGTACTTCAGGAACTCGACGACTTCCTGGAGCTCGGTCTTGGCCTCGTCGACGCCGGCGACGTCCGCGAACGTCACGACGGTCTTGTTGCCGAGGAACATCCGGGCGCGGCTCTTGCCGAAGCTGAGGGCCTGGTTATTCGTGCCCTGGGCCTGGCGCATCATGAAGTAGATGAAGCCGCCGATCACGAGGAGCGGCAGGAGGCCCGTCAGCAGCAGGCCGATCCACGAGGTGTCCGGCGCCTGCTTCGCACCATAGATGCCGCGGTCGAATTCCCGGCCGGCGCCGGTAGCGGCCTTCTCCATGTCTTCGAGGACGTTGGTGAGGACCGTCGGGACAACGACGGTGTACTTCTCACCGGCGTTCGGGGTGACCGTCAGGACCTGCTGCTCCTGCTCGACCGTCTTGATCTCGCCGGCCGCGACGGAGTTCAGGAACTTGCCGTAGGGCTTGGTCGCTGCGGCCGTCGACGAGTTAAGCCACGTGAACAGCAACGCCGCCGTGCCCACGACGAGGAGGAGCATGAGCAGGCCGTTGCGCATGAACTTGCGATCCAAGGAAGGGTCTCCGATGTGCGACGCGTCGACGATGGCGCCGACCGTGACCCGAGTATAGCGTCGGGTTATGAAGGACCCGCGCGGGCCAGAGGTACTGAATCACAGTCGTCAATCGTGGATACGGACGCCCACGGCAGGCAGTTCGTTGCACGGGGTGAAGAAAACGTAACGGCGCCGGAGGCGAGTCCGGCGCCGTTGGTGAATCAGGTGGTAGCGGAGGGCGGATTTGAACCACCGACCAAGGGCTTATGAGTCCCCTGCTCTACCACTGAGCTACTCCGCCTCGGCGGGCATTCTACCGCCGCGCGGCGCTTGCCAGCCGCCGCCCGACCTACCCTAGGCTCGTGGACATCGTCCTCGTGCATGGCGCGTACCACGGGGCCTGGTGCTGGGATCGCCTGACGCCGGAGCTCGAAGCTCGGGGCCATCGCGTCCGAGCGATGGATCTCCCGATCTCCGAACCTGCCGCCGGCCTGGCCGACTATGCCGATACCGTCACGACCGCCATGGATGGCCTGAGCGTCCCCGTCGTCGTCGGGCATTCGATGGCCGGTCTGGTCATCCCATTGGTCGCCGAGCGGCGGCCGGTCTCGAAGCTGATCTTCCTGGCGGCGTTCCTGCCCGAGCCAGGCGTGAGCCTCGGCGAGCAGCGCGAGCGGGAGCCGATCGATGCTGTGGTCGCACCGAAGACGGCCGAATGGACCGATCTCGGCGACAACGTCTGGATGGTCGGCCCGAACACGGCGACCGAGCTCTTCTATCCGGATGCACGTCCCGGCGATGCCGCCTGGGCGGTCTCGCAGCTGCGGCCGCAGGCGTATCGGTTCATGAGCGAACCGAGTCCGCTGAGCGCCTGGCCGGACGTCCTGAGCCGCTACATCGTCTGCCACGACGATGTCGCGATCAACCCGCACTGGTGCCGTGCCGCCGCGCGCGACCGTCTCGGGACCGAGGCCGTTGAGATTGCCGGCGCGCATTCACCGTTCGTGACCCGCCCGGCCGAGCTCGCGGAGCTGATCCACTCAGTCCTGTAACCCCATTGCAATGTCGGCCCGCTTCTCTGCGACCTTGCGCGACACGGTGGGACCGTAGGTTTCCAGTGCTGACCAAGCCTCACTGAGGCGCCGGCCAGCCGGGCCCGCGTCCGGGATGCTGACGTAGACCCTCGCCGCCTGACGGTCGGAGACCCGCCTGGGCCTCCGCGCAAGGGACGCGGGAGGTTTTCGGATGCGCATCCCGAGGCGCTTGAGCGTCATCGTTCTCCTGTGTTGTGCGCTCCTCGCGCTGCCCGCATACGCGCTCGCCGCGACTGACGGGTCGTGGGTGGCCTATCCGGGTCAGTCGACGACCTACGAGTCGCAGATCAAGCCGCCGATCCGAGCCGACGGCACCAGTGTGTTCACCAGCAAGGACGCCGCCAAGAGCGTGATCCCGGTCAAGTTCGGGTTGCTCTCCGGGCTCGGGCCGTTCGTGTTCGAATCGATCTGCTCCGACAACCCAGGGTGCGGTCCGGTCGGCGGGACGACGGCGAACGACTTCTCGTACTTGAGCTTTACACCGAGCGTCCCGGTGCCCTTCAACAGCCTTGCCTACCTGACCGCGAGCTACACGTTCACGCTCGGCAACTGCCACGGTGGCTCGCTGCGGTGGCAGGTCTGGGTCGATCGCAACAACGACACCATCGACAACGACGGCCGTCTGTTCATCTACTACGGCGCCTTGCCGAACTTCACCGATTGCAGCTCCCCGGACTCTGTCCTCGACACGAACCAGAGCGGCGAGAACATGATCAGCAAGCCCGATCTCCGCTTCGACACAAGCCAGTGGGGCGGCACCTTCTACGACACGTACGCCGATGCCCAGGTGCTCGCGAACAACGCAGCGGTCAGGCGGGCGTCACTCGTGCTCGACTCAGGGTGGGGTGGAGATCAGCGGCTTACCCTGGGATCGGCCACGGTGAACGACAACACGTTCACCCCGCCTCCGGCGACGCCGCTCAGCTCCACATGTGATCTTCCGCCGGCGCAGATCCGCGTGACCAAGGACCCGGATGTGCCGGAGGCCGTCCTCGTGCCTTCTCCGACGAGCATCCAGCCAGCGGACACGAACGGCTGGTTCCGGGTCGTCGATTGCAAGTACATGTACAACCTTGCCACGAGCTCGCTGCTCGCCAGCGGGCGCTACAAGGTTGAGGTCGTCATCGATGGCCAGGCCGTGCCCGGTGCGGCCTACTTCTCACTCAAGTAACTCGACCCCGGGGCGGGCTTTCTGGCCCGCCTCGGTCCTTTTCCATCGCCTCCCCTGCGGGGCGGGACCGTCCGCCCGCCCCGTTCTCCTTTCCTTTCGGCCCCAGCCAGTTGCCGCCGGCGCGGCGATGTTGGGGCCGTCCGTTGTCTGCCCTTCATGACGAACGGCCCTCTTGCGGCGTCCGATCGTGGGTCACGCTCCCTTCATCGGGGAAGGGGGCGGCAGAGACCGCCGCACGGAGGAGTCGGGCTCGCGAGGCGCGAGCCCCGGAGGACAAGGATCATGAACCCCCGGATCTCGCGACGCGCGTTCGTCAAGTTCGGGATGGCGGGCGGAGCGGCACTGTTCCTGCCCTGGACGTTCGGCCCGAGCGTCATCCGCGCTTCATCCGGCGGCCCGACGCTCGACCCACACTCGATTCCGAAGTTCCGCACTCCCCTGCTCATCCCGCCGGCCATGCCACGCGCGGGCAAGATCAAGGTCACGGGCGGCAGGAACATCGACTACTACGAGATCGCGGTTCGCCAGTTCGAGCAGCAGATCCTGCCCGCGGGCATGCCGTCGACGACCGTCTGGGGTTACGGGCCTCGCGTCGCCATGGACGGAGCGGCGATCTTCAACGCTCCGTCGTTGACCATCGAGGCGACGCACGGCACGCCGGTCCGCGTCAAGTGGGTCAACGAACTGCGTTCGAATCCCGCCGATCCCACCTCGCCATTCCTGCCGCATCTGCTCCCGGTCGACCAGACGCTCCATTGGGCAAACCCGCCCGGCGGCTCTGCCGAACGCGACAGCCGGCCGGTTTTCGCGTCGACACCCGGCTCGTACCGGGGCCCGGTCCCGATCGTGACCCACGTCCATGGCTCGGCTGGCGTCGGCGATGAGAGCGATGGCTACGCGGAGGCGTGGTTCCTGCCGCGCGCGGGCAACGTCCCGGATGGCTACGCCACCACCGGCACGTGGTACGACTTCTTCCGCAGCAAGGCGGCCGGCAAGGGGCTGCTCGCGCCAGGGACAAGCGAGTGGGAGCCCGGCACAGCGGTCTTCCAGTACCCGAACAGCCAGCGCGCTTCGACGATCTGGTACCACGACCACACGCTCGGGATGACGCGACTCAACGTCTACGCCGGGCCAGCGGGCTTCTTCCTCATTCGCGGCGGCCCCGGCGATGTCGTGCTCGACAGGCGCACAGGTCGTGATGCGATCCTGCCCGGTCCGGCGCCGGCCCTTGGTGACCCGGCGGGCCTCGACTATCACGAGATCGCGATCGCCATCCAGGATCGGTCGTTCAACGACGACGGGTCGCTCTTCTACCCCGATGCGCGGGCGTTCTTCGACGAGATCGCCGGCCCGTTCACGCCGGAGACCGATCTCTCACCGATCTGGAATCCGGAGTTTTTCGGCAACACGATCATGGTCAACGGAGCCACCTGGCCCTACCTGACCGTCGAGCAGCGGCGCTATCGGTTCCGATTCCTGAACGGTTGCGACTCGCGCTTCCTCATTCTCGACTTCGCTGCCATCCCCGGCGTGCAGGTCTGGCAGGTCGGCAACGAGGGTGGATTCCTGCCCGCGCCGCTGAACCTGACCGAGCTCAACGGCGGGCGACTGCTCATGGCCCTTGCCGAACGGGCCGACCTCATCGTCGACTTCTCGAACGTGCCCCGCGGCAGTCACGTGCTGCGGAATATCGGACCGGACGAACCGTATGGAGGCGGCGAGCCGGACGAGGATTTCGACGTCGCGGAGCCGAGCACGACCGGGCAGGTCATGGAGTTTCGGGTCGTCCGCAGGATCGGCGCCGATCGGAGCACGCCGCCGCAGTTCCTCCGCCTGCCGACCATTCACCACCTTGGCACGGGTGCGCCGCGCCGGCTGGCGTTGGTCGAGGAGATGTCGACCGAGTTCGCCGATGCGCCGGCCGCCGCGTTGCTCGGCACGGTGGAAGGGAACCCCGCGAACGCAATGACACCGACGTCGCCACTCATGTGGAGCTCGCCGATCACCGAGAATCCCGAGGTCGGCGACACGGAGGTCTGGGAGTTCTACAACACGACCGGCGACGCCCACCCGATGCATGTCCACGAAGTGCTGTTCGAGGTCGTCAACCGTCAACCGATCATCGTTGAGGAGGAGTCGCATCGCGTCCAGATCGAGCCGGGTTCAGAGGCTCGAGCGCCCGAGCCCTGGGAGGCCGGCTGGAAGGACACCGTCACGGCCTATCCCGGCGAGGTGACGCGGGTCAAGATGAGATTCGAGGTGCCGGGCCAGTACACGTGGCACTGCCACATCGTGTCCCACGAGGACAACGAGATGATGCGGCCCTACCGAATCGGACCGGTGCAGGCCGGCCAGCCTGCTTAAGGGCCCAGCGCGCACCCGCGTCCGTACCGACAGGAGCAGCGACGTCCAAAGCCGCGCTACGGCTGTAATGCGGCCGTAATGGGCGACGCTGCTGCTGTAGCGCAAGCCACGGTGAGCCGGACCTAGCGTCCGCGCAGCAAGTCCGTCGATGGCAGACGGGGCGGGACCAGTAGGCCCGCCCCGTTCTTCGTGCCCGCTTAGACGACCTCGTGGAGGCGGCCTGTCTCGACCTCGAAGATGAGGCCGTGAATCGGCACCTGGCGGAGCCACGGGTGGCTTCGTAGTCGTTCCACTTGCGCCCGGAGATTGGCCTCGAGATCGCTGAACGCGCCGAAGTCGAGATCCAAGGTCACGCCCGATTCGCCAGTGAGTCGGCGCCGGAGGTCGTTCGTATCGGCGTTCAGGAGGCCGCAGCCCGTGTGCTCGACGACGAGGATCTCGTCGGTGCCGAGCAGGCGCTGGCTGATGATCAGCGAGCGGATCGCGTCGTCGGTCGCGAGCCCGCCGGCGTTGCGGATGACGTGGGCGTCGCCGGTTCGAAGCCCGAGCGCCTCCTCGACGTCGAGCCGGGCGTCCATGCACGCGAGGATCGCGAGGCCGCTCATCGGGGCCGCACCGAGGGCAGCCCGATTGAAGACCTCGATGTAGCGCTCGTTCTCCCTCAGGATCCTCGCGTACTCGTCCGAGGCCTCGCCGCGATCGGAGGTCATGCCCCCGTGGAAACTCCGCCCGAGCCCGAATCGCGGAGGCGGTTCAGGACCTCGCCGATCGTCAGCGTGCCGTATCGCTCGTCGAGCTGGTCACGGGCCACCCGCCACATTGCGCGAAGCGGCCGCGGGCCCGCGCGTTCGAGCTCCTGGAGGCGCAGGTTGCCGAAGCGCTCGATGCCCGGCACCGTGCGCAGGTCGCTCGCGAGGCGCCCGAACGCTTCGTCGAGCGTCGTGTCGCGGGTCACGCCGGTGATCGTCGGTGCCGGACGGGCCGGTCCCGCGGCGCGATCGCTCGTGGGCGTCGACGGTGTCGCCTCCGCTGTGACGGGCGGAACCGGTGGGACGACCGGCGCTGCGCGCTGCGCCTCGCCGAGCGCGCGGGCCGCGCGTTCGAAGGCCGCGGTCGGCGTCTCGCGGGCCTCCGGCGCCTCAGATGGCGACGCGGATGCCGATGCTTTCGCCGGGGCAGCTCCTGAAGCGGCCGGCGCGGGCGCCGCCGCGCGTGAGCGACCACCTCGCGACGGACGTGCCGGGCCGCCGCCGGTGCCACCACCGCCGCCCTTCGTCCCGCCGCCACCACCCGTGCCGCCCAGCGCGCCGCCGAGGAGCGCCGGAATATCGATCCCGGTCAGGCCCTTCACCGTCGCGCTGGCCTCGGCGACGGTTCGGGTCGTGTTCTTCACCATCTCGGACGCGCCATCGTTCGAGAGCACGGTCAGCTGGCTGATGTTCGCCATCGGTTCGGCCGCCGCGCGGACGATCTCGGGCAGCATCGAGAGCACCGTCTGGATGACGGCGGCCTCGTTGAACTGCCGATACGCCTCCGCCCGAAGCGCGAGCGCCTTGGCCTCGGCCTCGCCCTTGGTGAAAACGATGCCGGCCTCGGCATTGCCCTCGACCTGGACCCGATGGGCCTCGGCGTCGGCCGTCACCGAGACGATCTTTGCGGCGGCCTCGCCCTGGAGTCGGACCCGCTCGGCGTCCGCCTCGGCCGACCGAATGCGGGCCTGCTTCTCGCCTTCGGCGCGCTTGACGGCCGCCTCTGCCTCTGCCTCGGCCGGACGGACGGTCGACGTCAGGAGCTCCTTGCCCTTGCGATCCGCCTCGAGCTGGGCGAGCTCGGTCTGCTTGCGCACGACCTCCTGGGTCGATTCGGCCTGGGCCAGCGGGCCGGCCTGGTCGGCGCGAGCCTTCGCGGCCATCGTCTGGCTCTGGATCTCGGCCTCTCGCAGCGACACGTCGCGCGAGGCGTTGAGCTTGATCTGGGTTGCCTCGGCCTCTCGGACGGCGGCCTCCTGGTCGGCGGTCGCCTTGGCCATCCGCGCGTCGCGCTCGCGGCGGGCGGTCTCCTGCTGACCGATGAGGTCCATGTAGCCGACCTCATCGCGGATCGCCTGGATCGTGAAGTTGTCGATCGTCAGCCCGGACGTCGCAAGGTCGCTGCGAGCTGCGCTCTGGACCTCCTGCTGGAACTTCGCCCGGTCGTAGTTGAGCTCCTCGACGGTCAGTGTGCCGACGATCGAGCGGAGCGAGCCTTCGAGGACGTTCTTGACGATCGAATCGATCTGGTCCTCGCGCTCGAGGAAGCGTTCGGCCGCGGCGCGGATCGACTCCTCGTCGCTGCCGATCTTGACCGTCGCGACGCCCTGGACGGCAACCTTGATGCCCTGCTTGGTGACGGCGTCCGAGAGGGCGACGTTGATCTGGCGCGCACTCAGATGGAGGCGGCCGAGCTTGTGGACGAGCGGCAGGACGATCACACCCTGGCCGCGGACGACCTTCAGGCCAATCTGGCCCCCGGTGCCCGCCTCGCGGCGGCCGCTGATGATCAGCGCCTCGTTGGCGCCGGCAACCTTGAACCGGCTGCCGAGGTAGGCGATGACGAGACCGAGGACAACGACGAGCAGGAAGATCGGGAGGACGCCCTCGCCGACGAACTTGAAGAGGCTGCCGAAGTCAGGCATGCGGGGCTCCTCCGACGATCAGCTCGCCTCGCTGGGCGGTTCGATGGATGGCTCAGAAGTGGTCGGTGCCGGCGCGGCGGCAGCAGCCGGCGTTGCGGAACTAGCCGGCGCGACGATCAGGGCGGTCCCCGCGACGCCGGTGACCTTGACGATCGTGCCCGCCGCGACTTCGGTGCTCGAGGTCGCGCTGATCTCGTGGGTCTGGCCCTCGGCCCGGACGTAGACGCTGCCGTGGCGTCCCGCCGGGATCGCCGTCGAGACCGCGGCCTCCGTGCCGACGAGGTCCTGCAGCGAGAACGGTCGCGTGCCTTCGGCCTTGCGGAGCATCCGGAAGAGGGTCAGCGCGAGCCCGAAGCCGACGGCCCCGAAGCCGGTGCCGATGAGCGCTGCCTGGCCGCCGTGGACGTCGAACGTCTGGGTGGCAATGATGCCGCCGACCCCGAACATCGCGACGAACGCGAGGAGCGGCGGCATGAGCGACACGCCGCCGATGTCGAAGCCGATATGGAGGGCGTCGAGGACGCCGCCAAGGACGTCGTCGACGAGGACGGTGATCAGCAGCAGCCCGCCACCGACGAGCGCGCAAACGACGAACACGAAGTCCTCGATCGGGATCGTGATCGTCGGCATCCGGACCTCCCCTCGCCGCGGAGGCGGCGTCGGAGGTCAGGATAGCGTCAGTCGCTGGGCGCGAAGAGCAGCGTCAGCCAGGCTTCGATCGGTGACTCGCCGTGGGGCACCGCGCCGACGGCGGTCGATGCCGAACCGGGTGCGTCGGCGGCAAGCGGCGGTGCGTCCGCCGCGATCGTGAACGGCACTTCGTTGCTGGCACCGAGGCGGTAGCCGCGCGCCTGGAGAGCCACGTACGCGGGCGTCTGGACGAGCCGCAGCTCGGCCTCGAGCTCGGCGACACGAAGCTCCAGGTTGCCGTTGCCGGTCCGTAGGAGATCGGCTCGGTCGGTGAGCTCTCCGGCGGCGCCGACCTGGCGCCAGAACGCAAACACGATCCAGGCCGCGGCACAGAGGCCGGCGAGCGCAAGCAGCCGGCCACGGGTGAGGCCGGCGATGGGCATGGTCGCGAGGTCGAGGGCGGTCGGCAGCTCGGACGCCGCGTCGAGACTGGCGTCCTCCTGGCTGGCGTTCGACCCGCTCGCGCGCTCGGGTTTCGGGGGCTCGGACCCGCGAAGCATCCGGGCGAGGGTAGCTACGGCCAGCTGCGGTGTCAACGCAGCTCGATTCGGAGCCGGCTGTGACAGCAGACCTGTCACACGGCGGCGCGATCGTCGCGCTAGACTCGGCAAACCGAACGGGTGTTCGAATCCAAATGGGAGGCCAGCGGATGAGGACCTACGCCCCGAGACCGACGGTCGCCGTCCTCGAGCGGCTCCTCGACGAGCCTTCGATGGCCCGGGGCGTCGTGCATCACGAGCTCCTGCCTGCGCGCGAGGCGCGATACGGCGAGTGGCCGGACTGGCTGGATCCGCGCATCCTCGAGGGCCTCCGTCGGCGCGGTCTCGAGCGGCCGTACAGCCATCAGTCGGAGGCGATCGAAGCGATCCATCGTGGCGAGGACGTAGTCGTCGTCACGCCCACGGCGTCGGGCAAGACGCTCTGCTACGCGCTGCCCGTCCTCCAGGCGATCACCGAGGACCCGGCGGCGCGTGCGCTGTGCCTCTTCCCGACGAAGGCGCTTGGGCAGGACCAGGTCGCGGAGTTCTCCGAGCTCGCGCGTGCGTCCGGGCTGGAAATCTCGACCGCGGCGTATGACGGCGACACGCCGGCCCCGATTCGCTCGGCCGTCCGCAAGGCCGGCCAGATCGTCGTGACGAACCCGGACATGCTCAACTCGGCGATCCTGCCGCATCACACGAAGTGGTTCCAGCTCTTCGAGCAGCTCCAGGTCATCGTCATCGACGAGCTGCACACCTATCGCGGGATCTTCGGCAGCCACGTCGCGAACGTTCTGCGGCGGCTCCTCCGGTTGTGTGCCCACTACGGCTCGAAGCCGGTCATCGTCTGCTCGTCCGCGACGATCGGAAATCCGGCCGAGCTCGCGGCGATCCTCACGGGCCGCCCGTCGAAGCTCATCGATCGGAACGGCGCCCCCAGCGGCGAGCGCCACCTGCTTCTCGTCGACCCACCGATCATCGACCAGGCGACCGGCAGCCGCGGCTCGGCGCTGACGCTCGCCCAGCGCTGGGCCCTGCCATTCCTTCGGGCCGGCCGCCAGACGATCGTCTTCAGCCGCTCGCGTGTCTCCGTCGAGATCCTCCTCACGGGCCTGCGAGAAGCCCTTCGCGAGGACCTCGGGCCGCGCTCGAAGGTTCGCGGCTACCGGGGCGGCTACCTGCCGACCGAGCGACGGGCGATCGAACGCGGGCTTCGAGACGGCGAGATCCTTGGCGTCGTCAGCACGAATGCGCTCGAGCTCGGCGTGGACATCGGTGCCCTCGATGTCTCGATCCTGGCCGGCTATCCGGGCTCGATCGCGGGGACCTGGCAGCAGATCGGCCGCGCCGGCCGGCGCTCGGACGTGAGCGTCTCGATCGTCGTAGCGTCGGCGGCGCCGGTCGATCGCTACGTCATCCACCACCCGGAATTCCTGCTCGCGCGCAGCCCCGAGGAGGCGCGGCTGGATCCGGACAACCTCCACGTCCTCCTTGCTCATCTGCGCGCGGCAACGTTCGAGCGGCCGTTCGAGCCAGGCGAGGTCTTCGGGCCCGGACCCGCCGACGAGCTGCTCGGCTTCATCGCCGAGTCCGGCCACATCCGCCAGTCCGCGGATGGGCGCTGGTACTGGAGCTCGGAGAACTTCCCGGCCTCGGAGATCTCGCTGCGCGCGGCCGCGCCGGAGAACGTCGTGATCATCGATACGACACCGGACCGGCCGCGGGTCCTCGGTGAGGTCGATCTCTTCTCCGCCCAGGTCCTCGTCCACGAGCGGGCGATCTACATCCACGAGTCGGTCCAGTACTACGTCGATCGGCTCGAATGGGGCGAGCGGAAGGCGTACGTCCACAAGGTCGACGTCGATCACTACACGTACGCCAACCGGGCCGTGACGCTGAAGCCGCTCGACGTCTTCGGCGAGGCGCCCACCGCGGCCGGCCGACGTGTCCACGGCGAGGTCATGGTCGCCAGCCTCGTGACGCTGTTCAAGAAGCTGAAATTCGTCACGGACGAGAACGTGGGCTGGGGCCCGATCGACCTGCCCGAGATCGAGCTTCAGACGACGGCCTCGTGGCTCACCGCCGAGCGGCTGCCGACGCCCTGGCGTCGGGACGACCTCGACATTGCGCTCCTCGGCGCGGGACGAGCGATCCAGGCGGTCGCGAGCGTGCTCCTGATGGTCGATCCCCGCGATCTCGGTCTCGTCACCCAGGTCCGCTCGCCGCACCAGGAGGCGCCGACGATCTACCTGTACGAGGCGATGCCTGGTGGCGTCGGCCTGTCGGAGCGGCTGTTCGAGCGGATCCTGGAGCTCCTCGCCGGTGCGTCCGAGTTCATCTCGGTCTGCCCCTGCGATGCCGGCTGCCCGGCCTGCACGGGACCGCGCCTCGAGCCGAACGTGGACGGGAAGGCGCTCGCGCTACGGCTGCTTGGTGAGCTGAGCGGGGCCGGAGCTCCGGCCGGCGCAGACCTCGTCGCCACGGGATGAGCGGGATCGCGCTCGAGCGCCGGCTGGCGAACTTCCGCGCAGCCCGCCAGGCCGGGCCGGCCGTCGAGCTGGAGGCGGCTGTCCGGCGCAACCGGCTCTCGCGAGACGCAGCCGATCGACTTGCGGCCGCGGTCGGCGGCGAGGTGGTTGCAGCGACGGGTGGTCGCTACGTCAGGATCGACGGCCGGCCGACGTCGCTGCCGCTGGATCGACCCCAGCTTGCCGGGCTGCCGGACCAGCCACCGTCCGCGGCCGAGCTGGTCTGCCTCGACATCGAGACGACCGGCCTTGCGACCGCCGCCGGCACCATCGCGTTCCTCGTCGGCATCGGGGTCTGGGTCGGCGACGAGCTGCGGACGATCCAGCTGCTCCTCCCGGACCATGCCGATGAGCCGGCGCTGCTGGCGGCGCTCAGCGACCTGGTGTCACCTGACGCGTGGCTCGTCACCTACAACGGCCGTGGCTTCGATTGGCCGCTCCTTGTCGCCCGCTACCGGATGCACCTGCGGGCAGCGCCGGAGCACGCCGGCCATCTCGACCTGTTACCGCTCGTGCGGCGGATCTTCAGGCATCGACTCCCGGACGCACGCCTCCGAACCGTCGAGACCGACCTTCTCGACGTCCAGCGACACGGCGACGTCGATGGCTGGGAGATCCCGGGCCGCTACTTTGACGTCCTGCGGGGCGGGCCGGCGGAGCTCCTCGCCGATGTCGTCGAGCACAACGCCGAGGACGTCCGCTCGCTCGGCCGGCTGGTCCGACACCTCATCGTGGCGTTCGGCGATCGCGATCGCTGGCCGGCTGCGCCGGCCGGCGACCTCGCCGGACTCGGTCGCGCGTTCCGGCTGAGCGGCCGCCTTCACGAGGCGCTCGAGTGCCTCGATCTAGCACTCGCCGCGCCTGCGGCCCTTGCCCGCGTGCCGGCGATCCAGCCGCGGGCGGTGCGCGATGCACCTGTCGACTCGGGCTGGTGGACCGGCGCCGTCGACTTCCCGTGGCGCGAGCGACGTGCACCGGTCGTCGAGCCGATCCGCGTCGGGGACGCGTGGACCGAGCAGCGGCTTCTCGTCGAGCGCGCCCATCTGCTGCGGCGCCTCGGGCGCCACGGCGATGCCGAGCTGGCCTGGGTCTCCGCGGCCGCTGGCCCGGGCCGGCTTGCCGCCCTGGCCTGGATCGAGGTGGCGAAGATCCGCGAGCGACGCCTCCGCGATGTCGAAGGCGCCATTATCGCGACCGAGCGCGCCCGCCTCGCCGCCGAGCGCCGCCGCCGGCTGGGCCTGCCCGAGCCCCGCCTCGAGGTCGCGATCGCGTCACGGATGGCCCGCCTCCTTCGACGCCGGGAGCGGCAGGTCTCGCCTCGACGGCTGCGGCGGCCGGCGTAGGGCCCTCAGTCCGGAAGCCGCCGCGGTGTGCGCTCGAGGCGATCGGCCAGCTCGGTGAGCGACGGCACGCCGTCGAGACCGGGACGCTCGACGACAAGGGACGCGGCGGCGGCCGCGAGGGCCAGGTCGCCTGCGTCAGGGTCATCGGCCGCGCGACCGCGGCGCGCCGCGAGGTACGTCGCGAGGAAGACGTCGCCGGCGCCGGTCGGATCGACGTCGAGGACACCCGGCACGGCCGCGTACCGGTCTCGCTGTGGCCGCCCGCCGCCGCCCTCGATCAACCGCTCGCCGCCCCGCGGGCCATCCGTGACGATGAGCGTGCTGCCCGGGCGCAACCACCTGACCAGGGACTCGGGCGTTATGTCGGGCGGCAGGTCGTCGCGGCTGACGCCAACGATCGACGCCCGTTCGAGAAAGCGGCTCGGTCGCGGTGGTCGCCGCAGGACGGTGCTGCCCGGAGCGAGGTCGCGCAGCAGGCCCTGCCAGCCGAGCGCGACAAGGGCATCGGGCGGCGGGCAGTCCGCCCACCCGTCGGGCAGCTCATCGGCGACCGGAGCGAGAAGCCAGGTCGCCGCAGACCGCGCAGCGGCGGGGACGGCGTCCGGGGGAAGTGGCTCGCCCGATTCCATCGCGGTCTGGATCCGGCCGCTAGGCCCCTCCAGGTTTTCGAAGACAGGTGACCGATCGAGACGGACGATGTGAACGTCGACGCCCGCGCCGCGGAGGAGATCGAGCTCGTGCGCGTCGGCCACGAGAGCGTCGCCGCCAATGAGCGCGAGGACCCGCAGGCCCATTCGCGCAAGCGTCAGAGAGCCGTAGCTGACGGCGCCACCGAGGCGCCAGCCCCGCGGGTCGTCGGTCGTCAGGTCGCGCGAGGCGGAGCCGACGACAACGACATCGGGGCGTTCGGCCGCAGATCGGGTCACGTGCGGACCGCCATGGGACGCAGCCTATACTCGGGCCCGTGCACTACTACGAGCTCCATGAGGGCGACAACGAGGTCTTTTCCGACCTGATCCTCGCGCGCGAGGAGGAGATGGAGGCGGACGAGTTCTTCAGCCTCGTGCAGGACATCCGTCGTCGCGTCCAGGATACGTTCGAGACCGACACGCTCATCGAGGCGATCGCCGAGGAGCTGGAGGTCAACCACGGCTTCACGTTCATCTCCGACGACCGCCTCGTCGCCGCGGTCAACGTCTCCCCGGTTGACGGCGAGAACTTCCTCGCCGACCTGGACGCCGAGGACGACTCCGAAGCCGGCGAGTATCGGAGCATCACCGCTGATTTCGATCCCGACGCGCTCGAGCGCAACTGACAGCCGAGACGTAGCCCCGAAGCCACGCGCTGGCGGCTGAACTAGCGGCTGAACAGGATCTCGATGACGTCGCCGTCGCGGACGGCATAGGTCCGACCCTCTGAGCGGAGCTTCCCGTGGCGGCGCGCCTCGGCCGTCGAGCCCAGCTCCAGGAGGTCCTCGTAGGCGACGGTCTCCGCGCGGATGAAGCCTCGCGCAAGGTCGCTGTGGATGACGCCGGCGGCATCGACCGCGGTCGCCCCCTCCGGGATCGGCCAGGCACGCACCTCGTCCGGACCCGCGGTCAGGAACGAGATGAGCCCGAGCAGCTGATACGAGAGCCGGATCACACGCCCGAGGCTCGACTCGGGCAGGCCAAGCTCCTCCATGAAGACCGCCGCTTCGTCCGGTTCGAGCTCGCCGAGCTCCATCTCGATCTTCGCCGAGAGCGCGTCGACGAGCGTCCGCCGGTGCTCGTAGCGCGCCGCGGCGTCGGCGACGAGCGCCGGTTCGCGGGCGATGTCGCCCTCGCCGACGTTCAGCAGCACGAGCACCGGTTTCTGCGTCAGGAAGCCGAACCCGCGGAGCATCCGCTCCTCCTCCGGTTCGAGATCGACGTCGCGGATCGGGCGACCGGCACCGAGAGCCTCATTCAGGCGCTTGAGGATCGCCTCTTCCCGCTCGTTCGCCTCGCGCTCGGCGGGCGTGCCGTGGCGGCCAGATGAGGTCAGCCGCTCGAGCCGCCGCTCGACCGTCGCGAGGTCGGAGATCGTGAACTCGAGGTCCAGGCGCTCGATGTCCCGGACGGGATCGAGCGACCCGTCCGGATGCGGACGCGCCGGATCCTCGAAGGCGCGCACGACGTGGAGCAGCGCGTCGGAGTCGCGCAACCGCGCCAGGTGCTCGGCCGGCAGCTCCTCGGCACCCACCCGGCCCTCGGCGGACGTCGGCGGGGCCGGCAGGTCGGCGTACGTGACGTCGGCCTGGACGATCTTCTTTGGCTTGAAGATCTCGGCAAGTCTCTCCAGCCGGACATCGGGCACCTTGACCATGCCGACGTGGAGCGTCAGCCCGCCGTAGCCGCCGGTCTCGGCATGGCCGCCGGTCAGGGTGTTGAAGACGGTCGTCTTGCCGACACCGGCGAGGCCGACGATCGCGATCTGCATCGCTGCCGGCGGCTAGTAGCCGGCCGTCGGATCGACGACGTTCTGCAGCGGCTGGCCCGCGGAGAACCGGCGCAGGTTCTCGCAGAACAGCTCGACCGAGCGATCGAGGACGCGGCCGGACGACCAGCTCGTGTGCGGCGTCACGATGACGTTCGGCAGGTCGTAGAACGGCGAGGACGCCGCGAGCGGCTCCTCGGCGAACGTGTCGAGGACGGCGCCGCCGATCCGGCTCTCGCGCAGCGCCGCCAGGAGCGCCCGCTCGTCGACGAGGCGGCCGCGGGCGACGTTGATCAACCACGCATCCGAGCGCATCGCCGCGAGCGCCGCGGCGTTGATCATGCCCTCGGTCTCCGGGGTCAGCGGCGCCGCGAGCACGACGAAGTCCGAGGCGGCCATGAGCTGCGGCAATCCGTCGGGGCCGAGCAGCTCGGCGACCGCCACGCCGCCCGCGCCCGTTTCGCCGACGACCCCGGCGCCGCTCACGGCACCGTCCGTTCGGCGGCGCATCGCGACGACGCGGCCGCCGAAAGAAGCCACGAGCTCGGCGACGGCCTTGCCGATCGATCCCAGCCCGATGACGCCGACCGTCAGGTCGCGCATCTCGACGCCTTCGAGCGGCTGCCAGGTTCGTTCGCGCTGGAGCTCGAGGAGCTGTGGCAGCCGCCGACTGACCGCGAGGATCATCATCAGGACGTATTCTGCAATGGGCGCCGAGAAGACCCCGCGGGCATTCGTG
>DASRJS010000100.1:0-5950 GCA_035649355.1 Candidatus Polarisedimenticolia bacterium
GGCTGGACACCGGCGACACCGCTTGGCTGCTCATTGCGACGGCGCTCGTCATGGTCATGCTGCCGGGCCTCGCGCTGTTCTACGGCGGCCTCGTCCGGAGCAAGAACGTCCTCTCGACGATCATGCACAGCTTCTTCGGGCTGGCCCTGGTCAGCGTCGTCTGGGTCGTCGTCGGCTTCTCGATCGCGTTCGCCCCTGACGCCAGCGGTCTCGGCCTGTTCGGCGGCCTCGACTTCTTCATGTTCAACAATGTCGGCCTCGAGCCTGCCGCGGGCAGCACGATCCCGTTCGTCCTGTTCGCCGGCTTCCAGCTGATGTTCGCGGCGATCACGCCGGCCCTCATCACCGGTGCGTTCGCGGAGCGGAAGCGGTTCGCCAGCTTCGTCATCTTCACCGTCATGTGGTCGGTCTTCGTCTATTCGCCGATCGCACACTGGGTCTGGGCGTCGGATGGCTGGCTGTTCGCCCTGGGTGCGCTCGATTTCGCCGGCGGGACCGTCGTCCACGCCTCGTCCGGTGTCTCTGCGCTCGTCGTCGCCCTGCTGATCGGCCGGCGCGTCGTCAACGGCGATCGCATGGAGCCCCACGACATCCCGATGACCGTTCTGGGTGCCGGCCTCCTGTGGTTCGGCTGGTTCGGGTTCAATGCCGGCTCGGCGCTGGCCGCGAACGGCCTGGCCGCGAATGCGCTGCTCGTTACGAACACGGCTGCCGCGGCCGCGACGATCACCTGGGTCCTCGCGAGCTACATCCACAAGCGCAAGGTCAGCGTCGTCGGTGCCGCCTGTGGTGCCGTCGCCGGCCTCGTCGCGATCACGCCCGCCTCGGGCTTCGTGACCGCGGGTGGCGCGCTCGTCATCGGCTTGGTGGTCGGCGGCCTCTGCTACAGCGCGACGTTGCTCCGCTCGCGCCTGAAGATCGACGACGCCCTCGACGTGTTTGCGGTCCATGGCGTCGGCGGCACCTTCGGGGCGATCGCGACCGGCGTCTTCGCGACAACGGCCATCAACGCCTTCCCGGGCCTGATCGACGGCAACCCCGGCCAGGTCGGGACGCAGCTGATTGCCGTCGGGGCGACCGTCGCCTACGCCGTCGTGGCCACGTTCGCGATCGTCAAGGTCGTCGATCTCGTCCTCGGCATTCGAGTCTCGAAGCCGCAGGAGGAGGTCGGGCTGGACCTGGCGGTCCACGGCGAGGTCGCCTACCAGGGCTGAGAGCCCACCGGACCGGCTCTCCGGCCGGCCGCCCGTTCGACCGGTGGGAGGGCCCGGCCGATGCGTCACCGTCCGCTTCGCGCTCCGCTCTACGACCCGGCGTTCGAACACGACGCCTGCGGCGTTGGCTTCGTCGCGGACGCCGGCGGTCGCTCACGAGCGCGAGTGCTCCCGCTGGCTCTTGCCGGACTGGCAGCGCTCGGCCACCGCGGCGCGTTCGCCGCGGATGGCGAATCGAGCGACGGTGCGGGCGTCTCGGTGCCGATCGAGCCGGCCGTTCGCGCGCGGCTGGGCGTCGAGCCAGGCGAGGCCGTCGTCCAGCTGTTCCTGCCGCGCGGCCGACTCCGACGCGGGCGCGCCAGGGCCATCGTCGAGCGCGGGCTCGCAGCCGAAGGGCTTGCGATCCGCCGCTGGCGCGCCGTGCCCACCGAACCCGGCGTCCTCGGCCGCGCGGCCCAGGAATCGAGACCGGCGTTCGACCAGGCGTTTGTCGCAGCTTCGGTCGGGAGCGAGGTCGCGTTCGAACGGTCGCTGCTGCTGGCACGGAAGCGGATCGAGCAGGTGGCCCGCGAGGCAGGGCTCGCCGATCTGACGGCGGTCTCTGCCTCGAGCTGGTCGATCGTCTACAAGGGCCTGGTCGCCGGGGCCCGCCTGGCCGAGCTCTTCCCGGACCTGAGCGGTGAGCTACCCGTTAGCTACGCGCTGTTCCACCAGCGCTACGCGACGAATACGCAGCCCGTGTGGCGGCTCGCGCAGCCGTTCCGGTTCGTCGCCCACAACGGCGAGATCAACACCGTCCGCGGCAACCGCGAGCAATTCCGCGGTCGTGCGCACGACCCCGACCCGAACGGGCTGCTGGCCGCCCTCCGAGGCCGCGGACCGCTGCTCTCGCCCGACGGCTCGGACTCGCTGTCGCTCGACGAGCTCCTCGAGCTTTTCGTCGCCGGCGGCTGGGATCTCGCCACCGCGCTGCTGGCCGCGGTCCCGGAGGCGGCTGCGCTCCGCCACGTGCCCGCGCCGCAGGTCGCCGCGCTGCGACGGCGGACTGCCGGCTTCCTCGGGCCGTGGGACGGTCCAGCGGCGATCGTCTTCGCCGACGGCAAGCGGATTGGCGCGCTGCTCGATCGGAACGGGCTGCGCCCGCTGGCCTATTCGATCACCCGCGATCGTCTGGTCGCCGCAGCGTCCGAGGCGGGCGCGATCCCGCTCGAGCCGGCGGAGATCGTCAGACGCGGCCGATTGGGGCCGGGCGAGCTGCTGCTCGTCGAGCCTGGCCGGTCGCGAATCCGGGACGACGCCGAGGCGAAAGCGGCGCTCCTGCGGCGGTTGCCGGTTCACGCCGCTGCGCGGACCGGTCATGTCGACCGGGCACCGGCAACGGTCGACGACGTCGCAACGCCGCCTGCTCTGCGCTACATCGCTGGTCTCGACGCGGAGCGGCTGCGGCTCGACGTGCGAACGATGGCGGTCGAAGGCCATGAGCCGCTCTGGAGCATGGGCGATGACACGCCGACGCCGGGCCGCGGGCGGATCGACCGTCGTGCCGTCGACCACCTGAAACAGGCCTTCGCGCAGGTCACGAACCCGGCCATCGATCCGGAGCGCGAGCGGGTGGTCATGGACCTGCGGGTCGAGCTCGGGCGACGCCCGGCGCTGCTCGGCGGCCTGCCGCGCGCGCCGCGGACGGCGCGCCTCGAGCGGCCGATCGTCGGCGATCTCAGCGGGCTCATCGAGCTGCTCGCGGGTGGGGTTCGTCGGCGGAGCCTCAGCCGCCTCGATGCGACCTGGTCCGCGAGCTCGGGCGGCGACGGTTTGGAGGCGGCCCTCGAGCGCCTGGCGCGTGACGCGATCCGCGCGGCGTCCGGTCGAACCGAGGTCCTGCTCCTGACCGATCGGGCGCTGTCCCTCGAGCGGCTGCCGATCCCTTCGGTTCTCGCAGCCGGCGCCGTCCACACGGCCCTGACCGACGCCGGGCTGCGGGGCCGGGCCGACATCCTCCTCGAGGCGGCCGACGTCCTCGATCCGCACGCCCTCGCGATGGCCCTCGGAGCCGGCGCGACGGCGGTCCATCCGTGGCTCGCGCTCGAGCTTGCGGCGGAGCTGGCCGGCGGGCGCGGAGCGGAGACGCTGACCGTCGACGGAGCGGTCGAGAACCTCCTCGGCGCGTTCGAGGCCGGACTGCGCAAGACGCTCGCGCGGATGGGCATCAGCTCGGTCGCCTCGTACATCGGCGGCGCCCCGTTCGAGTCGATCGAGCTTGCGCCGGACGTCCTTGCGCGATGCTTCCCCGCGGCGGCGGCATGGCCCGGGCGCGTGGGGTTCGCGACGCTGGCGTCGCGACAGCTGCGGCGGCGCGAGGTTGCCCGGTCGATGGCCGCAGGGGCGCCGGCCGCGTCGAGCGACCGCGAGCCGCGGCTGCCAGACCGCGAGCCGCGGCTGCCCGACCCTGGTCTCGCGCGGTTCCGCGGCGACGGCGAGCTGCACCTCTTCGCGCCGCGGGTCGTGAATCAGATCCAGGGCCTGGCATCGATCGTCGATCCGAGCGCCGCGGCCATCGACACGGCCCTGAGCGACTATCGCCGCGGGCTCGAGCGCGATTCGGCGCTCGTTCGGGACGGATTCGTTATCCGCCCGCCTGCAGCCAGCCCGCCGATCAGCGTCCGCGACGTCGAGCCGGCCGAGGCGATCGTCCAGCGCTTCGTCGTCAGCGCGATGAGCGTGGGCGCGCTGTCGCCGGAGGCCCACCAGGCCCTCACGATCGGCATCCAGCGCGCCGGCGGGGCGGCGAATACGGGCGAGGGTGGTGAAGACCCGGCGTGGTACGTGACCGCGCCCGGCGAACCGCGGCGCGACGCTCGCATCAAGCAGGTCGCATCGGCACGCTTCGGCGTCACGCCGACCTACCTCGCCCGCGCCGAGCAGCTCGAGATCAAGATCGCCCAGGGCTCAAAGCCCGGCGAGGGTGGCCAGCTGCCGGCGCGGAAGGCGACCGCGTACATCGCGGCGCTGCGGCGCGGCCAGCCCGGCCAGAGTTACATCAGCCCGCCGCCGCACCACGACATCTACTCGATCGAGGATCTCGCCCAGCTCATCGCGGACCTGCGGGCGATCAACCCGACGGCTCGGATCGGCGTCAAGCTCGTCGCGACCCGCGGCGTCGGCACGATCGCCGCCGGTGTCGCGAAGGCGGGCGCCGACTACGTGCACCTCGCCGGGAACGCCGGCGGGACCGGAGCCTCGCCGCTGTCGTCGATCAAGCACGCCGGCGTGCCCTGGGAGCTCGGGCTGGCCGAGGTCCACCAGGTCCTGCTTCGCCAGGGCCTCCGAGATCGCGTCGGGCTGCGCACCGACGGCGGGCTGCAGACCGGCCGCGACCTGCTGATCGCGGCGCTGCTCGGCGCCGAGGAGTTCGCGTTCGGCACGTCGGCGCTCGTGGCGCTCGGCTGCGACATGGCCAGGCAGTGCCATCTCGACACCTGCCCGACCGGCATCGCGACCCAGCGCGAGGACCTGCGCGCGAAGTTCAGCGGCACCCCGGAGCAGGTCGAACGCTTCTTCCGAGCGCTCGCCGAGGACTTCCGCTCCGCGCTCGCGTCGGTCGGCGCCCGGACGGTGGGCGAGGTCGTCGGCGAGTCGGCCGCGATCCTGCACCCGCGCCGGGACCGCGAGGCGACGTTCAACCTGCGGCCGATTGTCGCGGCCGCACGCTGGCCCGCCACCATCGAGCGGCGAGCCGACCCAACGGCGGCCGCGCGCGTCGTCCGCCGAGCGCCCGCCTCGGGTCTCGAGGCACGGCTCGTCGCGGCGCTGCGGGGCCAGGGCTCGATTGGCCTCGCCGGGCTGCGCATCTCCACGGCCGAGCGCTCCTTCGGCGCTGCGCTCAGCGGCGCCGTTGAGCGCGCCGAGCTCCGGACGCCGCTGCGGCTCGAGCTGCGCGGGGCAGCCGGGCAGTCGTTCGGGGCGTTCCTCGGGTCGGGCATCCACCTGCGTCTCGTCGGCCAGGCGAACGACTACGTCGCGAAGGGCCTCGGCGGCGGAAGGGTGGACGTCCTGCCCGAGCCGGATCTCGGTGCTGGACCGTCAACCTCGGTCGCCGGAAACACCTGCCTGTACGGCGCGACATCCGGGCGGCTGCACGTCGTGGGTTCGGCCGGCATGCGCTTTGCCGTTCGAAACGCGGGTGCCGAAGCGGTCGTCGAGGGCATCGGCGCCCACGGAGCCGAGTACATGACCGGCGGCACGCTCGTCGTGCTCGGCTCGGTCGGCGGCAACCTCGGCGCGGGCATGACCGGCGGCCGGGTCTTCGTCCACGACCCCGGCGGGCGGCACGTGCCGGCGATCGAGGCCACGAGTGTCCGCAGCGTTGGTCTGGCGGAGGTCGCGGCGTCGCGCGACGACGGACCCGAGCGGGTGCGCGAGCTGCTGCGCCTGGTCGAGGCGCACCGGGACGCCGGTTCGGCCCTGGCGGCGCGACTGCTCACCGATCCGTCGGCGCTCATCGATGCGACGTGGCTCGTCGAGCCCGTTCGATTGTCGGAGGCGATGGTGCCGGCCGAGCCTTCAGAGCTAAGAGGGACGCCAGCGGCGAGCTCGTTGAGCCGCTCGGCCCCGGGCCGTCAGCCGGCGCGCTCGACGCCGACTCGATAACCCACGGCGCGAACCGCCAGGATGGACGGACCGCCGGCAGCCTCAACCTTCGAGCGGAGTCGGGCGAGATGTGGCTTGAGCCAGAGCAG
>DASRJS010000101.1:0-16330 GCA_035649355.1 Candidatus Polarisedimenticolia bacterium
GCGGCCGGACTGCACAGCGACCACTACCTGCGTGGCCGGATCGTCGTGGCGCCTGGCATCGACGCGATGGAGCGCGCGTTCGATGCCTCGAAGTACGGCCGGGCGAGCGAGACGCCGATCCTCGAGGCGACGATCCCGTCGCTCGTCGATCCGTCGCTCGTCGAGGGCGCGAAGGCCGGCACGCAGGTCATGAGCGTCATCGCCCAGTACGCCCCATACCAGCTGCGTGACGGCGCCTGGGATGACGCCGCCACGAAGGCCCTCGGCGACTCCGTCCAGGCCGTCATCGAGTCCGTCGCGCCCGGTTTCGGCAAGCTCGTCACGGCGCGCCAGGTCCTGACCCCGGTGGACCTCGAGCGCGACTACGGCCTGACCGGCGGTCATCCGCTTCACGCCGAGGCTGGCCTCGACCAGTGGTTCGCCTGGCGGCCGCTCCTCGGCCATGCCCGCTACCGGATGCCGATTGAGCGCCTCTACCTCTGCGGTTCGGGCGCTCATCCGGGTGGCGGGATCACGGGCGGTCCGGGCCAGAACGCCGCCCGCGAGATCGTCGCCGACGTGAGGCGCCGCCGGGCGTAGCGCATCCACGGCGGGCTTGCCGACCGGGATACGCTCCCGGGCATGAGCGCGCCGTTCGTCGGGCGTCAGCGCGAGCTCAATGAGCTTGGTTCACTGATCCAGCGATCGAGCCGGGACCGCGCGCCTGTCGCGGCGATCGTCACCGGGGAGCCGGGCAGCGGGAAGACGCGGCTCCTCTCGGAGGCCCTCTCGCGCCTGCGCAACGCTCGGCTGGTCCGGGTCGTCGGATTCGAGCCCAACCAGGCCGTCCCGCTGGCCGCCGTCGGTGAGGTCATCCGCCAGCTGTCGAGCGTGCCCGTCCACGGCCCGAGCCTCGAACGGCTCGTGTTCGGAGGCCGAGATCAGACGACTCGCGCACCCCTCCGGATCTTCGAGGCGGCGCATCGAGCGCTCGCCGGATACGGACCACTTGTGATCGCCATCGATGACCTGCAATGGGTCGACGATCAGTCGCTCGGGCTGATTCATTACCTGCTTCGGGCCGCCGATCCCGCCCATCAACCGCTGGCCGTCATCGCCGTTTCTCGCCCGTCGCCCAGCGGGCGGACGTTCCGATCCACGGTCGAGAGCCTCCTGCCCACCGAACGACGGGCACTCCTCGAGCTCGGACCGATGCCGCTCGAGGACGGAGTGTCCATGGCGCTCGCGATCGACGACAGCCTCGACGAGCCGACGGCTCGTGCCCTCTGGCAACGGGCCGGCGGCTCACCGTTCTGGTTGGATGCCCTTGCCAGGAGCAGCGGGGACGTTGAGCCGGCGAGGCTCATCGAGGAACGCCTTCGCGCGCTTGGCGCAGACGCGGGTGCGCTGCTCGCCGCGCTGGCGGTTGGGGCGCGGCCATTCCCGACCGACGAGATCGCGGACCTGCTCGGCTGGGAGGCCGGCCGCGTCAAGCACGCGTCCACGGAGCTCGTGGCTCGCGGACTCGGCGTCGAGGTCAGCGGGACGATCCGTCTGGCTCACGACCTCATCCGCGAGGCTGCAACGGCGAGCCTGCCGGTCAGCGCTCGTCAGCGCCTTCATGCGCGCCTGGCTGACCGGATCGAGGCAACGGCCGGCGACGACGTAATGCTGCTGCGCGAGTCGCTCGATCACCGCGTCGCCGCCGGCCAACCCACGGCCGAGCTCGCGCTGCGGCTGATCTCGTCGCCGGGGCGGCGCATGCTGAACGGCGACGACCTTCGCCTCCTCGCATCGATCAGTGATGCCCAAGAATCAGGATCGGCAGAGCGGATCCGCCTGGATCGAGCGATTGCCGAGTCGGGTGCGGCCATCGGCGAGGTCGAACTCGCGCTCGAACGATGGGCGCGCGTCAGCGACCAGACCGCTGACGACGCCGAGCGACGTCACGCAGAAACCGAGGCAGCTCGTGCGGCCTACCGCTTCGGGCGGCGCGACGAGGCGCATCTGCACATCGACCGCGCCCAGGCACTACCAGCGCCAGAGCTCGAGGCGACCGTGCGGCTCGAGGCTTTGCGCGCCGACGTTGAGCTGTGGCTGGATCACGAGACGGCCGCAGGCAGCCGGACCGCGACGCGGGCCGTCGCGGCGGCCGAGGACATGGCTGCCACTGGCGGCGGGCTCGAGCGGCTTCCGCCTTCGGCTCGCCGGGCGTACCTGGCAGCCGTCGAAGTCGCGATGGATGGCGCCATGCAGGAGAGTCGCGATGACGACATCCCAGCTCTCGCTGAGCCTTGCCTGCGCATCGCTGCGAGCCTCGACGATGAGTCGCACCTGGCCGCTCAGATCCGTGTCGCACAGGCGTTGCGGACCGTGGTCCGCCTGAAGGAAGGGGAGGCGCAGAGCCGCCAGGCGTGGGAGGTCTCGAAACGCCTCGTGCTCCCGACGCTGACGGTCCTCGCCGGCATCGGCCTGGCGCGAGTCCTTCGAGACATGGGCCGTCTCGCCGATGCCCAAGCCGTCGCGGTCGAGACACGACAGCTCGAGGCGAGGCTCACCGACGCGCCCCGGCACTGGGGCTCCGGCCCGTCCATCCAACACATCATCGAGCTCTCCCTCGTAGACGCGGCAGCTGGGCTACGTGCGCTCCGCCGCGATGCAGAGGCCGAGACCGACCCTCACTACCGCCAGGACCTCCACATCGCGATTGCCACATGGCAAGCTCGCGTGTTGGGCGCACAGGCGGCGAGGGAGGTTGAGGAGCGGCTCGTCGCCGCGGCGGCTGATGCGGAGCTCGCCCGCTGTCCGCGGCACAGCGCCGGCACCGCTCTTGCGACGGCCGAGCTGCTCGCCCGGATCGGACGGGTGGACGATGCTCGGCGGGCGCTGGGCGAATGGGATCGGCGTCCTGACTCGAGTCCCGCCAGCCGCACGTTCTGGCGGATCCGGGTGGCGGCGGCGATCGCGGCCGCGGATGGCGATGACACGGCCGCCGTCTCCCTATTGAGTACGCATGCCGAGACGCTTGAACGTGCTGGCTTGAACCTGGAGCTCGTCTGGACTCGGATCGACCTTGGCCGCTGTCTCGCACGGCTCGACCGCGATCGCGCAGTGACCATGTATACGGCGGCGGCCGAGCTGGCCGAGCGCTGCGGCGCCGCGAGCGAAGGGCGCCTCATCGCGAAAGCCCTGCGCGGCCTCGGCGTCCGCGCGTGGCGTCGAGCCGCTTCAAACGTCGGAGTCGGACTTGCCGGCCTGAGCAAGCGAGAGCTCGAGATCTCGCGCCGCGTTGCCGACGGCGCCAGCAATCGTGAGATCGGCGAGGCGCTGGTCGTGTCCCCGAAGACGATCGAACGCCACGTGACGAACATCCTCGCGAAGGTCGGGCTGCGGAACCGGACCGAGCTCGCTTCGCTGGTCCGATCCGCTTCGGTACGGGATTCGCCCGATGAATGAGGGTCGCGCCCGAGCCTAGCCTCGCTCGCAGATCCCATGAAGGGTCATGCAGCCAGTGAGGAGGGCGCCCGAGTGGCCATCGCGATGCTCGTCGCCGGTCCTGAGACCGCGGAGCCGGTCGTCGGACCTGAAGCCGCCGAGCGCCTCGCGCGCCTGGGGGTCACCCGGATCTCGCTGCTTTCGGACCGTTTCGGGGTGGGGGTCGTATTGGAGGGCTGGGCATTCGACCCGGCCGACATCGATGGGGCCGTTCGGGCGATGTTTCCGGACGGTGGTGCCGGCGTACGGATCCTCCACGAGATCGAGCACGTGGCGGTGTCCATGGCGTCGGGTGAAGGGAGAACGTGATGGAACCTCGAAGTCAAGGTGTGTGGTCATTCATCCTGCGGAAGCTCATCGGCGTCGCGGCCACGCTCGGAATGCTGAGCATGCTCGCGGGTGCCGCAATCGCTGCCAGCGATGCGTCGCAGCTGCCCCCGACGTGGCACGTCCACGACGGCCAGGGGGCGACGCTCGGTCCGCAGCACAAGGGCATCGGCTTCTTCCCGGCGATCCTCGGACTCACGACAGCCGTCTATCTGCAGGATCCGGCTGAGTGTCCGAACGCCACGGACAAAGCCTTCCTGCCGAGCGTGGACACATCGGAGGGCCCGTTCCTCCGCGCTGGTCAGTGCCAGACAAGCACTCAGACGATCCACATTCGGACCGTTCCGGTCGGGACGTCAGGCCCGGACGGATGGGCCTCGATCACGGTGGCCAGCGAGCCGGGCTGGGTGACCTACTACATGGTCACATCGCGATAGCGCCTCGGGCGCTCAGGACGGCGTCAGCGGACGGGCTTCGCCCTCATCCGCTGGCGCCGTCTCGACGTCCCGCCGACGCCCGGGCCGTGACTGCAGCGTTTGAGCGCGCCGCATACTCGGTCCGTGGCGATTTCGATGCCCAACGTGCGGCTCGGGTTGCGCAGCAACCTCGGGCAGTTCGCGCTCCTCGTGGCGGTGAACGCGCTGGTCGGTGGCATGGTGGGGCAGGAGCGCACAGTCCTGCCGCTGCTGGCGACGAATGTCTTCGGTCTCGCGGCGCTGAGCTCCGCGCTGACCTTCATCGTCGCGTTCGGGCTCACGAAATCCGTGACCAACTTCGCGGCCGGCGCTCTGTCCGATCGCTACGGTCGCAAGCCGGTCCTGGTCGCTGGCTGGCTTGTCGGCCTCCCGGTGCCCCTGCTCCTCATCTGGGCGCCAGACTGGAGCTGGATCGTTGTGGCCAACGTCTTGCTGGGCATCAACCAGGGCCTGACCTGGTCGACGACGGTGATCATGAAGATCGACCTCGTCGGACCCGCCCGGCGCGGCCTCGCGCTCGGGCTCAACGAGGCCGCCGGCTACGGCGCAGTGGCCCTCACCGCATTGGCAACTGGGTTCATCGCGGAGCGCTGGGGCCTGCGGCCGGCGCCGTTCCTGCTTGGTGTTGCTTACGCCGGCCTCGGCCTCGGACTGTCGACGATCTTCGTCCGCGAGACGCGTGATCATGCCCGTGTCGAGGCCACGAACCACGAGGCTCACGACAGTGCGACGGCGGCGATATCGACGCGGCGGGTATTCGAGCTCACGAGCTTCCGTGAACGCGCGCTCTCGGCCGCAAGCCAGGCGGGGCTCGTGAACAATCTCAACGACGGCCTTGCCTGGGGGCTCCTCCCGATCTATTTCGCCGCAGCGGGCTTGACGGTCGGCGAGATCGGCGTCGTGGCCGCGCTCTATCCGGCCGTGTGGGGGATGGGACAGCTTGGGACCGGCGCGCTGTCTGATCGACTCGGCCGCAAGGGGCTGATCGTCGGCGGCATGCTGCTCCAGGCGGCCGCACTGGCCCTCGTCGCGACGGCGCACGGGTTCGGGCCGTGGGCGTTCGCGGCCATCACTCTCGGGGCCGGCACCGCCATGGTCTACCCGACCCTTCTCGCGGTCATTGGCGATGTTGCTCATCCTGCCTGGCGGGCATCGGCGGTCGGCGCCTACAGGTTCTGGCGGGATGCCGGGTTCGTCGTCGGCGCCCTGCTCGCCGGCGTGATTGCCGACCGATTGGGGATGACCGCTGCGATCTGGGTGGTGGCGGGCCTGACGGCTGCCTCCGGCCTCGTCGCTCTCGTCCGGATGTACGAGACCCATCCACGTCCCGGGCGTTGACGAACGCGCGACCATTGCAGCGATGACCAACGATCGCTCGACCGGCACGATCGGCGCGCTCCTCGAAGCGGCGCGCGCCCGGATCGACCGTCTTGACCCCCCAGCGGCGCTGCAGGCGGCGGCGACAGGGGCCCTCATCGTCGACACGCGATGCGCGGATGCCCGCCGGACCAGCGGGGTGATCCCGGGCTCAGTGCACGTCCCGCTTTCGGTTCTCTACTGGCGCCTCGACCCCACCTCGGGCCACGACGACAAGCGGCTCTCGGACAGGACGCGCCAAGTCATCCTCGTCTGCGCCGACGGCTATAGCTCAAGTCTTGCCGCGGCGACCCTCCGCGATCTTGGATTCGATCGGGCTACCGACCTCATCGGGGGCTTCAACGGCTGGGTCGCGGCCGGGCTGCCCGTCGACCGTCGATCGCACGAGTAGTCGCCATCGCCGTTTAGCAGCGGGGATCACCGAGACGTGGCGAGAGGGCTCGTCACCGAGCTGCCGGAGACAGCGAGGATGCCGCTCACGCCGGTGCGCTCTCCGCGCTCGGCACCGGCTCGAGAGCGTAGGCAACCAGCTCGTCGAGACCCATGCTCATGCCCTCGTCGCTGGCGCGGGCGTGGTCCGCCGAGCCGAGCAAAGGACGCGCCTCCTCAACGGGATCGCCCAGGGCGCCGAACACGTCCGACAGCTCTCCGCCGAACTCCGCGTTGAAGCGCTCCGCCGCAGCACCCAGGCGCACGGCGCGCTCCAGCCAACCCTGGCCCAGCGCCAGCGACGCCAGCGCCTTGAACAGGACGGGCAGTCGGCCCACGTTCCCCAGCTCGTGCCAGGCTCTCACAGCATCCTGCGCGGCCACGGTGGACCGATCGGAATCGCCCGCCATCCGATAGACGAAGACGAATGCCGTCAGCCAGTCGGCTGCGTCGTGGGTGCGACCAAGCTGACGACTCGCTGCCAGCGCTTCGTGCACGGCCCGGACGGCGATATTGACGTCCCCACCGAGACCCGTGATCAGCGGCTCGACTCGGAGCCATGCGTCGACCAGCGCCGCGCTCGCGGCATCGCCGGCCCGCCGGTAGACCTCGATGGCCTCCTGCGCACGCGCTTCAACGGAAGCGAGATCCCGCCGCGCCGCTGCCGCCCAGGCGCTGTCGAAGAGCGCCTGGGCGATCTTGATGTCGTCGCCGATCTTTCGGTAGATCGCCAGCGCCTCCTCGTAGAGCGCCCAGGCGCGGTCGGCATCGCCCTGCCAGTACACGAGGGCAGCCAGTCCCCCGAGTGCCTTCGCCCTGGCTGGACCGGCCACGGCGGCAGCCTGGAGCGCTAGCAGCGATTCCAGCCAAGCCCTGCCCTCACGCAGCTCGGCCCAGTAGTGCCAGTAATCCCAAAGCGCACCGGCGGTCCGCAGGCCGACCTCGACGTCTCCGCCCTCCACCGCCCAGTGCAGCGCAGCTCGGAAGTTCCCTTCATCGCGCCGGAGCCGGTGCTGCCAGCGTCGCAGAGCAGAACGGCGAAGCTCCGGCTCAGCCTCCTCGGCCAGGGCAAGGAAGTGGTGGGCATGGCGCGTGCGTAGCCCGCTGGCGTCCGGTGCCTCGTCGAGTCGCTCTTCCGCGAACTCGTTGATGACCTGGAGCATCCCGAAGCGGGACTCCCCAGCGTCTCCCGAGACCGAATGGATCAGGCTCTTGTCGGCCAGGGAGGCGAGCCCATCGAGCGTGTCGATCCCGAGCTCAGCGCCCGGATTGCAGACCTCGCCGGCCGCCTCCAGGGTCCAACCGCCGACGAAGACCGCGAGCCGGGCGAACAGGCGCCGCTCCGCCTCGTCGAGCAGCTCGAAGCTCCAGTCGATGGCTCCGCGGAGCGTTCGCTGCCGTGCCGGCACGTCCTGCCCCGCGCTGGTCAGGACCGGGAGCCGCCGCTCGAGTCGATCGAGGATTGCCTCCGGGCCGAGGACCTTGATCCGGGCGGCCGCGAGCTCGATCGCCAGCGGCAGCCCGTCGAGCCGGCTGCAGATCTCAGCGACAGCGGGCGCGTTCGCGTTCGTGACCTCGAAGTCGGGCCTCACCGCCCGAGCGCGCTCGATGAACAGCGCGACGGCCTCGTACTGCGAGAGCGCCGCGAGCGGAGGCAGGTTGTGGCGGTCCGGAAGGTCGAGGGGCGGGACGCCGAATTCCTGCTCCCCGGACACGCGCAGGACGGCTCGGCTCGTGACAACGATCCGCAGACGCGGCGAGCCGGCGAGCAGCTCGGCTACTAGCGGCGCGGCGCTCACGAGCTGCTCGAAATTGTCGAGGACCAGCAGCAGCTCGCGCTCGCGCAGGAAGTCCTTCACCCCCTGCTCGAGGTCGCGATCGAGCGTCTCCCGGACGCCGAGAGCGGAGGCGAGAGCGGCGGCGGCGGCGGCGCGGTCGCGAGCATCCTGAAGCTCAACGAAGAAGGCGCCGTCGGCGAACTCGGGCAGGAGGCGTACTGCGATCGCGAGCCCGAGCCTGGTCTTGCCCGTGCCGCCCGGGCCGGTCAGCGTCACCAGGCGTCGTTGCTGGAGGAGCTCGATGATTGCCTGCACCTCCGCTTCGCGGCCGATCAGCTGTGTGGCCGAGACGGGCAGATTGTTGGGCCGCGCATCGATCGAGCGGAGCGCGCCGAACTCTTGTTGGAGGCCGACGATGTCGAGCTGCCAGATCCGTTCCGCGGCCGGCAGATCCTTGAGCCTGTGGTCGCCGAGATCGCGCAGGGTGACGCCCTCCGGCAGGTCGCGGGCGATGAGCGCGGCTGTGGCGTCGGACAGGAGCACCTGGCCGCCGTGTCCCGCCGCGGCGATCCGCGCCGCACGATTGACGTCGAGGCCGACGTAGTCGTCGCCTCCGAGTCGGCCCTCACCGGTGTGGAGACCCATCCGCACTCGGACGATCGCAGGCTCCGACCCCGCCATTGCCGCCAGACCCCGCTGCGCCTCGGCGGCTGCAGTCATCGCATCGAGGGCCGAGCCAAAGACCGCGAAGAAGGCATCCCCCTCGGTATTGACCTCGATCCCAGTGTGCGAGGCGATCGAGTCACGGAGGAGCCCATTGTGCTTGGCGAGCAGGGCAGGATATCGGTCACCAAGCGCCGAAAGAAGTCGCGTCGAGCCTTCGATGTCGGTGAAGAGGAACGTCACCGTGCCGACCGGCAGGCTGCGCTCAGGGATCGATGGCATTCGAAGCTCCGGCCCGGGGTCCTGTTGCAACTAGTCTCGCACTGAGCTGCAAGCGCGCCACGTTCAGTTCCCGCGGCGTCACGCGGGCGACTCAGCGAGCGCGCTGCCAGAGCACGGCCGACCTGTCGATCACGCCGGCGACGGTCAAGAGGCACCTCCGAGAAGGTCTTTGAGAAGCTCCGCGTCGGCAACCGCGCGGCTCTCTCAAAGCGGCTGACCGCCGCCGGCGCAATTGTCTAGCTGACAGTCCTGACTGCGAGGCCCGAACCGCACGCGTCGTCCGGCTCGATCGTGAAGCCGACGGCCGCGTCGAACGCCGACGGAGCGACCGGCAGGTCGTCGAGCGAGACGTTCACTCGCATCGTGTTGCCGTGGATCGAGATCCCGGCCGTCGGCGTCGAGTCGATCGACAGGACGCAGAAGTCGTTCGGCGAGCTCGCGCCGCCGCCGAGCGTCGCGGTGTGCGCGTGCCAGGCGTCGGGGTTCTGGTGCGAGTCCCGCCCAAGGACCGGATGGATCGTCGTAACGAAGACCTTGCCGGTGTCGAGATCCGCCCACGCGAGGCCGACCACGGCATGCGAACCGATGAACGCGTCTGGGTCGCGCGGGATCGTCCCATCCACGGTCACCGACAGCTTGGCCACGTTCCCGTTCTGCGCGGCGGCGCTGAACGCAGTCACCGCGGCGTATCCGGGTCCGGAGCCGGATCCCAGGGTCGCCGCGGCTCCGAACACTGTCGCGGCCAGCGTCCCGACTGCGATGGCCAGCGGAAGCCTTGTCCTCATTGGATTCCTCCCTCTCGTGATGCGCCTCCGGGGCCCCCGCCAACCGGTGCTGCGTGAGAGGACCATGCGCCCGCCACCGTCGCCCTGATAGTGCGGATGACCACACTCTTTGTCGGGTCGACGCGGATCGCATGGCCGTCGCGGACGGTCGAGAACGGTGGAGCTGGCGCCGGGCGCTTCAGCCCGGCGCTTCGGCCTCCGTCGGTTCGACATCCGCGTCGATCCCCGGATTCGGCTCCCTCGGTGTCCTGACCATCCGGCCCTCGCGCTCCTCGACGCGCCGCGCCGCCCGAGCCGCGACCGGGCCAACGTCGCGCGTCCGCTCGAGGTAGTGGAAGAAGAACGCCGCCAGCACCGCCGCGATCGGGATGCCGAAGATCGCGCCGGCGACCCCGGCGACCTTCGCGCCCACGAGGACCGAGCCCAGGACGACGATCGGATGGATCTGCAGCGACCTCGCCATGACGCGCGGCTGGACCACATTCATGACGAGCAGCCAGCCGACAGCCATGACGATCGTGGTCCAGAGCAGCGCGTCCGGCTTGAGGAAGATCGCGACGAGGATCGGCGGCGCCCACGCCGCGAAAGGACCGAAGAACGGGATGGCCATGAGGATGCCGGCCGCCGCCGAGGTCGCGGCGAGGTAGTCGAGGCCGAACGCGGCGCTCGCGGCAACCGCGAACCCGGCGTACAGGACGCCCATGATCGCCTGGCCGCGGAGGAACCCACCGAACGACCGCGCGACGCTCGTCTCGATGACCCGCGCGTCGGCCGCGAACGCCGGCGGGACGAGCCGGAACAGGAACGACAGCATCCGCTCGCTGTCCGCGACCATGTACAGCGAGAGGATGATGATCAGCAGGAGCGTTGCGATCGCGCCGAGGCTGGCCACCGCGACCTGCTGGAGCGGTCCGGCGAGCTGGGTCGCGTAGTCGTTGAGGTTGTCGAGGAACGTCCGCGCCTGGGTCGCGAGGTCGATGTCGAGGAAGCCGAGGCCGTCGAGGCGCGCCTGCCACGGCGCGAGGATGCTCGGCAGGTCCTCGCGCAGGGTCGGGACGCCGGAGATGAAGTCGGCGACCGAGTTGGCGAGCGCGCCGGCGATCGCGATCGCCAGGACGACGAGGCCGCCGAACAACAGGACATAGACGATCAGGACCGCGCCGGTCCGCGACAGGAACGGAATGCGCGACAGCCGCCCGACGAGCGGGCTCAGGATGAACGCCAGCAGCCAGGCCAGAAAGAAGACCATGATCAGGTCGCCGAAGGCCTCGAAGATCTGGCCGACGAACAGCATCACGACGTAGCCGACAGCGAGCGTCGAGAGGATCAGCAGCGCGTCCAGCCAGCGCCGTTCGCGGGGCGTGAAGTCGGACGTCATCGGAGGCCCATGCGTTCGCGGACGTCGGCCATCGTCGCGGCCGCTTGCGGGGCGAGGCGGTCCGCGCCGGCGCGGAGGATCTCGTCCAGCTGATCGGGTTTCGCGAGGAGCTCCAGGTAGCGCTCTCGGGCCGGCGCGTAGTGCCGCACGATCCGCTCCGCGAGGAGCTTCTTCATGTCGACGCAGCCGGTTCGGGCGGTCCGCTCGCCGTCCCAGAGATCCTCGTAGTCGTCGCCGAAGAACGGCTGCAGCTGGCAGACGTTGCAGACCTCCGGGCGCCCGGGCTGAGTCCGCAGGATGCGCTGCGTGTCGGTGACCATTGAGGTCACCTGCTTCCTGATCAGGTCTGGCTCGGCGAGGATGTCGATCGTGTTCCCTACGGACTTCGACATCTTTCGGACGCCGTCGGTCCCGAGCACGTTCGGTGCTTCCGTGAAGACCGCCTCGGGCTCGGGGAACATCTCGCCGTAGCGGCGATTGAAGGCGCGGACGATCTCACGCGACAGCTCGAGGTGGGCCGCCTGGTCCCGTCCCACGGGCACGAGCGTCGCCTTGTAGATCGCGATGTCGGCCGCCTGGAGGACGGGGTACGTGAGCAGGCCGTGGTTGACGTCGTCCGGCTGCTGCTCGCGCTTCTCCTTGTACGTCGGCGTGCGTTCGAGCCAGCTGACCGGCGTCACGGTCGAGAACAGCCAGCCGAGCTCGGTGTGCTCGGGCCGGTGGCTCTGGACGAAGAGCGTGCAGCGTTCGGGGTCGAGGCCGAGGGCGATGAGCGCGGCACCCATCTCGCGTGTTCGGGCTCGAAGGACGTCGCCGTCGTGGGTGCTCGTCAGCGCGTGGTAGTCGACGATGCAGTAAATCGCCTCGTACTCGTCCTGGAGCCGGACGTAGTTCCGGATCGCCCCGAGGTCGTTCCCGAGGTGGACCGTGCCCGACGGCTGGATGCCGCTGAAGGTCCGCTTGGCGACCGGCAGGTCCGAGGCGCGGGCGGCCGACTGGGTCGCGGTCGTCATGGTCCGCGAGTGTACCGGGCGGCTACCATCGCGAGCATGGTCGAGCCCCGCCGACGAGCCGTATGAGCGCGCCCCTGGGCGTCGCGTTGATCGGGGCTGGGACGGTCGGGCGGGAGGTGGCGCGAGCGTTCCTCGAGCGTCCGGATGCCCTCCTGACCGCAGATGGGTCGCGGCTCGAGCTCGTCGGGGTGGCGGTGCGGGACGTCGCGAAGGCGGCGGCCGGCGGGATCCCGTCCGCGCTGCTCACGGACGCGCCCGCCCATCTCATCGCGTCGCCAGGGACGGACGTCGTCGTCGAGGTCATGGGCGGCGAGGAACCGGCGCGGACGCTGATCACGGCGGCGCTCAACGGCGGCCGCAGCGTCGTGACCGCGAACAAGCACCTGCTCGCGCACCACGGCCCGGAGCTCGAGGCGGCGGCCCGGCGTGGTGGCACAGCGCTCAGGTTCGAAGCGTCCGTCGGCGGTGGCATCCCCGTGCTGACTCCGCTCGCCGCTGACCTCGCTTCGAACGACGTCCGGCGAGTCCGAGGCATCGTCAACGGAACGACGAACTACATCCTCACCGAGATGGCTGGCGAGCAGGGCGGTTCGTACGCCGACGTCCTGGCTGCCGCGCAGGTCGCGGGCTACGCTGAAGCCGATCCGACCGCCGACGTCGAAGGCCTCGACGCCGTGAACAAGCTCGTCGTCCTCGCCAGGCTCGCGTTCGGGGCCTGGCTCGATCCTTCGAAGGTCCCGAATCGCGCCGGCGACGGCGCGCCGGGCATCACCGGCGTCACGAAAGAGGACCTCGACGCCGCGAACGAGGCGGGGCTCGCGATCAAGCTCCTTGCCAGCGCCGCGCGGACATCGAGCCCGGACACGATCGAGGCGTCCGTTTCCTGCGTCGCCGTGTCGCAGTGGTCGGAGCTCGCCTGGATCGATGGCGTCACGAACCACGTCGAGATCGAGGCGGAGCCGCTCGGGCGCGTGAGCTTCATGGGTCCGGGCGCGGGCGGCTCGGCGACGGCGTCGGCGATCCTCGGCGACCTGCTCGCGATCGCGCGTAGTGGCGGCAGCACGTGGGCCGGGCTGCCCGAGGCGGGCCGCGGCCGCGTGGCAATGCCTTCGTCGAGCGACTGGTTCGAGGGCCCATCGGGCGCCAGGTATCCGAGGGTCGAGGGGTGACACGGCGACCCAGGCTCCTCGAGCGGTATCGGGCGTTCCTCCCGGTCTCGGACTCGACGCCGGACATCTCGCTCGGGGAAGGCGCCACGCCGCTGGTTCGGCTGAAGGGCATGGGCGAAGAGCTCGGCCTGCCGAACCTGTATGCGAAGCTGGAGGGCCTGAACCCGACCGGCTCGTTCAAGGATCGGGGCATGGTGCTCGCGGTGGCCAAGGCGATCGAAGGCGGAGCGGACGCGCTGATCTGCGCCTCGACCGGGAACACGTCGGCGTCGGCTGCAGCTTACGGCGCAGCCGCTGGACTCGAGGTCGTCGTCGTCCTGCCGAAGGGCCAGATCGCGCTCGGGAAGCTGCTCCAGGCGCTCGTCGCCGGCGCCCGTGTCGTCGCTGTCGACGGGTCGTTCGACGACGCGCTGTCGATCGTTCGGGCGCTCGCCGAACAGGAGGACCACCCGGTTGCCCTCGTGAACTCGGTCAATCCGCATCGGCTCGAGGGCCAGAAGACGGGTGCCTTCGAGGTCTGCGACGACCTCGGCCGGGCGCCGGACCTGCTCGCGATCCCGGTCGGCAACGCCGGCAACATCAGCGCCTACTGGGCCGGCTTCTCGGACTACGAGGCGGCCGGGCTGACGGACAGCCGGCCGCGAATGTTCGGCTTCCAGGCCGCCGGCGCTGCGCCACTCGTGCTCGGCGAGCGGGTCGAACGGCCCGAAACGATCGCGACCGCGATCCGGATCGGAAATCCGGCGTCGTGGACGAAGGCGATCGCGGCTCGGGACGACTCCGGCGGGCGGATCGACGCGGTCACGGACGACGAGATCCTCGCGGCCTACGGCGACCTCGCCCGGCTCGACGGCATCTTCTGCGAACCGGCGTCCGCGGCGGCCGTGGCCGGCGTCGCGAAGCTCCGCCGCGCCGGCGAGATCGACGACGACGCCGTGATCGTGTGCGTGCTGACCGGCTCCGGTCTCAAGGATCCCGATACCGCCGGCCGAATCGCCGGTTCGGTGCTCGAGGCTCCCGCGAGCGTCGGCGGTGTCGCGTCAGCGCTCGGCTGGACGTGAGTCGCTGATGGTCGCGTCGTGGCTTCACGAGCTCGACGGCCGCCGCGTCGTCGTCGATGTGCCCGCGAGCTCGGCGAACCTCGGCGCGGGCTACGACTGCCTCGGGATGGCGCTCGACCTGCTGAACCGCGTGGAGGTCGAGGTCCGCGGCTGGAGTCGCGACGGAGTCGAGCTCAGCGTCGAGGGCGAGGGCGCCGACGAGCTGCCGGCGGACCGCTCGAACCGCTTCGTGCGCGGCCTCGAAGCGGCGCTGACCGAAGCGCGCGGCGACGGTGCGGAGCACATCGCCTGGCGGATCGAGATGAAGAACCGCATCCCGCTTGCTCGAGGGTTGGGCTCCAGCGCCGCGGCAACGGTCGCGGGCCTGGTCGCCGGAAACGCGCTGGCCGGCGGCGCCCTCGCCAACGGCGATCTCCTCCGACTCGCGACGACGATCGAAGGCCATCCGGACAACGCCGCGGCCGCCCTGCTCGGTGGCTTGACCGCGTCCGTCGTCACGCGCGGCGGCGTCGAGGCGGTCCGGTTCGAGGTCCCGCGGGGCCTGCGCGCGATCCTCTTCATCCCCGAGCTGCGTCTGGAGACCGCGGAGATGCGGCGCGTGCTGCCGGAGTCCGTGCCGCTGGCCGATGCCGTCGCGAACCTCGGGCGGGTCGCAACCGGCGTCGCCGGCCTGGCTGCCGGCCGCCTGGACGTCCTGCGCTGGCTCACCGAGGATCGGCTCCACGAGCCGTACCGCGCGGCGGTCTATCCGCAGCTGCCGCGACTGGTCGCCGACGCGCGGCAGGCCGGTGCGATCGGCGCGTGCCTGTCAGGGGCGGGTTCGACGGTCGTCGCGTTCAGCGACTCGCTCTCCGCAATCGCGGCGATCGAAGGTGCGTTCCGAGCTGCCGCCGCCGACACGGACCTGCCGGGTCGGATCGAGGTCGTCGCCCCGCGCAATGCCGGCGCCGCGGTCGTCGCGTCTGGCTGAGCGCCGAGGCGCCCGACCCGCGCGTTCGGCTCGTTCGGCGCTTGACACCGGCCGCGACACTGGACGCATGCCGGACATCTTCGGGGGCCTGATCCGGGCGATCGGGAACGGCATCACGAGCCTGGTCGGCGGCGCCTGGGAAGCGCTGGGTGTCGCCGCGAACAGCGTCTTCAGCACGCTTCACACGATCTTGCCCGGCTACTGGCTCCCGGTCGTCGCTGTTGGGGTCACGCTCGCGGTCGGCTGGCAGCTGATCAAACGTTAGCCGGGAGGCCCGCGGCTCGGCTCAGCTGCCCGTGTTTGCCCCGATGAACGCCAGCGTCTCCTTCCATGCGCCAGCCGAAGCCTCGGCGAACTCCTCCGCCTTGCGGTCGAAGAAGGAGTGCGGCGCGCCTGGGTACGTGATCGATCGATGCTCGACGCCCGCGCCCTCGAGCGCGCGGTCGAACGCTGCGGTGATGTCAGGCGTGATGCCCTCGTCGGCCCCGCCCCAGATCGCGAGCACGGGTGCCGACATCTCGCCAACGAGGTCGACCGGCGCCGGGACGTCGCGGGAGGCACCGACCGGCCAGCCGTAGAAGCCAATGACTCCCGCAAGGCCGAGGCCCATCGTGTTCGACACGAACGCGAGCCGCCCGCCCATGCAGAACCCGGTCGTGAAGACTGACGTCGCGCTGCCGCCGTCCTCGCTGCGCAACTGGGCGATGCCGGTTCGAATGTCCATCGCAAGTGTCGGCCAGCGTGTTTGCGGTACGTGGGACTTGAAGTCGAAGTCCGCCGGTCGCGGTCCGAGGCCGGCCGTGCGCGCGAAGTAGTCGATCGCGAGCGCATGGACGCCCCGCTCCGCAAACCTGCTCGCGAGCTCCTCGAAGTAGGGGACGAGGCCGCGGACGTCCGGCAGGATCACGATCCCTGCGCCGGTTGGCTCGGCAGCCCGGGCGCGGAACGCGGAGACGCGGGTTCCATCCTCCGACACCAGCGTGATCCGCTCGGCATCGATCGCGCCGCCGGCAATCGGCGGGATGGGCTCGATCGGCGGTCGCGAGTCATGGTCGAAGCACATGGGCGTGATCTCCCATCGGCGGTTGATCGCAGGGTGAGTCGCCAGCGCCATCATCGCGCAGGTGGACCGAATCAGGTTCGGCCGG
>DASRJS010000102.1:0-53434 GCA_035649355.1 Candidatus Polarisedimenticolia bacterium
GCAGTTCCGCATCAAGTACGGCATGACTTCGATCGACGACGACATCGTCATCATCGACCCCAATGTCGATCCGCCGCCCGCGCCGGACCTCCAGGTGACGGCGATGAGTGGCGCCAACCAGAGCCCGAAGGAGGGCGACCGAGTCGTGCTCCGGGCGACCGTGACCAACGCCGGAGACGGCGCTGCCGGCGCCAGTTCCACCGAGCTCCGACTCGAGGACGGAACCTTGATCGGCACGGCCTCCACGGCGGCTCTCGCGGCCGGGGCTTCGGTCGAGGTCTCGGTGCCCTGGGACACCCACGGTGTCAAGGGCGACCACGTCGTCAGCGCCACCGCTGACGCGGCAAGTGCCGTTGCCGAGTCGCTCGAGGGCAACAACCTCGGACGTCTGACGGTCAGCGTCAAGGGCAACAAGGTCCAGAACGGCTCGTTCGAGCAGCCCGCCGGCAACGGCGGCTCACCGGAGAGCTGGCAGGGCAGCTCGACGAATGCCGGCAGCGCCGGCTACGCGAGCGGCGGCAACATGAGCGACGGCACCCATGCGGTGACCTTCACGGGCGCCGGCAAGAGCTGCGCGCTCTACGGCCAGCCCACGTGGACGAGCGCACCGATCGCGGTGACGCCCGGTGAGGTGCTGACGCTGAACGCCGACGTCAAGAGCGTCGGCCTGAGCTCGGCGCCGACCATTGGTGTGATCTATCTCGGCCCGGCGGGTCAGCTGATCAGCAAGGTCACCCTGCTGACAGCGCCGCTGACGACGAGTGGCTTCGCGGCGCTCGAGAACGTGTTCACCGTTCCGGCTGGCGTAGCCAGCGTGAAGATCGTGCTCACCGGGTTCAGCGCCACGGATCTCAAGACGGCCGGCAGCGTCACCTTCGACGACATCGGCCTCTTCGCGAACTGACCCGACTGGTGTGGCCGCCGTCCTCCGGGCGGCGGCCCGCCCGCACTCCTACTTCGCCCGCATCCGGTTGTTCTTGGCGTCGTGGGTGATCTCCGCGAGGCCGAGCGCCTCGAGCAATGGCGGCATGTAGACGCCGAAGCGGCCGCGCAGGCCCTTCTTGATGCCGTACCAGCCGCCAACCGGATTGTCCGCGGCCCGAGCCCACGCCTCGACGGTGCCGGGCGCCGCGTCCTTCTGCTCGTCGGCGCCGCCGAGGGCCATCCAGTCGCCGTGCGCCTTGAGCATCCCGTGGAGGTCGTCGATGGCCCGCAGGTGGTACTTGAGCTGAGTCCCGCCGACCTGGCAGATGATCGCCGGCGGATCGCCGTCCTTGTCCAGCCACATCTGGTACGCCGACGTCCCCGGCGGCGTCATCAGGTTCCAGGGATCCTCGCGCGTGCCTGATCCGGTCGCCATGGGTGCTCCTCTCGTCGTCGTCAGGTCGCTGAGCGTAGCGGCGCGGTGACAGGGGAATGAAACGGCTCGACCTGGATGTGGGGCGCGGCTGTCCTTCGGCCCTCTCTAGGGTGCGGTTCGGGTGTGCGGTTCGGCCCCCTCCGAGAACCATCCCCCGCAGAAGAGGACATCTTGTGTCATGAAGCGGACCGCGCGCGGCGCTGAGGCACGCGCCTCAGAATGAGCAGGTGCCGGACGACCCTCGCCCGCTCCTGCGCCGCCCCGAGTTCCGGTTCCTGCTCGGCGCGCGCCTGACCTACGCGGTCGCGGCGAGCGCGCTCGCGACGGTGGTTGCGTTCCAGACCTACGACCTCACGCACGATCCGCTGTCGCTCGGCTGGCTCGGGCTCGCGGAGGGCATCCCGGCGCTCGCGCTCGCGCTGTTCGGTGGCCACGTCGCGGATCGCCGCGATCGACGCTCGATCGTCCTCCTGTCGGGAATCACGGTCACGATCTGCGCGGCCCTGCTCGGGCTCCTCGCGCTGACCGGCGCGTTCGGCCTGCTCGGGATCCTCGTGGTCATCGCGATCACCGGGATCGCCAGCGGATTCGAGCGGCCCGCGCTCTCGGCCTTCGAGGCCCAGATCATTCCCCGGGCCGAGGCCGTGCGCGGCGCTTCGTACGCGAGCAGCGTTTCGCAGGCCGGGGTCATCGGCGGGCCGGCGATCGGCGGCCTGGCCGTGGCGATCATCGGGATGCCGGAGACGTATGCCGCGATCACGGTTCTCCTCGTCGCGTCGACGATCTGCGTGGCGTTCATCGCTCGAAAGCCCATGCCGGCACGGTCGGACGACGGCGAGTCGATGATCCAGAGCGTGCTCGCCGGCGTGCGGTTCGTGCGCCGGAGCCCCGTCCTCCTCGGCTCGATGTCGCTCGACCTGTTCGCGGTCTTCTTCGGCGGCGCGATCGCCCTTCTGCCGATCTTCGCCACGGACATCCTGCATGTCGGTCCGGCCGGCCTCGGGCTCCTCCGCACGGCGCCGTCGATCGGCGCCCTCGCCGTCATGCTCGTCGCCACCCGACGGCCGCCCAGCCGCAGCGCGGGCCCGATGCTGCTCGTCTGCGTCGCGGGCTTTGGCGTGTCGATGCTGGTGTTCGGCCTGTCGACGACGTTCTGGCTGTCGATGGTCGCGCTGTTCTTCAGCGGCGTGACCGACGGGGTGAGCATGATCATCCGCAGCGCGATCGGCCGGATCTTCACGCCCGATTCCCTGCGTGGTCGCGTGTCGTCGGTGAACTGGGTGTTCATCGGGGCGTCGAACGAGCTGGGCGCATTCGAGAGCGGCTTCGTCGCGCGCCTGATCGGCGCCGTGCCGAGCGTCATCGCCGGGGCGCTCGTGACGCTCGGCGTCGTTGGCCTGGTGGCGGCGGCGGTTCCGGAGCTGCGGCGGCTGAATCTCGACCGCGCCTCGCCGGTGGAAGCCGAAGCCGGAGCCTGAGTCACGATCGCGTCATCGCCCGCCGTGTATCGTCCGGTCCACCTGGGAGGAGGCGGATGAGCGAGCGATACGTGACCCGCGGGTTCGTTGGTCGGCGGGGCACCGAGGACGGCGGCGCCGGCGACCTTCGCGGCCGGACGCCGCCCGGCCAGTACCTGACGAGCGACTTCCCGGTCCTCTCGGCCGGACCGACGCCGCGGACACCGCTCGATCGCTGGAGCTTCCGGATCGAGGGCCTCGTCTCGGGCCCGGTCGAGTGGTCGTGGGACGAGTTCCTCAAGTTGCCCGCGCGCGACTGGGTCGTCGACATCAGTTGCGTCACGAAGTGGACGCATCTCGACATGCGCTGGCGCGGGCCGTCGGTGGACACGCTGCTCGAGTCCGTCGACATCGATCCGAAGGCCGCGTTCGCGATTGCCTATGCCGACGGCGGCTACACGACGAACCTGCCGATCGACGACGTCCTCAACGGCCAGGCCTTCGTGGCCTACGAATACGACGGCAAGCCGCTCGCCCCGGAGCACGGCGGTCCGGCGCGGCTCGTCGTCCCGGCGCGCTATTTCTGGAAGAGCGCGAAATGGGTCCGCGGGCTGCGCCTCCAGGAGCGCGATGAGCCCGGCTTCTGGGAGTCGCTCGGCTACCACAACCGCGGCGACCAGTGGCTCGAAGAGCGCTACTCGGGCGATTAGGGACCAGCGACCCGTGGCCGCGCCCATCCAATGGCAGCTCGCGACCGTCACCGGCGTCCGGGACGAGACCGCGTCGGTTCGTTCCTTCACGCTTTCGATGCCGGCCTGGCCGGGCCATCGAGCTGGTCAGCACGTCGACATCCGGCTGACGGCGGAGGACGGGTACTCGGTCGAACGCTCGTATTCGATTGCCTCGGCTCCGGAGGCCGCCGCGCAACCGGGAGGCAGCGTCGAGATCACGGTCGAGCGGATCCCCGACGGCGAGGTCTCGGCCTTCCTCCACGACGTCGTCGTGCCCGGCGACCGGTTCGAGGTGCGCGGCCCGATCGGCGGCTACTTCGTCTGGGAGGCCGCGCTCGGCGGGCCGCTTCTGCTCGTCGCGGGCGGCTCCGGGGTCGTGCCCCTCATGGCGATGCTCCGACATCGTGCGGCGGCCGGCTCGGGCGTCCCGGCACGGCTCCTGTACTCATCGCGCGGCGGGGACGAGATCATCTACCGCCCGGAGCTGGACGAGCTGGCTGCAGACGGGTCAGGGCTCGGCGTCGTGCACACGCTGACACGGTCCCAGCCGCCGGGCTGGACGGGCTACGCGCGCCGGATCGACGAGGCGATGCTGTCCGAGGTCCTCAGGCCGCTCGGCGCCTCGGCGAGGGTCTTCATCTGCGGCCCGACGGCACTCGTCGAGAACGCGGCGAACGCGCTCGTGCGGCTCGGCCTGCCGGCGGCACAGGTTCGAACCGAACGGTTCGGGCCCACCGGCACATGACCGGGGACGAGGAGGTCCGCATGGACGACGACTCGGTGATGGACTCGACGGGCGAAGGGCGCGTCGACGGCAACGCGGTCGGCGGCATGCTGGCGATGGTGTTCGGCCACGAGATGACCGCGGCGCCGGGCCGCTGCGCTCATTGCGGCACGATCAACGAGATGGGCGCGATGCACGTCTACATGCGCGGCCCCGGCGTGGTCGTTCGCTGCCCGGCCTGCGGCGAGGTCGTCCTGCGGGTGGTCGAAGCGGCGACGGCGACGTTCCTCGACGCGCGCGGCGTCGCGTTCGTGCGCATCGAACGAGAGAGCGCGTAGCTAGCGGGATTCCAGCCGCCGGATCAGCCGCCCGCCGGCACGCCGAAATTCGAGATCACGTACGTCACCTCGTCGTCGATCCCGTTCTTGATCGGATCGAGCGCAATCCGGAGCGGGAAGCCGAACCGATCGTCGTAGACGACATCGGGCTCGATGGCGACGTTTACCAGGACGAGATCGAACGCGGCCTCCATCGTCTTCGGCAGGTCCTGGACGCGGTCGACGAGCGCGGGGCCACCCTGATAGGTGACGCTCGTGGCGGCGCCTTCGATGACCGTGACCTCGAACGGGCCGCGATAGTCCTCGGGGCAGAAGCACTGCCGCTCGACCGTGAACGTGTAGGAGCGAATCGCCTGGCTGGCCCACAACGCTCGTTGTCCCGCCGCGAGGTCGGCGATCGGGCCGCGCGGGCCGAGCGTCGCCGGGGTGAGCGTCGAGCAGGCGGCGAGGCCGAACGCGAAGGCGAGGCTGGCGAGGATCGCGAGCGGACCAGCGGTTCGTTTCATCGTGCGTTCAGGACGCCATTCCGCGCCGCTGGTTCCCGCTCGTGCCGGTAGAACGGCAGGTGTTCTTGCGCGAGCGGGCTGTTGCCGGCGATCGCGTCGGCCGCCTTCTCGGCGACCATCATCACCGGGGCGTAGATGTTCGCGTTCGTGATCGATGGAAACACCGAGGCGTCGACGACGCGCAGGCCATCGAGCCCGTGGACCCGCAACGTCTCCGGATCGACGACCGCATCCGGCCCCGTGCCCATCTTCGCCGTGCATGACGGGTGGAGCGCCGTCTCGGCGTCGTGGGCGACCCAGCCGAGGATCTCGTCGTCCGTGTTGATGTTCGGCCCGGGCGAGACCTCGCCGCCGTTGAACCGCTCCATCGCCGGCTGATTGAGGATCCCGCGCGCGACGCGGATGGCCTCGACCCACTCGCGGCGGTCCTGGTCGGTCGAGAGGTAGTTGAACTGGAGCGCCGGGTGCTCGCGCGGGTCGGCGGACTTCAGCGTCAGCGTCCCGCGCGCATCCGAGTACATCGGCCCGACGTGGACCTGGTAGCCATGGCCGCCGGCCGGCGCGGAGCCGTCGTAGCGGATCGCGAGCGGCAGGAAATGGAACATCAGGTTCGGGTAGGCGACGTCGTCATTCGAACGCGCGAAACCGCCGCCTTCGAAGTGGTTCGTCGCCCCCGGACCGCGTCGCAGGAACAGCCACTGGAAGCCGATCCACGGCCTGCGCCACGTCTCCAGCGCCGGCTGCATCGAGACCGGTTCGCGGCTCTTGTACTGGACGTAGACCTCGATGTGGTCCTGGAGGTTCTGGCCGACGCCGGGCAGGTCCGCAACCACCTTTAGCCCGTGCTCCGCTAGGTGCCCGGCCGGCCCGACGCCGGAGAGCAGCAGGAGCTGTGGCGAGTTGATCGAGCCGCCGCTGAGGATGACCTCTCCGGCCTCGATCACCTCGGTCGTGCGACCGCGCGGCCAGGTCGATGTGACGTCGACGCCGGTCGCACGCCTGCCGTCGAAGCGGACCCGGGTCACGAAGGCGTTCGTTCGGACGTGGAGGTTGCGGCGCTTTCGAACGGGATGCAGGTACGCGCGCGCGGCGGAGAGGCGGCGGGCCTTGTGGATGTTCCGGTCGAACGGGCCGAAGCCTTCCTGGCGGTAGCCGTTGACGTCCTCGGTCAGCGCGTAGCCGGCCTGCTGGACGGCCTCGAAGAACGCACCGAACAGCGGGTTCGTCGCCGGCCCGCGCTCGAGGACGAGCGGTCCATCGTGGCCGCGGTAGGGATCGCCCGGCGCGGCCGCGAGGGCTGTCTCCATCTTCTTGAAGTAGGGCAGGCAGTGCGCGTAGTCCCACTGGTCCATGCCCGGGTTCGCGGCCCAGCGCTCGTAGTCGAGCGGGTTGCCGCGCTGGAAGATCTGGCCGTTGATCGATGAGCTTCCGCCCAGGACCTTGCCGCGGGCGTGGTAGACGCGCCGGCCGCCCATGAACGGCTCCGGCTCGGACTCGTAGCGCCAGTCGTAGAAGCGGCTCCCGATCGGGAACGCGAGCGCCGCGGGCATGTGAATGAAGACGTCGAACGGCCAGTCTTCGCGCCCGGCCTCCAGGACGAGGACGCTCGTTCCCGGGTCTGCGCTCAGGCGATTCGCGAGGACGCAGCCGGCCGAGCCGCCGCCGACGATGACGTAGTCGTACCGCTTGGCGCCCACGCTCGCGATCCTAGCGCCTCGCCGACACCCGCTTGGGCGATCCCCTCCGTTTTCGCGAGGCGAATGTAAGCGACCCCACAGCCTCAACATCCGTGCGTTTTCTGCGGCTGGCGCAAAGGCAGTTACAAAACCTGCGCCCGACGGGAAGAACGCGCAGGAAACGGCGCCAACTCGTCCGTTGCATTCGCCTGGCGAAAGGCGCGAGGCGCGGGAACGTCAGGCCGAGCGCTCGATCTCGGTCCGGCGGCGGTCGATGAACGCGTCCAGGGCTTCGAGGCGGGAAGGTTCCAGCGCGGGCGGCTCGTATTCGGCGAGGAGCTGCTTCCAGACGCGGTTCGCGCGCTGGGTCGCGGTCTGAGCCCCATCGTCCTGCCAGGTCTCGAAGTTCCGCCAGTCGGAGATCAGCGGCCGGTAGAACGCCGTTTCGTAGCGCTCGAGGGTGTGCGGCGACGCGAAGAAGTGGCCGCCCGGGCCAACCTCGGCGATCGCGTCGAAGCCGAGGGTCGCCTCGTCCGTTGCGAGCGGCTGGAGGACCTCGGACATCATCTGCAGGATCTCGGCGTCGAGGATGAGCTTCTCGAACGACGCCGTGAGGCCGCCCTCGAGCCAGCCGGCGCCCTGGTACAGCAGGTTCACGCCGCCCATCAACGCGCCCCAGACTGCCATCTCGGACTCGTATGCGGCCTGAGCGTCAACGACGGACGACGCCGTCGCGTTCGACGATCGCCACGGCAGCCCGTAGCGCCTCGCGAGCTGCCCGGTCGCAAGCTGCGCCTTGACGGATTCCGGCGTCCCGAACGCCGGCGAGCCCGTCCGCATGTCCACGTTCGAGGTGAAGCCGCCGTAGACCATCGGTGCGCCGGGCCGCACGAGCTGCGCGAGCGCGACCATGAACAGCGCCTCGGCGTTCTGCTCCGCGAGCGCGCCCGCGATGGTGGCCGGCGACATGGCCCCCGCGAGCGTGAACGGCGTCGCGACGACCGGCTGGCCGAACCGCGCCATCTCGATGAGCCCGTCGGACATCGGCCCGTCGAGGCGCAACGGCGAGTTCGTGTTGATGATCGTCATGAGCGACGGCTCGGCGACGAGCTGCTCGCGCGAGATCCCGCGGATGAGCGCCGCCACCTCCAGGCCGTCGTCCACGACGGTCCGCCCGAAACCCAGGCAGTGCCACGTCTTGTCAAGCGTCGTCGCGAAGCAGCGATACATGTCGAGGTGACGAGTGAGGACCGGGAGATCGGTTGGCTCCAACGGTCCGCCGCCCTCCTGGTGGAGGACGTTGAGCGTGCCGATGACCTTCACGTAGTCGGCCATGTCGGCGAACGTGCCCGCTCGCCGGCCGCGGTCGAGGTCGCTGACGAATGCCGGCCCGCCAACGGCGCAGAAGACGACGTTCGAACCACCGAACCGGACGCTGCGCTCCGGATTGCGGGCGTGGAGCTCGAACTCCCTCGGCGCAAGCGCGACGAGCTCCTCGACCTGGGCCGGATCCATCCGCACGCGACGGTTCGAACGGTCCACGTGGGCGCCGCCGCGCTCCAGGATGTCGAGCGCCTGGTCGCCCAGGAGCTCGAGCCCGATCTCGGACAGGATGCGGAGCGATGCCCGGTGGATCGCCTCGACCTGGTCGGCCGAGATGACCTCGACCGGCCGAAACGGATTGACGAGCCGCCGCCACGGCAGCTGCGCAATGCCGCCGGCGGTTCGACGAGTCCGTCGCATCATCGCCACGGACGGCATCGTACGGGCCGGCTGGCAGGGCGGCGGGGCTCGTCGTACCCTCCGGTCATGGCGACAAAGTCGATGCTGCTCGTGGGCACCCGGAAGGGCGCCTTCATCCTCGAATCGGACGCGGCGCGCAAGAGCTGGACCGTCTCCGAACCCCTGTGCGAAGGCTGGCCGATCCACGACATCTCGGTCGATCAGCGGACCGGCGCGCTCCTCGCCGGCGGCGGCAGCCCGTGGTACGGACCGGCAGTCTGGCGGTCGGAAGACCTCGGCAAGACGTGGACGCACTCGTCCGAGGGCCTGACGTACGGCGACGACGGCCCGAAGATCCCGACGATCTGGAACGTCACGGCCGCCAACGGCTCGATCTACGCCGGCGTCGAACCGGCCGGCCTGTTCCGCAGTGAGGATGACGGCAAGACCTGGAGCCACGTCGGCGCGCTCCGCGACCACCCGTCGCGACCCGAGTGGCAGCCCGGCGCCGGCGGTCTCATCCTGCACACAATCTCGCCCCACGCCACGGACAAGAACCGGATGTGGGTCGGGATCTCCGCGGTCGGAGTGTTCGAGACGCGCGACGGCGGCGCAACCTGGACGACTCGAAACAAGGGCGTCCGGGCGGACTTCAACCCCGAGAACATCTACCCCGAGTTCGGGCAATGCGTCCACAAGATGTACGCAGCCGCGGGCGAGCCGGAGACGCTGTACCAGCAGAACCATTGCGGCGTCTACCGCAGCGACAACGGCGGCGAGTCGTGGAACGAGATCACGCCCGGGCTGCCGTCGCAGTTCGGCTTTCCGGCGGTGGGCCACCCGCGCGACGCGGACACGATGTGGATCATCCCGATGAACGGCGACGATCGCGGGCGCTTCATGCCGGACGCCGCCGCGGCCGTGTGGCGCACGAACGACCGCGGCGCGAGCTGGACGCGCCTCGCGAAGGGCCTGCCCCAGCAGGACGCCTACATCACGGTGCTCCGCGAGGCGATGGCGGTCGACCGCCACGACAATGTCGGCGTGTACTTCGGGACCGAGGGCGGCGAGGTCTGGGCGAGCCCCGATGGCGGCGAGTCATGGCAGGAGATCGCGGCCCACCTGCCGGCGGTCTGGTCGGTTGAGGCGCACGTCGTCGACGCCTGAATGGCGACCGTCGTGCTGCCGCGCTCGCTGGTCGCGCTCTTCCCCGGCGCCGAGCGCCGCTACGAGATCGACGGCGCAACCGTGGCCGACGTCATCGACGGCCTCGAGCGTCACGTCCCGGGGATGCGGAACCGGCTGATCGATGCGGGGCCGGTCCTCCGGGAGCACCTGAACGTCTTCGTGGCCGGCCAACGCGGCGAGCTCGGAACGGCCGTCCCGGCGGGCGCCACGATCCACTTCATCCCGGCGGTTTCGGGCGGGTCCATGCGGAGGGGTACGTTCGGGTGATGCCCGGCCCCCCGGCCGCGCCCGACGATGGCGCGAATGGAGGGCCAACCGTCCACCGAACTCGCTCGCCCTGCGGCCGCGCCGCCGGTCCTTCCGGGCGACCTGCGCGACGACGCACCCTCGATCCGCCAGCGGCTGGGTCTGTTCCCGTGGGCCGTCCTCGGGACGCTGACGTCATTCCGGCGCCCGCACGTTGCGGTCCACCAGGCGGTGGCGGCGCCGGAGCTGAGCGAGGCGCTGTCGCTTCAGCACGGGCTCTTCGCGATTCGCGCGTTCGGCGTCGTGCTCATCCTCGGGATCGTCCTCATCCAGCCCGACGTCGCATGGATGCCGTACGCGGGCGGCGTCCTCGCGATGGTCGTCGCGCTGACCGTTCAGGCGGTGTGGTTCCGCTCCGGCCGGCTCGAGCTCGCGTCGGCGATCGCCCTCACGGGCCTCGTCTGTGATTCCACGGCCGGCTACCTCATCGGGCAGGCTTACGTCGAATCGAACTCATGGGTCGTCTACCTCGGCTATCCGATCCTGGCGATGGAGGCGGCAATCCTCTTCGGCCCGATCGGGACCATCACGTCGATCGCCGTTTCCTCATTCGCGTTCGTCGTCCAGGAAGCGGAGCGCATGCGCCTTGGCATCGCCGAGGACTACACACTCTTCGTCAACGTCCTGGCGCTCTTTCTCCTGTACGGCGCCTTTATCGGCGTGACGGTCGGCGAGAGTCGCCGCAACCGCGGTGACCTCCGGGCGATCCTCGACGTCGCCGGCCTGCTTTCCCAGCAGGAGTCGCCGACACGGATCGCCCAGACGCTCGACTCGCGCCTGCGCTCCCTCGTTGGCGGACGTGTGCGCTCGATCGCGGTGCGCCGCGCGGACGGCACGTACGAGATCCGGCGTTGGCGAACGCCGGAGACGCGGACGATCTCGATCGAAGCCATCGCGGCGTTGTCGGACCACGTCGGGCGCGACGTCGAACTCGACATGCGCGAGGGCCGGTCGATGACGATCGATATCGAGCGGTCGCGCGATGCCATCGTCGTCACCGGGCTTGGCCTTCCGAGATGGGTCCGCGCGATCACGCTCGTGCCGATCCACAGCGAGGGCCACCTCATGGGCATCCTGCCGGTCCTCTGGGATCGTCGGCGAACGCCGGACCCAACGGAGCTCGAGCTCCTTCGGGGCCTCGCAGACCAGACCGGTCTCGCCTTCGGCCAGGCGCAGGCCCGACGGGCCCGGGAGCTCGCCGCAACCGATTCGCTGACCGGCCTCGCAAACCATCGCGCGTTCCGCGACGCGCTGACCGCGCGCGTGTCCGAGGCGAAGCGCCATCACGGCCGGCTCGCGATCCTCTTCACGGACCTGGATCGGTTCAAGGCCATCAACGACCGCCATGGGCACGCCGTCGGTGACATGTTCCTGCACAGGATCGCGCAGGCCGTTCGAACGGCCGCCCGAACCGAAGACCTTGTCGCCCGCTACGGCGGCGACGAGTTCGCGCTCATCCTCCCGAACTCCGGGGTTTCGGCGGCGTTCGAGGTTGCCCGGCGGCTCCGCGAGGAGGTCATCGCCGCCGCCGGCGCGATGGACGTCGACCTGACGGTTGGCATCGCGCTCTATCCGGATGACGGCACGGACGTCGACACCCTCATCGAGCGAGCCGATGCCGCGATGTACTCCGGCAAGCGGCGGGGCGGCGGCCAGATCATCGCCGCGTCCGACGCGGAAGCCGTCGAACCCTAGGCCGAACCCTGGGCTGGCCCGAGGCTAGCTCGGAACCCCTAGGTCGAACCCCGGGCCGCGGCCCCCGGCCGGCCGCCAAGCCCAAACGCCTGCTCCACGATGTCGGCTCCGGCTTTCCGGGTCGCGACCGAATCGCGTCCGAGCCCACCGCGCCCGGTCTCCGTTGCGGGCCCCACGAGCCAGTCCCAGCCGTCCTGCTGGAGCCGCCAGAGGGTCTCGGCGATCGTCGTGATCGCCGCGCTCCAATGCTCGGCCGCAACCCCGCTCAGCTCGCGGCCCGCGAGGGCCTGGTCGAGCCCGTGCGCGACCGCGACGGCGGCGCGCGTGGAGGCAGCGGACGAGGCGAAGGAGCCGGTCGATCGCCGGCGGAGGACCAGCCCGCCCTCGGCCGGGCGGGACGCGAGCGTCGCCACGAGGTAGGGCCACGTGAGACCGCGTTCGACGTCGGATGGCTCGACGAAGGCGAGCGGATGCTCCGGGAGGAGGGCGCGGCGCAGGGCGACGTCCGCGGCGGAGCGCGGGACGGCGTCCGGCTCGTCCGCCAGCCACGCGGGCAGGGCCCCGATGTGGATCACCTCCGGGGCCAGCCCCGCCGCGCGCATCAGGCCAGCGGACATGAGCTGGAGCGCGATCGCGCGGCCGGCGCGCGTGGCCGCGTCGGAGGGGATGCCGGCGGCCAGGTCCGGCGCGACAGTCAGTGGCCCTGGCCCAAGCACGACCGCGGTCCCGGCGCGGCGATGGAAGCCGGCAGCAGCCACGTGGTCCGCGATCGCGCGCGCCGGATCGATGCCCGCGCTGATGATGTCGGTGACCGGGTCGCCCTCGACGATGTCGATCCGCTCGAAGGCCGCGACCACCGCGGTCTCCGGCGTCGCGAGGGCCGGCGGCGTCGCGAGCAGCCGGACATAGGCGCCTCGAGAGGCCGCCGCCCGATCGAGCGAGTCGCGCAGGCCGGCAAGCCCGCGCTGCGAGCCCGCCGGCGCGTCATCCGGGGGCGCCGCGGGGCCGCGGTCGCGGGGCAGCCAGCGCGGCACCTCCACCCCGCGTTCGCCGAGTCGGCGGACGAGCTCGCGGCCCGCGGGAACGTCGACCTGGACCACGTCCGCGCCATCGAGGACGAGCTGGCGCGCTTCCTCCGCCGCCTCGTGGACGGCCGGCTCGAGGAGGCTCGTGCCGATCCACGGCCCCGGCGCATCGCCGAGCAGCTCGAGGAGCTCGCGCCGGGCGGTCCGGTTGGCGTCGATCCGCTCGACAGCGGCGTTGACCAGCCGTTCGGCCTCGGTCTGCGCGGCCGCGGCCTGGTCGTTGCGCTGGAGGAGCTTCGCCTCGAGGCCAAGGTCCACGGCGCCCGACGCGACATCGAGCGCGAGGCGCTGCGGCGGGACGTCGTACTCGAGGAGGGCAACGACGAACGGCAGCGCGATCCCCGCGGGCAGGCGGGTGCGATCCGCCATGAGGTAGCGATCGACGACCTCCGCCGCCAGCGGCCGACCCTCGCCGTCGAGGCCCTCGACGCCGAACAGCCGGAGCACCGCGCGCTCGCGGCCCGGGGTGGTCTGGACCTCCGCCGCGGCCAGCCAGATCCGACCGAGCTCGTCGGCGAGCTCGCGGAGGTCTCGAAGGCGCGGCTCGTCCGCGCGGCCTGGGCGGTCTGGGCGGCCTGGTCCAACCATCAGCGACTCTCCGGGCCCGTTCGCGCCGGTTCGCCGATCCAGACGTGGCCGTCGCGGAACTGCTCGGCCTTCCAGATCGGCGCTCGTGCCTTCGTCTCGTCGATCGCGTAGCGGGCCGCCTGGAAGGCGGCGTCACGGTGCGGCGAGCAGGCAACGATCGCGACCGACGGCTCACCGAGCGGCACGGTGCCGGTCCGATGGACGATCGCCAGGCGTTCCACGCCGAAGCGGCCCTCGATCTCGTCCGCGATCGCCTCGAGGACGCCGAGGGCCATCGGCTCGTGGGCTTCGTATTCGAGCTCCTCGACGGAGCGGCCATCGTGGCCCTGCGCGGCCGCTTCCTGGCCCGGCGCCGGCGTGCCCGGCGTCTCGCGGGTCACGCCGAGGAATGCCACGATCGCGCCGTCCGCGGACGTCGCGAGGCGCGCCGCGAGCTCCGTGGTCAGCTCCACGCCGAACGGCTCTGCACGCAGCTCCAGGATCCGGCGCTCCCCTGCCCCACCACTGACCGGCGGGATGAACGCCAGCTCATCACCGCCCGCAACCGGCGCGTCGGCCGAGACGTATTCGCCGTTCACCGCGAACCGCACGGACGGGCGGCCCGGCGCGAGGACCGGATGGCGCTCGACGACGGCGGCCCAGGCGTCATCGACGGTCGCGCCGTCGGGCAGGTCGAGCTCGAGCTCACGCGTCCCGGCGAGCTCGCGCTGGATCGCGAAGAGGCGAACGCGAACCCGCACCGCTACGGTCACCCGCGATGGACGGCGAGGAGCAGGCCGTCACCGATCGGCAGGATCGTCGAGGCGAAGCGGGGGTCGGCCAGGACCCGCTCGCAGAACGCCCGAAGCTCTCGACTGTGGTCGCCCGGCTGCGACTTCCGGGCGCCGGAGACGCGGCCGCCCCAGAGGACGTTGTCGGCGACGACGATCGCGCCCGGTTCGAGCCGTGTGGCAATCGCTTCGAAGTAGCCGCCGTATTCGGGCTTGAGGGCGTCGATGAAGGCCATGTCGAACGGGCCTTCGAGCGCCGGCTCGCGAGCCTTGAAGGCGTCGAGCGCGGGCGCGTTGACGACCGTGATCCGGTCCTCCGCGATCCCCGCGAGACGCCAGTGGACACGAGCTCGGGCGGTTCGGTTGACGTCCGGGTCGATCGTCACGATCGTGCCGCCGTCGGGCTGGGCGAGCGCCATGCAGAGCGTCGAGTAGCCGATCGCCGTCCCGACCTCGACGATCCTTCTCCGATCCGCGGCGAGCGCTGCGAGCACGCGGCCGCTGGCGCGGTCAAGGATCGGGACGTTGTCGGGCGCCGCATCGCGCTCGATCGCGACGAGGGTCGGGTGGACGGGCGGCGCGGCCTTCTCGATCCATTCGTGATCCGCGAGGGTCGGGATCCAGTCCTGGCTCGTCTTCATCCGTGGTCCTCTTGGGCCTCGTTCAGGCGTCGTTCAGGCGAGGATGCCGGCGCCGAAGTACAGGCCGGCGGCGAGGATCGTGCCCGCGGCGATCGAGCCGACGTTGATGTACAGGAGCCCGGTCGCCGATTCCATCGACCTCGTGCGGGCGGTCTGGATCGCGGCCCATGACACGACGAGCGGGAAGATCAGCCCGACGACGAACCGCAGCCACACGAAGATCGCCCAAGGCCCGGTCAGCTCGGCGAAGCCGCCGTGACCGGCCGGACCGGCGCCGGTCGCCAGCCAGACCGCGAAGAGGACGACCTGCAGACCGACGATTGCGAGCAGGATCCGGGCGAAGAGGACGAGCGGCGCTTCGGGCAGCTTCGGCGTCACGAGGTACCAGTGGCCGAGGATCATCGCCGCCCAGACACCGCCGGTCGCCGCCGCGAGGACACCGAGCTGGACGAAGAGGAGCGCGGCTCCGATCGCGGAGCCGTCGGACCAGGCCAGGGCCGCGCCGGCGAGCGCGAGCACGGCGGCCGTGAGCCCGGCGATCGCGAGGAATCGGGATCGCTCAGCGCGCGCGATCGAGATCGTCGTCATCAACGCGGCGAGGGAGAGCGCCACCAGTCCGTACGTCCGGATCGTCGTGTCGATGCCGACGAGGTCGCCGCCTCGCGCCGGAAGCGCGCCGTCAGCTAGAAGCGCGAGGCCGCCGAAGACGGCGGCCGTGAACGCCACGAAGCCGAGGTAGCCCTTCGTGGCGGTGGTTCGGAACTGGCCCAGGACGACCGCCGCGTACGAGCCGATCGCGAGTCCGCTGAGGATCGTCCAGTTGATGAACGCCAGGTTCTGGGCGATCTGCTGGCTGGGCACGCGCCCGAGTGTAGCCCGCTCGGTACGATGGGGACCGGAGGTGCACCCGTGGCTTTCGACCGCTCCTGCACGATCACCTGGTACGGCCACGCCTGTGTCGAGGTCCGCACCGGGGAGGGCAAGACGATCCTCTTCGACCCCTGGTTCAGCAACCCGCTGAGCCCGAAGACACCGGATCTCGTCGACCGCTGCGACGTCATGCTGGTCACCCACGGCCATGGCGACCACATGGGCAACGCCCTCCAGATCGCGTCACGATTCCAACCCGACTGGCCGGCGATCCACGAGCTCCAGCTGTGGCTCTCTCGAAACTACGCCGGCAAGGACAAGGTCATCGGCATGAACAAGGGCGGCACGGTTTCGGCTGCAGGGTTACGAGTCACGATGACCGGCGCCGACCACTCGGCCGGCGACTGGAACGCCGGCGGCGAGACGACGCTCTACTTCGGCGAACCGGCGGGCTTCGTCGTGGAGCTCGAGGACGGCACGCGGCTGTATCACGCGGGCGACACGAACGTGTTCGGCGACATGAAGCTGATCCGCGACCTGTACGCGCCGGACCTGGCGATGCTGCCGATCGGCGGCCACTTCACGATGGGTCCGCGCGAAGCGGCGCTGGCGGTCGAATACCTCGGTGTGAAGCACGTCCTGCCGATCCACTACGGGACCTTCCCGATCCTCGCCGGCACACCGGACGAGCTCCGCGCGGAGCTCTCGAAACGCGGCCTCGGCGACGTCGAGGTTCATGACGTCCGACCGGGCGAATCGGTGCGCTAGGGCAACGGAAACGTTGCTGCTCATCCGCACCGGCTGGTGTGGTCTTGTGTGGTGCGGTGTGGTTTGGCACGCTTTTGTAACGCTCCTTTGACGACGGTACCGAGCTCGGCCGGTACCATGGGCACATAGGTCGAACCGCCCCGAACGGCCCAGACTGTCCCCCAGCAGCTCTGGGTGCGAGTCGACTATCGATCTCACGCCCTGCCGCGGCGGATGGCCACCAGGCCTCCGACACGACAAAGGCAAACCCGGCGTGAGCCGGGGACGCAAAGCCACGGGACTCGGGTGATAGCACCGAGTCAGCCGGGCTACCGAATGGACTCTGGAGGTTCTGGTGACAGATCGAACGAAGCGCCTCGCACGCGCTGCCCTCTTTGCAACCCTCGCCGTCGGCGTCATCGGCGCGCCGACCCTCGCCGGCAAGCCGACCCGCGACCTGTCGAGCGCGACCTTCTGGGTCGATGACGGCACATACGCAACGACGACGACCGCGCATCGCGGCTCGAGCGGCGCCCAGTGGGTGCACGCAAAGTGCTCTCAGAACGGCACGGTCGTGTACGAGCAGTGGATCAGGTACGGGACCGCCTGGACCGGCACGCTGACCCTCGGGCCGACGCCCTCCTGGAAGGGCGGAGCGGCGTCCTGCTGGGCCGAGGACGGCTGGTGGCAGAACGGCACCCGCTGGCGCGTGATCGCCACGGACGCATTCGCCGCCGCAGGCTGATCGCTCGCGGAAATTGCCGCGCCACCTCATACGACGACCGGCCGGTCTCCGGCCGGTCGTTTGATTCCCGGCTGAAGCTGGTGCCCGTCAGCAACGATCGGTCGAGTGGTTGAGAGGCGTCGGCCTGAGCGGTGTGCGGTCGAGGGCAGTTTCGGGACCGGACCCCACCTGACGTTGCTCCTATCGTTCCGCCCCTAACGCAACCGTAGGGTTCAACCAAGCGCGGGGAAACCCGTGACAGCCAGGCCGCACCGGCGACTGGCTCGACAAGGGCAAACCCGGGGCGACCCGGGGACGCAAAGCCACGGGACTCGCGAGGCGAGTCAGCCGGGCTACCGAAAGCCAACGGGTGGGATCCACCACCCAGCATTGGAGGTCAGCCATGCCGGCTGGTTCTGCTGCGTCGACCGGCGCACGCCACGCGATCGTCGCGATCGGCGAAGCCCTGGTCGTCGCCCTCATCATCGCGACCACGCTGCTCGTCCTCTCGCCGCTCTACCGACCGGCTGAGACGCTGAGCGGCACAACGGGCGTCGATGCCGGTGGCCGCGGCCACATCACCGTGCCGGACGGCACATTCGCGGGCACCACGACGGCGACCCTCAATCCCGGCGGCACCGGCACGTGGGCCTATGCGGCCTGCTTCCAGAACGGCACGCTCGTGTACGCCCAGTACGTCAAGGCGTCGGGCAGCACGGCCACGTTCACTCTTGGACCAACGCCCTCGTGGACCTACGGCGCCGCAACGTGCGTCGCCCAGGAAGGCTACTGGGGCAGCAACGGCCGCTTCCGAGTCATCGCCGACACGACATTCAGCGTCAGCGGCTAACTCGCCGCCACACCGCAACACCGAACGCCGGGCCGCGAGGCCCGGCGTTCTGATTCACGCCCTAGCGAAAGTCCGGCGAAAACTCGTAGGGCAACGGTTCGAGCGGCGCCGGTCCGACCTGGAGCTCGATGTTCTCAAGGTCCTTGAGCCGGATCATGCGTGGATCACCCGTATAGCCTTCGCCGTTGACGAACACAAAGACGGATGCCTCGGGTCCCGCGGGCCATCCTGCAACCTGTGTCGCGCTCAGCGGCTGACCCCAGATATCGAAGAACGTTCCGAGCGTGACCTGCGCGTCGGCTGGCGCCTCAACATGGATGATCCCCGAGGCGCGGTGCGTGTGCAACCAGTAGAGGCATGTGTCGTGGATGCCGATTCCTTCGGGAACGACCTGGCTCTCACCGCTCACTCGGATGACGAGATGCGCATGGATGTGAAAGTCCGTGTGCTCGAGCGAGTCACAGCTGACCCCGTCGATGGTGGGATACCGGCCCTGTGGATCCACCGTGGGCGCACCAAATGACGCCTGCGCAGGGGTGGAAGGTGTCGGAGCAATCGAGCCGCTCGGCTGCGAACTCGCACCTGCCGGGCTCGGGCTTGGACTCGGGCTGACGGAAGGCGTTCCGCCCAACGCGGCGACGATGCCACCGATGACGACCGTCAGGCCCAGGAGAGCCGCACCGACGAGGACGACCGATCTCCGCCCCGCGTTCCCTGAGGTGGGCGATACGTCCGTCGATCGACTGCGGCCAATGGCTCTGGGTGGCGCAGCGGCGCGGGTGTGGGTCCGGCGACGTTTCGCCACGTCGCGCGGCTAGGTGCCTGGGTCCCAGACCCAGAGGTTCGCGTCCGTCTTCCAGAGACGGGTGGCGTAGGGCGCGCTCGGCGCGAACCCGCCGACCACCCAGAACCCCGCCTTGATGGCGACGTCGGTCATCTCGTGTGGCGTGGATCCCCACTGGAGGTATGAACGGATCGCGCTCGAGTCGTCGGTGTCCTGCGTCGCGAAGAGGGCGATCTCGCCGTTCGCCGGCGTGAGCGCCAGCGGCGCGTCGGTCTCGACGACGTCGTCAATGCCCGTGCCGTCGCCAACCGCCACGCGCGCCGACGCGTCTGGCTCGACGACCGTATCCGGCAGGTCCACGCACTGGTCGTGCTGGCAAAGGAACAAGGCATCCAGGCTGCTGGCCACGTCGGTGTAGTTGTGAATGGTGACGTAGCCCTCGTCGCCGAGCCCAACCTCGCTGATCTCGAAGCTCCGAGTCGCATCCTCGGCGCCTGGGGTTCGGCCCTCGACGAGAGTCGGCGAAGGCTTGGGAGATGCGGAGCCGCCACAGGCAGCCATGACCAGGGCAGCCGCGACGAACGCACTCGCGACCCGAAGCTTCACAGGATTGACCTCAACTGTGGGACGGCGTCGCGAAACTCTAGTCGGAGAGTCGGCGAACTGCCGGAACGCCGAGAGGCCCGGCCAGCGGGCCGGGCCTCTCGGATCAGGAGTCGCTGGGCGTCAGTCCGAAGGATCTGACTGCGGGCAGCTGTCGTGTGGCAGGTTGTTGGCTGCCGAGATGGCATCCAGGAACCCGTTGTAGTTCGCGTCATCGTTGGCGAACGCGGCCTGGACGCCGGCGATCACCTGTGCAGTGCTGTACGGGTACGCAACCGTGCCCGAGTTCAACAGTGCGGCCGTGCTGTGGCGAACGAGGGCCTGGAAGCCGCCGCCGCCCGTGTTGATAGCCTGCTCGAGGGTCAGGGTCTCAGAAAGGCCCGCCGCTGAGAGCTCGCCGGCCGGGAGGCCGAACGCAGCGCTGTACAGCGTGTCCGTAGTGATACCCAGGTCAAGGAAGATCTGGTCGTCGGTGTCATCCCAGACCTCGGTGTGGTTCTTCCAGAAACCGGGCGTGCAACCCTCGCCGGCCAAGATGTCCAGCGAGTGGTCGTCGGAGGCCGTGATGTCGTTCGGGAAGTCAGCCGGGTGGTAATGAACGGTGACGACGTTCACCAATGGATCCGGGCTGCCGGCCGGGATCGTGTAGTTCGCGTCGAACGCACACGAGCCGCCCGGAGTTGTGAGCGTGGTGCAGCCGTTGGCCGCTGCGATCGCGGTGAGGTCTCCGATGACGGTGTCGGTGACACTGTCGAGGACAAGGCTCGGCGAGTCAGACGATCCCGTGTTCGTGATCACGAAGTGATACGTCACGGTGTCGCCGACCGAGGCGGTGGCGGGCCCTGTCTTGACGACAGAGACGGCGGGCTGGAACAGGTTGACGCTGTGCCCGTCGGAGCCCGTCAGGGTGTTCGGGAAGCCGTCCACGGTGCAGCTGACGCTGGCCGTGTTGAGGAGCGGATCCGTGTCGGTCGGGAGGACCGTGTACGACGCGGTCGTCGTATCGGTTGCACCCGCGGCAAGGTTGACGCTCTTGCTGATCCCGAGCATCACGTCGGTGATCGTGCACGAGAGATTCGGCGAGTCCGCCGAGCTCGTGTTGTTGAGGGTGATCGTGTAGCTGACCGGGTCGCCGACCTTGGAGAGGGCGTCGCCCGTCTTGTCGAACGTGATCGACGGCTGGAACAGGTTGACCGAGTGGCTGTCCGAGTCCGTGAGGACGTTCGGGAAGCCCACCGGTGAACAGGTCACCGACGCCGTGTTGATGAGCGGATCGGGATCGCCGGCCACCACGGTGCGGCTGGCGTTGATCGTCGTTGATGCGCCAGGTGCGAGGTTGATGGCCTGGCTGATGCCAAGCATCGCGTCTGTCACGGTGCCGACGCAGTTCGGCGAGTCCGCCGAGCTCGTGTTGGTGACGACGATCGAGTAGTCGACCGAGTCGCCGACCTTCGAGGTGGCATCACCGGTCTTGTCGAGGTCGATCGACGGCTGGAACAGGTTGACCGAATGGCTGTCCGAGTCCGTGAGGACGTTCGGGTAGCCCGTCGGCGAGCAGCTCACGGAGGCGGTGTTCACGACCGGGTCGGGATCACCGGCCACAACCGTGCGGCTGGCGTTGATGGTCGTTGAGGCGCCGGGTGCGAGGTTGATGGCCTGGCTGATGCCAAGCATCGCATCCGTGACCGTGCCGACGCAGGCCGGTGAGTCGGCCGAGCTCGTGTTCGTGACCGTGATCGTGTAATCGACCGAGTCACCGACCTTGCTCAGCGTGTCGCCCGTCTTGTCGATGTCGATCGACGGCTGGAACAGGTTGACCGAGTGGCTGTCCGAGCCCGTGAGGACGTTCGGGAAGCCGGCGATCGTGCAGCTGGCGCTCGCCGTGTTGACGAATGGATCAGTGTCGCCGGCCTGGGTGGTCCGCGACGCATTCGTGACGTCACTTGCGCCGTTCGCGATCGTGACGGTCTTGCTCACGCCGAGCTGCGGATCGGTGATCGTGCACGACATCGCCGGGGTGTCGGTGCTGCTCGTGTTGCTGACGGTGATCGTGTAGTTGACCGAGTCACCGACCTTGCTCAGCGCGTCGCCCGACTTGTCGACCGTGATCGACGGCTGGAAGAGGTTGACGCTGTGGTCATCCGAATCGTTGACTTCGCTCCCATCCAGGGCAGCCGACGAGTCGTAGATCGCCGTGACGGTGTTCGGAAGCGGGTCTGGGTCACCGGCCTGAACGGTCCGGCTGGTGTTGATGGTGCAGGTGGCGCCCGGGGCGAGGCTCGCGCCACAGCCCGCGTTGCCAGTGAGGCTGCCGAGCAGCGTGTCCGTGATCGACTGCTTGTAGAGCGTCACGGAGCCGGTGTTCTCGACGGTGATCGAATAATCGACCGAGTCGCCGACCTTGCTCAGCGTATCGCCGCTCTTCGTGACTTCGATGCCGCAGAGCGAGAAGCTGCCTTCGGCGAAGTCCTTGAGGGTCGCGTCGACCGACTGCGAAGAGCGAGTCTCGGCAAGGAACGAAGCGCCACAGCCGATGTCGAGCCCGAGGGCCGACAGGTTGACACCGCCCTCGAAGAAGCTGCCCTTGGGCAGCGTGTTCGCGGCGCCGGACTTGGGTGTGTATGGCCAAGGCGACGGGATAGACGCGGTGTTCGCCTGGGCACAAGAGACGTCAGGGGCTGTCGTCGTCGAGCAGGCGACGCCATTGAAGACGTTGTCAAGGGTGCCGTTGGTGTCGCCGCCGGTCCCGACCCACTTGAAGACGCGGATCGTGGAGACCACGCCGCCGTTCGTGAAGTCGGACAGGATCAGGACGTCACCGATATCGTGCGGGTTCTCGAACAATCCGCCGGTTGTCCCGATGCGGTCGTGGCTGCTCTGGAAGAACCAGAAGCCAACCTGCGCATCGCCGTTGTTGGCGAAGCGGTCGAGGCCGAAGTAGAGGCACAGGTCCGGATCGCTGTTCGCGTCACCAAAGCCGCCGCCACTCGGGAAGTCGTCGCAGTTGTAGGCCGCGGCGAAGGCGTCTTCGATGTTGTCCTTGTCCGGGACGTTGCCGATCGTCCAGGCCCACGGGCCAACCGTGCCCGTGCCGCCGGCGGCAATGTCGAGGTCGTCCTTCGACCCACCGGTCGTGAAGATCTCGTCCGGATCGGCGACGCCGCCGAGCGGATCGTCAACGAAGGTGGAGATGATGGCATTGTCGTTGCCGGCGAAGACGTTGCTCCAGTCGTCGGGCAGGCCGGGCGCGCTGTCCTGCGCGTTGCCGTCGAGCTCGAAGTCCTGGTCATGGACGGCGAAGACACTGCTCACGCCGAGGAGCAGGACCGTCATGACGCCGAGCACGCCCGCGAGGCGATGCATGCTGCGACCGCCCATTGGCCGGCGGCCGGATCGCTTGGCCCGGATGGGCCGTTCGACCCCGAGCGAAAGCTCCGCGAGGAGCTCCCCGGGTGACATGGTTCGGACGATCCGTCCGTCCCTTGTCGTGACACTAACCGCCATAGATGGCCTCCTACCTTCCCCCCGTGGGCTTATGCCCACGGATGATTCCCGACTGACTTAGGCGTCCCACGTGCAGCCAGGAACCGTTGCCGACAAGACGGGAGCCCCGTCAGGCTGACGGGGCTCCGCGTCCGGTCTCGGGGACCGCTGGCTGCTGGAATTGTTGGTGGTGAGGGCGTGACAGGCACAGGCGCACGCGGAGACCGCGGCCTGGCTGCCCTGGGTGATCGACGCCGGAAACTCCGGCGAGGCCCCTGTCACGCGGATACGACCTCACTTCCCCCGGAGGAAGTGCTTGGAATCTCGAAGCGTCCCCGAGACTCCCTTGCGCGCTCACGACAGCACCCCAGTGACTGCCGTGCGAACGTGCAGTTTGATGCCCGGAGGTGCACTGCGTCAAGGAAACGGCGTGTTTGTAATGGTCGGAGCCGGTCGGTGGCAGAAACGTCCGGTGCGCCGGTGCAACGGGTGGCCGTCGCTCGCCAAACCATCCCTCGAAATGGGAGAGGCCCCGGCGGTGCCGGGGCCTCTCCCATTGCCTGACGCGGGTGGCGTCAGGGCTGGACGTCGTCGTCGATCGTCAGCGTTGAGGCCTCGCAGTCCGCGGACGAACCGGAGACGCTGTTCGTGCTCGTGAACACAGCCTTCCAGGAAACGGTGAGCGGCGAGTCGCCGACGTCAAACACTTCGTCAGCGTCTGCGCCGGTGGTGTCGCCATCGCCGTTCGTGGTGAAGACCGTGGCCGTGCCCGTGTTGGTGCCGATGGTCCGGCTCTCCACGAAGATCGCGGTGCCGCTGCAGTCACCACTCGGGTACAGGCTGAACGTCACGCTCCCGGCGAGAGTTGTTCCGCCGGTTGAGGAGAACGTGGCGGAGTCATTCGGGATCCACGACTGGCTGGTGGAGCCGGACGAGGTGTCAGTCACGGTGAAGCACTCGCCCGAGGAGCCGTCCTCGGCCGTGAGGCCGGCGTATTCCGAATCCGCCGCCGGGGTGTAGACCGCCCGGAAGCACCACGTGCCGATGGAGGTGACCATCTCGCCGACGTCAGCCGATGTCGCGCACGCGTGGCCGGCCTGGACCGGGTTACATGCGCCGAGGGTGACTTCGGCTGCCGGGTCGGATGGGACGGGCGATCCGCCGGTGGCGCAGTTGGCGACGTTGGGACCGCAAAGGTAGAAGCTGACCGTGCCTGTTGGCGTCGGCCCAGCGCCGCCGCCGGCGATCGTGCCGCTGACATTGGCCGTGTCGGTGATGGAGTCGCCAAGAACGATCGAAGCAGCCGAAGGCGAGCTCGTCAGCGAGACGTCGCAAAGCGCGAAGTCGCCGAGAGCGAAGTCCTTCAGCGTTGCGTCGACCGACTGCGAGGAGCGGGTCTCTGCAAGGAAGCTGCCGCCGCAGCCGATGTCGAGGCCGAGTGAGTTGAGGTTGACGCCGCCCTCGAAGAAGCTGCCGAGCGGGAAGCTGCCGTCGGGCCCCGCCTTGGCGTCATAAAACCACGGCGACGGGACCACGCTGGTATTTGCACTAGCGCAGGCGATGTCAGCCGTCGAATTGGAACAGGCAACCTGGTTGGCGACGTTGTCGAGCGTCCCGTCCGTGTCGCCGCCGGTGCCGACCCACTGGAAGATCCGGATGGTCGATACCGCGCCGCCGTTCGTGAAGTCCGACAGGATGAGGATGTCACCGACCGAGTGCGGGCTCGAGAATGAGCCGTCCGGGTCGGCGTTCAGGTCTTCCTTGAGGAACCAGAAGCCAACCTGGGCATCGCCATTGCGAGCGAAGCGATCGAGGCCGAAGTAGAGACAGAGGTCGGGCAGGTTGTCCGCGTCCTCGTTCTCACTGGAGTTCGGATCCGGGTTGACGTAGTCGGGACAGCTGTACGCCGCCGCGAAGGCATTCTCGATGTTGTCCTTGTCCGGGACAGCGCCGGCAGTGTGCTGCCACGGCCCGACCGTCGCGCCAGCCACGCCTCCCGCAGCGATGTCGAGGTCGTCCTTGGACCCGCCGCCTGTGAAGATCTCGTCAGGGTCGTTCCGCCCGCCGAGCGGATCGGTGATGAAGACCGATGCGAGTGCCGTGTCGTCACCATTGGGGTTCGTTGTTGTTGGCGGACCAATCGTCGAGCTGCGACCAGTCCTCGCCAAGGACGGCTCCGTCCTCAAAGGCGTCGCCATCGAGTTCGAAGATGCCGTTGTCGTGCACGGCGAGTGCGTTCGGTGCGAGCACCAACGCGATGAGGGCTGCGGTCGCAAGGACCGCGCCGTAGCGCTTGAGTGATGTGGACTTGAGCGCGCGATTCAAGGCTGCCTCCTCCATGAGCGATCCCGGGGTTACCGAGACTGTGACTTCGGGACTACGTCCCCAGTTCGGGTGCCCGGCTCACCTCCCTTCGAAATGCCGCGCGTCCGAGTCCGCAGTGATCTCCGGCCGGCAGGCGACATCGGAACCAGAAGTGAGGTACGGAAGTTGTCCGTCGGCGACGGCTTGGGGCCCTACTGTCCGCTGACACGCGGCACGACCTCACTGCCCCCGGGTGGAAGTAGAGGTCCGAGGTCCACTCGCGCCCCGCGAGGACCCTGGTCCCCCCTGACTGCGACGGCTTCGGTGTCATTGCGAAGGTCGCTCATCGAGTCTGGGAGTCCTTTCGTGTGCCGTCAAGTGCAGATTGGTTAGCGGACGATGACAGCTCTTTGCGACCGAGCTGCGCCGCCTCGCCGACGCCGAACCCCGACTCGATCGCGATCTGCCAGTTCGCGTGGCGAGATACGCTGCGGGCGGAGCCACGCGATGCGGCACGTCACGGGAGCAGGTTCCGTCTTGATCGCCAGGGTCTTGTCTCACGCCACCGCAGCCAGCTTTGTGCTGGCGCTTCTGCTGTTCGCCACGCCTGAACTCGGCCCGGTCGCCGGTCACGAAGTCTCCAGCTGGCAGGCAGCGACGCATCCCACTGGCGGCGAAGCGCCAACCTCTGGTGACCTGCGCTTGACCTTCACGACATTCCTCAGGTCTGGCGCAGGCATCGCCGCGACGGTCCTCGTGTACGGCGCTCTCGGTGTCGCTGCCTTCGCCATCAGCTACGGGTCGATGTCGAGGACCCGCCATGCCACTCCAGCGAAGCGACCCGAAAGCCACAGCACGCGCCGGCGACTTGGCTCAGGTCGGTCGGATCGCTCTCGAAACGACGATGGCCTGCCGCGCGTCCTGGCGGCGATCCTGGCCGCTTCGTGCTTCCTCCTGCCCCTGGTCTTCACGATCGCGCTGGCGGACGTGTTCGCTCAACCCAAGTCGCAACTTCTGTGGTTCATCGCGCTTGTCGCACTCACCGCTCTGGTGATCGCCTTCATGCGTGGCGCCACCCCCACGCGGTTCGGTGTGATCGATATCGGGTTGGTCGGATTCGTGCTGCTCACCGTCCTTGCGACGATCTTCTCGATCAACCTCAATCAGAGCCTGAAGGGTGAACGCCTGCAATACCAGGGGCTGCTCTCGATCAGCTCGTACGTGGTCCTGTTCGTGGCAGCGCGATGGTCGATGCGCAACGACCAGCGCGCTCGTGTGCTGTCGGCGACGCTCATCGCAAGCGCGACACTCAGCGCGATTTACGCGATTGCACAGTGGTTCAGCCTGGATCCGATCTGGGACGCCCTCTTCAAGGATCGGGTCTTCTCAACGGTGGGCCAAGCGAACGCGCTCGGATCGATCCTCGGGATGGCGGGCGTTTCCGCGATCGGCCTCGCCGGGGTAGGGCGACGACGTCTCCTCGTTCTCGCGGTTGCATTGGTTCTTGTCGGCGCCGCGTTCGTCCTCACCTTCAGTCGCGGTGCGTACCTGGGACTGCCGGTCGGAGTCGCGGTGGCCATCGCCGTCCTTGTCGCGAACGGCATGCCGGCTTCCGTCAGGACATTCATGCCCAAGTTCGCGGCGGGCCTTGCTGCGGTCGCGCTCATCCTCGTCGTTGGCGCGGCCATCTGGGAGCCAGCCCGCGGCTTCTTCGGTCGGGTGGTCGATAGAGTCACCTCGATACCCAATGCGACCGAGAGCTCGAACCGAAGCCACCTTGATCTTTGGGAGGTCGGCATCCGAATCGCTTCCGAGCACCCGATCCTCGGAACCGGGCCGGACACCTACGTGCTGCTGTTTCCCCGGTACCGCGACGAGGTCCTGACGCCCGACCGTGCCGCGGTCATGGCCAAGTTCCGGCCGGAGAGCGCCCACAACGTGTACATCTCAACTGCGGCAGGCTCTGGTCTGCCGTCCCTCGTCATGTACCTATTCATCATCGGCGGGACCCTGGTCGCCGTGTTCCGGGTCGCGCGCCGAGAGGTACCGATTGAAGTCCGCCTCGCCCTCGCTGGACTGGCTGGCGCCGCAGTCGTGCACCTCGTCACCGACGCGTTCATGACGGGCGAGCCGTCGTCTGCGGCGGTCTTCTGGGTCTTGCTCGGTGCGGGAGCGGGGCTGGCCGAACGACACCTCGACGACGGACGCCCGAGACCCAGGTAGCGAGACATGAAGAGGCCCCGGCGGAGCCGGGGCCTCTGCTTGGCGGCGATCGTCGGAAGCCGTGCCTAGGGCTCGATGCTCCCGTTGTCGATCGTGATGCTCGAATTCTCATTGCCGCATCCGCCGGCAATGTTCTTGTGGGCGGTGTTGTTCGAGTGGAACGTGATCCGCCAGTAGAAGTTGGTCCCGCTGACGACGTACACCGTGTCGTTATCGCTCACAGCGGTGCCGGACAGACCGTCCGAGTCATCCGTGTCAGAGATCGCGATCTGGTCAGAGGTGTACGCAGCGTCGCCGCTGCAATCGTCGTCGTCGACAAAGAGCTCGAAGATGACATAGCCATCAAGGTTGCCTGCGCCGGTCTCGACCGTGACGGTCACCGAGTCGTTGGGCAGGAAGCTCTGGGCCGAGGACAGCGTGGGCTGGAGCTGCTGGACCGTGACGTCCTCGTCCGTGTCCGAGCAGTCCGTGTTGTGCGTTGTGGCCGATGTGTTCGGATTGTCTCCGGAGTACGCAGCAGACCAGTGATAGTCGCCCGGGAGGGGCGCAATCACCACGCCGCTGTAGTACGTCCCATCACCGGACACCGCGGCCTGCGACGGATTGCCCGCGACGACTGTCGCGACGCAGTTGTCGGGGCCGCGCAGGGTGAACGTGATGGAGCCGCCGGCCAAACCGCCAGGGACGGTCGGGTTGATCGTCGGATACGTGCTGTTCGGACCAGCCGAGCCAGGCTTCGTCGCGGTTCCGACGAGGTATGCCGCGTCGCCCATCTCGCTACCGAAGGGCAGCGGGCCGGAGACCGCGGTCGACAGTGGGCCAAGAGCCTGGGTCGAGAGCGTTGGCGTCACCGGGTTGACATCGAAGCATTCAGCCGGGGACGTGTGACCTCGATCCGGAACTCCGTTCGTCGAGCTATCGAAGAAGGCGAACCAGCAGTAGTGGCCAACGGACGTGACCGTTGCAGCCGCTGAAGTGATTGGGTTGGTCGTTGTCTCGTCGACCGCGATGGGGCTGCCGATGGCCACACCATTCGCGTTACACGTCGTGACCGCCGGGCCACAGAGGTAGAACTGGAGGGTGCCGGCCCAATCGCTGGTGCCGGTCACGTTGAGCGTGGCATCGTCGGTCACCTGGACGCTGCCGCTGCCGATCGAGACGCTCGGGCCGTTGGCCGCCGTGGACAGCCCGGCACCACACGACTCGAACTGGCCGAGAAGGAAGTCCTTGAGCTGCGCATCGACGGAGGGCGAGGACCGCGTCTCGGCGACGAACGACGAGAAGCATCCAGCAAGGCCGAGGTCGGTGAGGTTGATCGCGCCTTCCACAAACCCGCCACTCGGGATCTGGAAGCCGGTCGCTTCGCCCTTGGCCACGTACTCCCACGGGACTCTGATCGTCGTGTCGTTGACCGTGCCGCAGCCGTTGTCTACGTTGAAGCTGGTGTCCGCACAGTCGACGAATGCCGCGTCCGGGCCCTCGACGGTTCCGTTCTGGGTGGCGGCCGGGTTCGCACCTGAGCCCACCCATTTGAAGACGCGGATCGTCGTGTCCGCGCCGCCACCGGTGAACGTGCCCAGGATGAGAATGTCGCCTGGCGTCACCGTGCTACCGGAGTGAGTGCCGGCAAACTGGCCGTCCGGGACCCCGTCACACGCGGAGCCGGCGTCCGGATCGGGGCAGGCGAAGACTTGGTTCTTGAAGAACCAGAAGCCGAAGTCCTTCGAGCCGTTGACCGCAAATCGGTCGGCACCGAAGACGAGGATCTGGTCGCCTGACGAGTTGTACTTCGCTGCGTAACCGTCGAGGATCTCATCAGCATCGGGGACTGAGCCATTTGTGTGGCGCCAGTTGGGGATGTCGAGGTCATCCTTCGAGCCGCCGGTCGTGTAGATGGAGTGATTCGGCTCGTCATGGACGAACGAGCACGTGAGCGCGCCAATGTTGGTGCACTTCGTTGCGGTGTTCGCGTACACGTCGGACCAGTCGTCGTCGTTGCCGACACCCGACGCGGTGAGCAGGGTGACATCCTCACCACCGGAGTGCGATGCGGCCGTCGTGCCGCCCTGTGCGCGCTGAACGGTCAGCGTCCGCTTCGGGCTGCAGCCACCGCCGCCAGCGGTGCCGTTGCCCGTCACATGCATCTGCTCGCCGTCGATCAGGATGTCGATGTTCGAGCTTTGGTCGGCTGTACAGACCACGAAACTGAGTGCTGAGGCGTTGGTGTTCGACTTGAGCGTTCCGAGCTTGGTCGAGACGATGTTGTTCGTCGCGTCCTTGTCGAGCTCGAAGACGCCACTGATCGGGAGATTCGCTGCCGCGTAGCCCACAAGACTTGCGAGCAGTGCCACTGCAGCGAACGCCGCCAGGAGCGCCCGCGACCGCGTCGGTCGATTGTTGACCATCGGGCTCATCGGGTCTCCTCCGAACATGTACAGGTCGAAGCCACGATTTGTCCCTCCTCAGGGCACAAAACGGATGACCGTCACCCGCCAGCGGCGGGCACGGTTGGTTGCTCAGGAGTGCGAACGTGGATTTGGGACGCCCGGATCTACCCCGTCCCGCGGGTAACCGTCGACGTCTTGCGCGCGCGCTCACCCTCCTCCCCCGGAAGGTGCATTCGAGAAGCTTGGGCCAGGCCCCCGAGGCCGCGCATCTCGACGATGCAATCTCGGCGCCCCGTCCCGGCCCCCCTGTGGAGCGCTGGCACCGTGAGGTGAGGAACTGTGCACTTGCGCGGTTAACCGCGCAAGACGTCAGGTGTTACAAAATCTGTCGCCTCGGCGACACTTGGTGCGCGGACGCACCGGGGTCCCGAGGCGTCCAGTGAGGTCCGGTGACGTTGGATGTAGATAGAAAGTCCCGCCGGTTGGGCGGGACTTTCGGGGTAACTGGGCGGCAGACGCCGTCGCCGGACGTCGGCCTCCGTCGTTAGCGGCTCAGCCGCCGTTGCTCTGGTTGCCGGGATGGCCTTCGTAGCCGCCGTTGCCGCCACCGCCGCCGTTGCTCTGATTGCCGGGCTGGCCTTCGTAGCCGGTATTGCCGGCGAACACCGCGCCGGCCGCGGACAGCGCGAAGACGAGCGCCATCACCGCCGCCAGGATCCTTCGTGCCATTGCAAACCCCTCCTGGACCGCACCTGCGGTCCCTTTTCCAGACCCCCGGTCGGCGAAGTATCAGTCGCGACACCAGGAAACTCAATCCGAGCGCGACACCAAGAATTCGTCACTTGCGCGACAGGCAGACGCTGGGGCCACCGAGTGGTGGCCCCAGCCGAATGCGATGTTCGCCTACTGGATCCCTACGGAAGAGTCACCGGACCGTAGATCACCTTCCCGGCTTGGGTGATCGTGAGGGTCGCGGACAGTGGCCCTTCAACGACCGGATTGATGCCCGTCCAGTTCTTGTTCGGGCAGCCGGCGACCTTCCCGCCGACAGTCGCCGCAGGGACGAAGCTGACGGTCAGGTTCAGCACGCCTCGACCGTTGTGGTCGGCGTTGCCGAGATCCTGCGAGCCACCGCTCGTTGCCGGCACCGGGTTCTGGCCCGGCGATTCCTGGCCGCCGCCGTTGATGCACGTGTAGCGGACGGTGCCGCTGATCACGATGTTGGCGACCGCCGGCTTGTTTCCGAAGCCGCTGCCGTCGCCTGTGGCGGTGAAGCTTCCATCGCCGTTGTCGACGAAGGTCGGCCCCGAGTGCCACGTCACGGCCGCCAGAGCGGTGCCGGCCACCAGCACGAGCGTTGTGAGCGCGACCGAAGACGCAAGCAGAAATCGACGCATGTGGTTCTCCTCATGACGCGCGGTTGCGCGTTTGCCCTGGGCTTGGGATTCTGGGACGAAGCCGCCCCGCAGCAGCTCCCATCGGGTCCGCGTGCGATCACCCTCCTCCCCCGGATGGCGCATGCACGGGAAGCCTCGGCCTGACCCCCGAAGCTCCACTTCCCGACGATGCATCGCGGCGCCCGTCCCGGCTCCCTGGTGGAGCGCCGGCACCGTGAGCGCTGAACTGTGCGTCACCGCTCGTAACCGCACAAGCCGTTGCGTGTTACAAATCCTGTCGCCTGGGCGACACATGGTGCGCTGAGGCAACCAGGGAGCCGCTCGGCGGGCCTCAGACCCGGGCTATGGAGCGCCGAGCTGCCAAATGTCGGCGAACGCACCGTCGGAGCCGATGCCGCCGAGGAGGATCGCGCGTGCGCGCGCGAAGTCACTGATCAGGGTGGCGGACGCTCGGGCGGCTGGGCCGGTCCCGGTAGTGGCCAAGGGCACGAATGCACCGCTGGAGTCGACGACGTAGGCGTCGGCGAGGTAGGCCCGGTCGATTGCGCGGCCACCGAAGAGGAGCTCGACAGCGCCGTAGGTCGCGAAGGCCGTCAGCGCCCGTTCGACAGGCAGCGTGCCCTCGACCGGGGTCCACGTTCCGGGCGTATCGGCGCCGCCGGGCGCGAGAGACCACGCATCGCCGAGGGCCGCGACTGTCGTGGTCTGGCCGCCGTAGAGCGTGAAGGTCCGATTGGCCGTCCACCAACAGGCGTGCAGGCAGCGCTCGACCGGCACGCGACCGTCCGGCGTGAGGTCGATCCACGCCTGGAGGGCGAAGTCGTAGGCCTTCGTATCGAAGAATCGATTGCCGTCCTTGGTGAAGCCGTGGCTGATCCACAGCCGGCCGTCTGGCGCCAGCCCGGAGCACGAGCCGTACCGCGGGACCGGCGCGTCGCCGGTGTTGGGCAGCTGGGTCCACGCGGTCTGCGCTGGGTCGAACACCCAGAGGTCACCGAAGAACTCGGTCGAGCTGGCCTGACCCGCGAAGATCACGAGGCCGACGCCGGGCACCCAGTTCGCCTCGTGCCCGAAGCGCGCGTGTGGCGTTGTGCCGGCGGGATCGAGGCGGCGCCAGGCGTGCGTGGCGAGGTCGAATGCGAAGAGGTCGCCGAAGACGGTCGAACCATCCCGGCCGCCAAAGAGGTACGCCGTCCCCGTCGCCGGATCGACGGTCCAGGTGTGATCCTCGCGCGCCGCCGGCAGGTCGCCGGTCGGGGTCAGCAGCGACCAGGCGGTCGGCAGGTCCCTGGGGGGTTCTGGGGTCGCGGCTTCGGAGGCGCTGGGGCTCGGCTCGGCGGCGGGCGCGCTGGCGGTCGGCGTCGCGCTCGGCGTCGTCGAAACGGGCGGCGTCGTCGTACCACCGCAGGCGGCGATGAAGAGCACGACGGCGAGCAGTCGCTTCATCGTGGCCAGCCTACGGCTGCGCCGTGACGGCCGCGTTACGTCCGCCACCGGAGCGGGTAGATCCGCCCGGCTCGAGTGTCGATCCACGCGATGGCCGGTTGCTGTGGCGGCCGCGTGCCCTCGACGAGCGCCGATGCCCACCGGCTCGACGATCCGGGGAATCGTGACCGGAGCAGCTCGCCGAAGCGCGCGACGAGCGCCCGGTTTGCAGCCGTGTCCACCAGGAGCCAGCCACCGGTCACCGCGTACGGCGTGCCGTCGCCGCCGGCGAGGACGGCCAAGCCTTCGAGCTCGGCGAGCTTGCGGTCGGTGGTTCGAAGGTCCGCACCGAGGTTGCCGGAGCGGTTGACGATCTCGACCAAGATCAGGGTTCGAATCCGGTCGTCTGCGAGGACGACGTCGGCCCAGGCGGCCGGATTCGCCGGACGTGTCGCGAGCTCGGCGCTGGCACGGCGACCATGGGCTCGCGCCAATCTCAGGACAAGCTCCTGGGCGGCAAGGTGGCCGGCGTCCGCAGGTTCGGCGGCCGCCATGTCGCGCGAGAATCCCACCGCGAGCGGCCGCCCCAACGCGATCCCCAGCTTGACCCAGAGCTCGAGCGGTGCAGTGGCCCCGGCGCCAAGTTCGAGCTCACTCAGGCGGCTGTCCGTGATGCCGACTCTGGCCGCGAGGTGGTTCTGCGTGAGGCGGAGCCGCCGACGCGTGGACCGCAGGTCACGGCCGAGCGTGGCGCCGAGGCGGAGGGCTTCCGCTGCGCCTTCGACCTGGTCCCGGCTTCGACTGCGACGTGGCATTCCTCCCCCATCGGAACACACGGCGCTTCACCGGCGATAAACCGGCCTGCCGAGCATCACGGCATCTGTGGACGTGCGCGGGCATGCTCGAGCGGTGTGCACCCTCGGCGCTTAGCGAGTCAGAAGCCGCAAGAGTTCCGGTGTGGGCGGAACGGCGGTGTTCAGGCGGAGCGCGTGGCGGGAGCTCGGGCGTCTACTCCAGGCCGGCGAGTGCGCCGAGGCGTTCGGTGAGGCGGAGGTTCTCGCGGTAGTCGATCGGGACGTCGACGAGGGCCGGGCCGTCCACCTCGAGGGCGCGCATGAGCGTGGGATAGAGCTCGTCCGCGGAGGCCGGGCGGAAGCCGGCGATGCCGAATGACTGCGCGTACGCCACGAAGTCGGGGTTGCCGAACTCGACCGCGAACGGGCGGCCGAACTCGTTGCGCTGCTTCCAGTCGATCAGGCCGTAGCCGTCGTCGCGCCAGATGACAACCACCACGTTCGCGCCGATCCGCCGGGCCGTCTCGAGCTCCTGCGAGTTCATCAGGAAGCCGCCGTCGCCACACAACGCGACGACCTTCCGATCCGGGTGGACGAGCTTGGCCGCGATCGCGCCAGGCAACGAGATGCCCATCGCCGCGAACCCGTTCGAGATGATGACGGTGTTCGGCTCGTAGGCTTGATACAGCCGGGCAACCCAGATCTTGTGGGCACCCACGTCCGAAACGACGATGTCGGACGGCCCGAGCGCGCGGCGCAGCTCGTAGATCGCGCGCTGCGGCTTGATCGGCCAGCCCTGGTCGGCGACGCAGACGCTCAGGTCGTCGAGGAGCGACGTTCGAAGGTCCGCGTTCACAAGGACTTCGCGCGACTCGTGGCGCTGGGTCGCGCTTCGCCCGCCGACGCCGCGCGGTTCGACGGCTTCGAGGAGGCGAGTCAGGGTTGGGCCAATGTCGCCGACGAGCTCGACTTCAGGCTGATAGGCGACGTCGACCTCGGCCGGGACGGTGTCGATGTGGACGATCCGCTTCGAACCGTCCGGGTTCCAGCGGGCCGGCGCGTACTCGACGAGGTCGTAGCCGACGCAGATGACGAGATCGGCCCGGTCGAACCCGGTCAGGACGTGGTCGCGGGCCTGGAGGCCGACCGCCATCAGCGAGAGGTGCGAGCGGTCGTCGATCGCGCCCTTGCCCATGAACGTCGCCGCGACCGGCACGTGAAGACCGCGGGCAAGCTCGCGCAGCTGTCCGGAGGCGCCGCGCCGGAGGACACCGTTGCCGGCGAGGATGAGCGGCCGGTTGGAGGCCGCGAGGAGCGAGGCGGCCGCGGCGATCGCCTCGTCCGTCGGCTCTGGCAGCGTCGCGGCCGCGGGTGGCATCGGGGCCAGTCCCTCCGGCGCGGCCGTCGCGGCGAGGTCCTCGGGCAGCTCGATGTGGGTAGGACCGGGCTTCTCGAGGCTCGCGACCCGGAAGGCCTTCCGGACAATCTCCGGGATCGCCCGGATCCGCTCCACGCGCGTGTTCCATTTCGTCACCGGCCGGAACATCTCGACGATGTCGACGACCTGGTGCGCTTCCTTGTGGAGCTTGTCCGAGCCGGCCTGCCCGGTGATCGCGACCATCGGCGCGCGATCGAGATAGGCGTCGGCGACACCGGTCAGGAGATTTGTCGCGCCCGGCCCGAGGGTCGCCATGGCCACTGACGCCCGGCCCGTCAAACGCCCATAGACGTCGGCCATGAATGCGGCGCCCTGCTCGTGGCGGGTCGTGACGTGGTGGACGTGGTGCGGGTCGGCGCCGTCGGCGTCATCCGCGGCGGTGCGAGTGCCGGACCCGGTCTCTGGCGACTGCCGAGCCAGCGCATCGAGGATGTCCATCGTCTCCTCGCCGGGCACGGAGAAGACGTATTCACAACCTTCGGCGCGCAGGCCGTCGACGAGGAGGTCAGCGGCAGTACGGGCGGTTCGGCTCACGAGCGGAGTGTGACACGCAACGCATCGATCCCGGAGTCCGCCCCTGGAATCGAAAGGAGCCGGCCCTGACGGGCCGGCTCCTTCCTAGGTTGCGTGGTGGCTAACTCGGGAGGAGGAGGTCGTCCCGTCCACCGCCGTGGTTGTCCTTTGCCTGGATCTGCGTGATTTCTTCGCCGCAGTCCGTTGTGAAGTCGTTGTTGTACGCGTCGCCCGAGTACGCCGCGGTCCAGTAGTACAGACCAGTCTCGTAGACGGTGACACCGACTGACGTGGCTGCGACACCACCGGCGCTGATACCGACCGTCCTTGCGCCGACCAGCGTGCCGCACTCGTCATCTGAGAAGAGGCGGAACGTGACCGTGGCGAGGTTGTCGGGGTCGCCACCTGGGCGGATGCCCGAGATGGTCAGGGTGTCGTGGAGCACCCAGTGCTGCACGGTGGAGCCCGTCGGCGAGGCCGGCGAGTCATCGTTGATGATCGAGCAGGTCACGACGGCGCCCTCGAAGAGGGTGACCACGTTGCCGGCAAGGCTGAAGCGATCCGGGCTGGCGTTGTCGGAGCAGGTCCAGGCCCTGCCCTCGTACCCCGGGAGCGCGGTTTCGGTCAGCGTGTATTCCATGTTCGACTTCGCGCCCGTCGCGGGCACATCGCCGCCGAGGTCAGTGATCACAGACCCGATCGTCGGGGTTGCCGAGAGGACGAAGTCCTCCTCGCTCGCGCCGCCGCCGAAGTCGTCATCGATGGTCTTGTCGAGCGCGAGGGTCGGCGCCACATCGGTGTTCGTCACGTTGCACGACACCGCTGCGCCCTCGAAGAGGGTCACTGTCGTGGCCGTCTGGCTGAACCGATCCGGCGAAGCCGCGTCGGTGCAGGTCCAGGTCGTGCCGTTGGTGTAGCCGGTCACGTTGGACTCGGAAAGCGTGTAGACGATGTTGGAGCGGGCCGCTGCCGCGGCGACATCGGCCGAGCCGGAGATCGTCGTGAACCCGGATCCGACCGGCGGCGTTGCAGAAAGTGTCCAGTCGGACTTGTCGTTGTTGCCACCGCTCAGGTTCGAGACCGTCTTGGTCAGCGCCAGAGTCGGGGCATTATCGGCATTCGTTACTGAACAACTGACGGCGGCGCCCTCGAAGAGCGTGACAGTGTTGTCCGTCTGGCTGAACCGATCCGGCGAAGCGGCGTCGGTGCAGGTCCAGATCGTGCCGTTGGTGTAGCCGGTCACGCTGGATTCGGACAATGTGTAGACGACGTTCGACTTGGCAGCCGTCGCGCTGACGTCGGCCGAGCCGGAGATCGACAAGTAGCCCGAGCCTGCGGCCGGGGTGGCCGTCAGGGTCCAGCTGGACTTCGGATCGTTACCGCCGTTCGTGTTGCTGACGACCTTCGTCAGGGCGAGCGTCGGCGCCTGGTCCGTGTTCGTCACGGAGCAGCTGCCAGCGGCGCCCTCGTCGAGGGAGACCGTGTTGTCAACCTGGTGGACACCCGTTCCGGTGCAGGTCCAGGTCGTTCCGTTCGTGTAGCCCAGAACGGTGGACTCGCTGAGCGTGTAGATCACGTTCGACTTCGCAGCTGTTGCACTTACGTCAGCCGAGCCGGAGATCGTCGTGTATCCGGAGCCTGCGGCTGGTGTCGCCGTTAGCGTCCAGTCGCCTTGCAGGTTGTTGCCGCCGTTGGTGTTGCTGACGATCTTGTCGAGCGCGAGCGTCGGAGCCTGATCGGTGTTCGTCACCGAGCAGCTGACCGCAGCGCCCTCGAAGAGCGTGACCGTGGTGTCGGTCTGGCTGAAGCGATCGGCACCCGGGCCGTCGCTGCAGGTCCAGATCGTGCCGTTCGTGTAGCCGGTCACGCTGGACTCCGACAGCGTGTAGACGACGTTCGACTTGGCAGCCGAGGGGCCGACGTCAGCTGATCCGGAGATCAACGTCGCGCCGACGCTGTTTGCTTCAGGCGTGGCCGAAAGCGTCCAGGCCGACTGCGGGTTGTTGCCGCCGTTCGGGTTGCTGACGATCTTGTCGAGCGCCAACGTCGGCGCCTGGTCGGTGTTGGTCACCGAGCAACTCACTGCGGCGCCCTCGAAGAGGGTCACCGTCGTGGCCGTCTGGGTGAACCGATCAGGGGTCGCCGCATCGGAGCAGGTCCAGGTCGTGCCGTTCGTGTAACCGGCGACCGCAGACTCGGACAGTGTGTAGGCGATGTTCGATCGAGCGGCAGTAGCACCGACGTCGGCGGTGCCGGAAATCGTCGCGAAGCCGGATCCGACAGGCGCGGTCGCGGACAGCGTCCAGTCGGACTTCGGGTTGTTGCCACCGTTCGAGTTCGAGACAGTCTTTGTCAATGCGAGCGTCGGCGCCTGATCCGTGTTGGTCACGTTGCAGATGCCCGCTGCGCCCTCATCGAGAGTCACGGTGTTGGCTTCCTGGTGGACGCCCGTCCCGCTACAAATCCAGGTTGTCCCGTTCGTGTAGCCGAGGACGTTCGACTCGCTGAGCGTGTATACGACGTTCGACTTGGCGGCGGTCGCCGTGACGTCCGCCGAGCCGGAGATGTTCGACGCGCCGGAGCCTGCCGCCGCGGTGGCCGTAAGGGTCCAGTCAGACTTCGGGTTGTTGCCGCCGCTCGTGTTGCTGACGGTCTTGGTCAGGGCAAGGGTCGGAGCGAGGTCTCGGTTCGTGATCGTGCACGAGACGCTGCCGCCGCCGCCGACGGTGACGGTGCCGCCCAGAGCGGCCGGGCAGCCGGCGCCCGAGATTGATACGAACGCGTAGCCGTCTAGAAGGGTTTCGTTGATGGCGTACGGGGTGCCCGGCGTTGCAACGATGGATCCGCCGGAGCTGACGGGCTGGCCGCCAATCGTCAGGCCGAAATCGTTAACACCGGCATTGCCGCCGTTGGTGTTCTGGACGACCTTCGTCAGGGTGATCGTGCCGTTGTTGAGGGTATTGGTGAAGGTGCAGGTAATGACCTCGGCCTCCTGCGCCGAGATCGTCGCGGTTCGTCCGCTGAACGAGCTGTCCTGCGTGCCGCTCTCGACGCAGGCTCCGGTCACCGTGTAGGCGGCACCGGGGTCGGCTTCGCTAACAGTCAGGTTCGAACCGAACATCACCGTGGAGAGCTGCTTCGTGTTCGTGCCCGCGGCACCGTTATCTACGAGGTTGAAGGTCGTAGCGGCCACCGGCGGCGTTGCCGGCGGGAAGCCATCGAGAATGCCCGTGCTCGGCGTGAAGGAGAATGACGTGGCCGCATTCGGCGACGTGTCCTTGATGATCGTGATCTGGGCCGGGAAGACGACCGCGTCGTTCGAGAGCGATCGGTCCTGGTTTCCGCCGGAGCCGTTCAGGTCGAGGAAGCGCATGTGGAACGGCGAGCCGTTGATCGACACCGCCGAATTGTTCTGGCCCCAGTCGATGCGCGTGGCGATGTGGCCGCCCCAGGCCAGGACGGGGTTCGCAACCGAGGCCGTGAAGTGCAGGGTGATCTTGGTCGCGCTCGAGCCCGCGTACGTTCCGCTCAAGGTGTAGCCGGACGCGCCGTTAGGAGGAGCGAGGAAGCTACCGCCCCAGAGGCTGAAGACTCCCGCAACCGGCGTCACAGTCCCGAGGTTGGGGTCAACCGGGATGGCGTACGTGTTCGGGCTCGCGAGGGTACAGCCGGTCACGCCCGAACACGGATTCGCCGACGATTCAGTGCGGTTGTACGACGTGAGGTAATCGAGGGCGTGCTTGCCGCTCTGCGTCGTGTCCCATTCGATTGTCACGTGGTACTGGGTTCCGACGGTCAGGCCGCTCAGCCGTAGGCGATACGGAACCGAGTGCCCTTCGCTGTAGTGGGCCTGGTTGCCGTTCAGGTTGCCGTTCTGCCAGGCAGAGCCGGCACACAGGATGGCGGCAGCGTTGACGCCGCCGTTGGCGCACTGGTCGAGGTCGCCCGCGGGGTTGCCCGTGACGGGCTTCGCGGCGTAGGCGGTGCCCACCAGGAGTGAGCCTAGAAGAGTCGCCGCCGATAGGACGGCAATCATGCGAGATGTCGCGCGCATTCAGTAGGTCCCCTCTGTCGAGTGATGCCTGACTTCACCCGCCCAGAAAGTCAGTCCCGCGACAGACCTCGGTGTCAGGTGACACGGAGGCGGACTATGGGAACCCGGAAGTACTATTTCAATGGCCGCCAGAGGTAACGGTTGCGCCCGCGCAACAGGCCGTCAAAGGGTCGAATCCACCGTTCCGCAAGGGACCTTTTCAGACCCTCCGGGACCGCACAGGCCGCCGTGGATTCGAATCTTGGTCGCCAGGTCAGCGCCGCGCCGCGTACCTCAGAGGGCGGTGGCGGAGGCCTGGTTGCTGTTCACGCTCGTCCACGAGCCGAAGTACGTCTTGAGGACGTAGTAGTACGTGCCCGGGACCAGCGGCAGGTCCTGGTACGTCGTGGTCGTGCGGGACGTGACGGTGCCGATCTGGGTGTAGGGCCCGCCGTTCACGGTGCCACGGAAGACCTGGTAGCCGGTCGCCCGCGTATCCACTGTCGCCGTCCATGCGAGGTTGACGGTCAGGAACAGGACCGCCGTCGCGGTCAGCGACGTCGGCGGGTCGAGCGTCTCGGTCGAGAAGGTCGACGGAACCGTTTCGATGTCGCCGATGACCGCGAGCGTCCACGCGACGGGCCGGCCCAGGCCGAGGCCGAGGGCGGTTGCCAGGAGGACCGCAAGGATCGCGCGTGCGCGCGCGCGAGGGAGTGCGCGAGGACGAGCCGTCACGTGACCGCCCATCAGGTCGCCGGAACTGGGCGGTCTGCCTCCGGTTCGACCGCGTCCTCGACGTCCTCCTCATCGTCCTCGTCCGCGACCTCGACCTCGTCGAGCAGCCAGATCGCCGTGAGCAGCGTCGCGCCGACGGAGAAGAGCGCGGCGAGGCCGGTCGGCATCGACAGCATCGCGAGGAGGAATCCGAGGAGCGGCACGTGCCACGCCAGCCGGCCGACGACCTGGTCCGACGTCACGTTGACCGGATCCGGGCCGCCATTGGCGTCGCCGCGGGTCTGGAACATCGGCGCGCCATCCGTCGCCACGATCGCGATGACGCGATGGGTGACCGTCGACCCGGACGCCAGCTTGACCGTGACCACATCGCCGACCGCGATGGACTCCGGCGCGGCCTCCTGGACCACGACGAGCTCGCCAACCGCGAGCAGCGGCATCATCGATTCGGAGCGGACGCTGTAGAGGCCACCGCCGAGCAGCGGCGCGGCCTGGGCAAATGCCGCCAGCCCGAGCGAGCCGAGGACGAGGATGAGGAGGGCGGCCTCGAGGCCCCGCCGGGCGATCGTCAGCATCGAGGCATCTGAGTCAGGTTCGGGGGCTCAGGGATGAGGCCGGCCGTGACCGGGCGGCTATGGGTTCGAGGACGTCTGTTCGGCGTCGAACGTGAACGTCGTCGTGGTCGTCGCGCCCTGGTAGGCGTTGCCAGTGCCGCTCGGGAGCGTGACCCGGAAGCACAGCGTCTCGTTCGCACCCGCGTTCAGGACCCGGTCAGCACCCTGGTCGCCGGGCGACGGGTCGCCGATCGCGGCCGTGCTCGCCCCGAGGACGGTGGCAGCGAGGACGGTGGTCCCGTCGAAGTTGTCGCACGGGACGAGCGGCGTGGTCGCGTCGATCGTCTTGACGGTCAGCGTGAGCGCGTCGCGGAGGGCCTTGCTGTCGGCGTTCGTGCTCGCCGTCGTCATGGCCCAGCGGAGCTGCGCGGTGCCGTCGTTCTCGACGACCACGTCGTCCGTGATCGTGTCGCCGGGCATCAGCGCGGTCGTCGTCAGGACGAGGGCGTCGATCTTCACGGCGTCGAGGATGATCGTGCCGGTCGTGAAGTCGGCGGCGACGGTCTCCTGGTCGGTGAACAGCGCGAACGTGAGCACGCTCGTACCGATGCTCGGGATCAGGAGCAGCAGGAACAGCAGGAGGGCGAGGAAGCGCCGCCGTCTGCGGCGGCGGGCGCGCGGGTCGCGAGGGTCGGGGTTGGCCATGTCGCGCAGTCTGTTGCGCACGGGCACCCGCGGGTAGGCACCGATTCGCCCATCCGTGCAGGTACGTTCGTTCGGTGAGCCCGCGGCCGGTCCGTCCGTACAGTGGCCGAACGGTGTCTACGCGCAACCCGTCCCGTTCGCCGCGCGCCCGCGGCAGCCGACGCCTGCCGTTCGCGGCCGTGCTCGTCGGCTCGGTTGGCTTTGCCCTTGCGGCGAGCTTTTCGATCGCGGCGCTGCGTGGCGCGGCGGATGCTGGACGGCGCGCCCAGGCGCTCGTCGCCAGCCTGGAGGCCACGGTCTACGAGCGTTCGGCGCTCGAGCTGGAGGCGCTGTCGGGGAACGGACTGAGCCCTGAGCAGGGCGACCGGCTCCAGGCCGCGCGAAACCGCGCCGGCGAGATCCTCGAGCGCCTCGCGCTCGACGAGCGGGCCAGCTTCGGCCTCTCGGCCCTGCGGCTCGCGATGGATGGTTATCAGTCGGCGCTCGACGAGGAGCTCTCGGCCCTCGGGCGAGGCGCTCTCGGTGAGGCGGCCGCGCTCGCGGCGACGAATGTGGCGGCGGCGCGCGAGCAGTTCGCACGGGTCCGCACCGCGACCGAGGCACAGCTTGCCGATTCAGCGGCAGACAGCGGCCTGGCGGCCGACGTCGGCACGCTGTCGGCGCTCCTCTCCGCGGCGATCCTCGTCAGCCTCCTGTTCCGCCGCTGGGAGCGGTCGCGCCGCCGCAATGCCTTCCTCTCGGGTGAGCAGCGCGGGCTCGCGGTCAGCGAGGCGCGCTTCCGGGGCCTCGTCCAGCATTCGTCCGATCTCATCACGGTCATCGGGCGCGACGGCCGCGTCGCCTATGCGAGCGCGTCGGCCGTGCGCCTACTGGAGCGGACGGCCGATGACCTTCTCGGCATCGCGTTCCGCGACCTCGTCCACCACGACGATCGCGCCCGCCTCGAGGAGCTCCTGAACGCACCGAGCGAGAGCGTCTCCGGGCGGACGTTCGAATGGCGACTGAAGATCGGTGACGACGACCGCCGTCGAAGCAGCTGGCGGACGTTCGAATCCGTGGTCAGCGTCGTCAACCCGAACGATCCACGCTCAGAGGTCATCCTGAACAGCCGCGACGTCACCGAACGCCACGACCTCGAGGCGGCGCTTCGCCACCAGGCGACCCACGATCCCCTCACGGGGCTGGCGAACCGACACGTCCTCACCGAGGCTCTCGAGCGGGCGCTGGTCCGGGCGAGCCGCGGCGGGTCCCACGTTGGCCTTCTTTTCGTCGACTTCGACGATTTCAAGGAGGTCAACGACGCGCTCGGTCACGCGGCCGGCGACGCCGTCCTCATCGAGCTGGCCGGGCGGATCCGCCGGGCGATTCGGGCGGACGGCGTCGTGGCCCGGTTCGGCGGCGACGAGTTCGCGGTGCTGATCGAGGATCTCGACGGGCTCGAACAGGCGGAGCTCGTGGCGTCCAGGATCCACGCCGCGCTGGCCCGGCCGATCGACGTCGATGATGAGGTCCGCATCATCGCGGCGAGCATCGGGGTCGTCGTGAGCTCCGGCGGCGAGCAGAGCGCGCGCGACCTCATGGCCGCGGCGGACCGGATGATGTACCAGGCGAAGGCCGCCGGGGGCAATCAGCACCTGATCTTCGACGCGCGATCCGCCGCCTGAGCGGCGTCAGCCCGGGTCGCCCGAGCCCTCCCCCGCCCGCTTCGCGCTGTCGGCGAGACGCTCGTCGTAGCGCTGGTCGCGCCAGGCGAGGGCCGCTTTCAGGCCGTCGCGGCGGACGATCTCGTTGAACTCGACGGAAGACTCGCTCATGTTGATGAACGACTGGACGTCGAGGCCCATCGCCAGCGCCTCGAGGAAGCCCGCGAACTCCATCGCCCGGTTGAGCATGAGCTTCGTCGGCGCCATGACGTCCGGCTCGACCCGGGCGAGCCGGTCGGCGAGGGCGTCGACGGCAGCGGCCAGCTCCGCGCGCGGTACGACGCGGTTCACGAGCCCGATCTTGAGCGCCTCGTCCGCACTGACGAGGTCGCCGGTGAACAGCAGCTCGCGCGTCTTCTTCTGGCCGAGGAGGAACGGCATGAGCAGGGTCACGGGCGCGGAGCCGAACCGGATCTCCGGCTCGCCGAGCTGGGCGTCGTCGGATGCGACGATGAGGTCACAGGCCATCGCGAGCTCGAGGCCGCCGGCGAGGCAGTAGCCGTGGACCTGGGCGATGACGGGCTTCGGACAGCGCCAGATCGCCAGGGTCGCTTCGACATCCTCGGCGAGCACGTCGCGCCAGCCCTTCGTCGTGGTTGGCGCATTCTCGGCGAGGTCATACCCGGCACAGAAGGCGCGGCCCTCGCCGGCGATCGCGATGACCCGTATGCGCTCGTCGCCGGCCGCGGCGCTGATCGCAGCCACGAGCTCCTCGCGCAGCTGATGGCTGATCGCGTTGAGCTTGTCCGGCCGATCGAGGACCAGCCGGACACCCCAGGGTGCGGGCTCGGTCCGAACGACGGCGTCAGGCATGCCTCGCCTCCCCCGCTTCGAGCACGACGAGCGCATCGACGGCGACGGCGCCGCTCGGCCCGGCGATGACGGGGTTGAGGTCGATCTCGACAATGTCCGGGCGTTCGCGCCCGAGCCTGGCGAGCGTCACGATCATGTCCGCGACGGCGCTGCGGTCGATTGGCGGACGGCCGCGGACACCGTCCAGGATCGCCGAGCCGCGAAGCCCTTCGAGCATCTCGAGGGCCTCAGTGTGCGCGATCGGCGCCAGCGCGAGCACCGTATCGTCGATGGCTTCGGCCAGGATGCCCCCGAGCCCGACGAGGACGGCCGGACCGTACTGCGGATCGCGGACCAGTCCGACGATGAGCTCCAGGCCGGGTTCGGCCATCGGTTCGACGAGGAGGCCGGCCGGAGCGTGAGGCCCCTCCGCGATGAAGCTCGCTTCATACGCGGATGGCGGCAGGTGCGCGCCACGTTCGAGCAGCTCGGTTGCGGCAGCGCGGACGGCATCGGGCGTCCGGAGGTCCAGGCGGACGCCGCCGACGTCCGACTTGTGGGCCAGGCCGGCCACGTCGAGCTTGAGGACGACCGGATAGCCGAGCGCGTCTGCGGCTTCGACGGCCGCGTCCGCATCTGCTGCGGCGACGGCGTCGACCACTGGCAGCCCGGCATCCCGCAGCAGCCCGAGCGAGTCGCGCTCCGACAGCACCCGTCGCTCGATTAGGCGAGGTTCATACGCACGCGGTGTGTCGTCCAGGCCCACTGGCGTTCGATCGGCCGCGAGCGTCGGCCACTCCGCACGGCGGGCATCGGCCGAGGCCCGCGCGTCACGCCGCGCCTCCCAGCGTGCCCGCAGGGCGATCGCCCGGAACGCTTCGCGTGCGCCGCGGAGATAGGGAATGCCACCGGCAGCATCAAAGATCCGCTTGCCTTCGTGGCTGATCTCGCCGGACGTCAATGAGATGACGACGGGCAGGATCTGGGGCCGCTCGGCGGTCGCCTTGAGGAGGCCGGCCGACACCGAGGTCAGCGTCTCGATCTCGCCCTGCAGCTCGCGATACGGGTTGTCGTGGACGAGCGTGAGCACGTCGTAGGCGCCGGAGGCGGCGAAGGCTTCGAAGGCGGCGTCGTAGGTCGGTTCGGGCTCACCCGCGCCCCACGGATCGAGTGGGTTGCCGACATAGCCAAGGGTCGGAAGGTCGGCCGCGAGGTGCTCCCGGACGGACGCCGGGATCGGCGGCAGGTCGATGCCGGTCTCCGGGGCGAGGTCGGCGATCAGGGAGGCCTCGCCCGTCGAGACCGTGATGACGCCCGTGCGCCCGCGCCCGACCCCGCGACCCAGTCGCTCGCAGCCGGCCAGCAGTTCCGCGACCTCGAGCAGCTCGTCGAGGTCCGTGCAGCGGATGACGCCTGCCGCATCGAGCGCGGCGCTGGTCACGCGGGCCTCGCCGGCCAGCGAGCCCGAATGGGCCACGGAGGCGGCCTGGGCCTGCGCGCTGCGGCCAACCTTCAGGACGGCCACCGGCTTGCCGAGCTCGAGCGCGCGGTCGCAAAGCGCGAGGAAGCGCTCAGGCCGCTTCAGGCCCTCGAGGAACAGGATGACGGCGCGCGTCTCGGGGTCATCCAGGCAGTAGGCGAGGTAGTCGCAGGCGTCGAGCATGACCTCGGCGCCGCACGAGATGATCCGCGAGAAGCCGATCCGGGTCCCGGCATGCACGAACGAGTCGGTGACCGAGCCGGACTGCGCGATCCCGGCGACGACGCCGCGCGGCTGCCACGGGTTGACGTCGCCGATGTAGACCGCGTTCGACGTCGTGAAGTCCACGAAGCCCATGCAGTTCGGCCCGAGGAGGGCCAGGCCATGCTCGCGCGCGATCCGCTCGACGTCGAGCTGCATCTGGCGGGCCGCCTCGCCACCCTCGACGATCCCGCCGCCGGGCACGATGACACTCCTCGCACCCGCGAGCGCCGCCTCCTCGACGGCCGCCGCCGCGCGCCCCGCGCCAAGGCCCACGAGCACGCAGTCCGGGCGCTCGGGCAGGGCCGCGAGCGACGGGTAGCAGGGCTCGTCGAGCAGGCTGTCGTACTTCGGGTTGACGAAATAGCGACGGGCCGTGGAGCCCATCGTGGTCATGTTGTCGCGGAGGATGCGGGCCATGTGGCCGCGCATCGTGGCGCCGACGATGGCGACCGATTCGGGTGCGAACAGCGCCCGCAGGTCGGGCGTGGCGGGCGCCGCCGAGGTGCTCCGTGCCGAGGCGCTCGGTGCCGCCGCAGAAGCCCTCATCCCACGACGCGCTGGACGCCGCGCCGCTCGAGCGCCCGGGCGATGATCAGGCGCTGGATCTCCGAGGTGCCCTCCCAGATCCGGTCCACGCGCAGCTCGCGGAGGTAGCGCTCGGGCGCGTACTCGCGCATGTAGCCGCGACCACCGAAGACCTGGACGACGCGGTCGGCGCAGCGATACGCGGCCTCGGAGGCGAAGAGCTTCGCGATCGCGGCCTTCGCGTGGACGACCTTCCGGTCCTCGCCGGCGTCGATGAGCCGGGCACATTCGCGGGTCAGGAGGCGCGCTGCCGACGCGTCCGCGGCCGAGTCCGCGAGCGGGAACGAGACGCCCTGGAAGTCGTAGATCCGCTCCCCGAACTGCTGCCGCCCGGTCGCCCACTCCACCGCGAGGGTCAGCAGCCGTTCCATCGCGCCGGTACAGCGGGCCGCGATGTGGATCCGCTCCTCGACGAACCACGCGTTGGCGAGCTCGTCGCCTTGCCCGATCCCGCCGAGGACCGCTGACGCCGGCACGCGGACGTCGGCGAGCACGAACTGAGGATGCCGGTCCGCGAACGTGTGCGTGTAGTCGGGGTCGTGCTTCAGGGTCACGCCCGGCGTGTCGTAGTCGACGAGGAAGAGCGTTGGCCGACGCTGGTCGCCATCGACGAGGTGGCAATGGAAGATCATGAAGTCCGTGTCGTCCGGCCCGGTGACGAACCACTTCTCGCCGTTCAGGACGTAGTCGCCGGTGGCCGCATCGCGGACGGCCGTCGCCTCGAGGGCCCGGGCATCCGAGCCGGCGTGCTTCTCCGTGACGGCATACGAGCCCGAGCGCTCGCCGCGGAGCGACGGCTCGAGATAGCGGCGTCGCTGCTCCTCGTCGCCGTGGCTGAGCACGTTGTACGCGCCCGGCACATAGGACCAGAGGCCGCCCGTTGCCTGGCCGAACTGCTCGTGGACGAGGACCTGCTCCATCGCCGACCAGCCCTGACCGCCGAGCTCGGGCGGGAAGCTGCCGCCGTTCAGGCGCGCATCGATCGCGGCTCGGCGAATGTCGTTGCCCCAGTCGCGCGGGACATGCCCGTTCGCCCGTTCGAACTCGAGCTCGCGTGGCTGGAGGACGTCGCGGACGAACCCGCGCGCGCGCTCGCGAAGGTCGAGCTCTCGTGCGCTGAGGGTCTCTTCCACGGCTGGAGCATCCCCCGCCCCGGCGGCGAGCTGGCAGCGCGTCCCGTTCGGCGGGACGGGTGTGCTCCGGGCTCAGCGCGACGAGCCGGCTCGTGCCACGGACGGAGCCCCGGCCCGTACGATGGGCAACGCTCGTGGACCTGATGTCAGCTTGATCCGCCTCGCCATCCGTTTCGCCATCCGATTCGCCCCCGGCGTCGCCGTCAACGGCGCCGCGTTCTTTGCGCTCAGCCGGATCCTGCCGTTCTTCGTGCTCCACTCGAGCTTCGCGCCGCTCCGCCTGGGCCTCTTCCTGCTCGGCGCGGCGATCGCCGCGACGAGCGTTGCGGTGCTGACCAGGCGGTTCGGGGAAGATCGGCGGCTTGCCACGATCGCCATCCGGCTCGGTCTCGCGACCGTGGCCGAGACGGCGCTCCTCCTCGTGCTGCTGCTCATCGCGCCGGCGATCCCGCTGAACTTCCAGATCCCGGGCGGTTCGGAGCCTGGGCTCGTTGCATCCGTACTCGCGATCGTTGCCGCCGCGGCGATCCTGGCGGCAACGGCCCTCGCCGCGGACACGATCGGTGATCGGATCGAAACGTGGCTCCGCGGGGAGCTCCGGCGGGCGGTCGCGCCGCGGATGGCGATCTTCACGATCTTCCTCCTGTCCGGAGCAGCCGGGCTCGTGTACGAGGTCGTCTGGTCGCGCCAGCTCGTGCTCGTGTTCGGCAACACGACGCAGGCCGTGTCGGCGATCCTCACGGGCTTCTTCGGCGGAATGGCGATCGGCAGCGTGATCGGCGGTCGGATCGCCGACCGGGTGAAGCGCCCGCTGCGCCTTTACGGCCTGATCGAGCTCGTGCTCGTCGGCATCGTCCTCGCCACCCCGCTGCTATTCCGCGGCATCCACGAGCTCTACCGCGCTGGCTATGCCGGCCTGGAGCAGGCGCCGACGACGCTCGCCCTGCTGCGCTACGGGCTCGCGCTGCTCGCCCTCGCCCCGGCGACCGTCCTCATGGGTGCCACCCTGCCAACCCTGTCGCGGCACCTCTCGCGCCGGCGGGCCGAGCTTGGGTCGGCGTTCGGGCGCCTCTACTCCGTGAACACGATCGGGGCCATCGTCGGCACGGCTGTCGCCGGGCTCATCCTCATCGAGCTCCTCGGCCTGACCGGCACCCTTCTCTGCGGTGCCGCGGCGTCCGGCTTTGCCGGCTTCGCCGCGATCCTCATCGACCGCCGCGACCGGACCGCCGGGCGAAGCTCGGACGCGGAGCTGGCGGCGCTGGCGGATGCGGGTCCGAAAACCGCCGAACCCACCTTGTCGCCATCGCCCGCCTCGCTCCCCTCACTGCCCTCGCTGCCCTCGCTCGGCAGGCTGCCGCTCGTCGTCGCGTTCGTCTCCGGTCTGACCTCGCTCGGCTACCAGCTCCTGTGGACCCGGCTCCTCGCGTCCGGCTCGGGCAACACGACGTACATCTTCACGACGATCCTCGTCCTGTTCCTGATCGGCATCGCGGCCGGCGCGGCGTTCGTCGCCCGGCGCGTGGCTCGGGGCGGCGCCTGGTCCGGCGCGGCGGCAATCGAACGCCTTGGCGTGATCCAGGTCGTCATCGCCGCGATCGTCCTGTCCGGTCTCTTCGTTCTCAGCGGCCAGATCGCAAGCGTCTGGTTCATCGTCCGCGTCGTCCTCGTGGTCGTGCCCGCGACACTCGCCATCGGCCTCACGCTGCCACTGACCTCCGCGCTCGTCGCGGGTCGCGACGACGACATCGGACGCGATGCCGGGCTCATCCTCGGACTGAACACGCTCGGCGCGATCGGCGGCACCTTCGTCGTGCCGTTCTTCCTCATCCCGGCGATCGGCTCGACGGCGTCGCTCGTGGTTCTCGCCATCATCAACCTCGGCCTAGGGCTTGCGCTGATGGCCCGCAGCACCGCCCTGGCCAGCGGCGTGCGGCGCATCGCCACGGCCGCCGGCGTTGGTCTCGCGGTCCTCGCCGTCATCGCGCTCGCGGTCCCGAACCCCCTCGTCGCCGACCCGGGCGCGACGCGCCTGCGGCGTGAGTCGGTGCTCCTGGCGGACGCCGAAGATGAGATCGCCGCGGTTCAGGCGGGCGGCTCACCGACGCGGCTCAGGCTTCTCGTCGGCGGGACGGGCATGACCCGTCTGACCGTCGCCGCCAAGGTCATGACGTACCTGCCGCTCATGACCCGGCCGGAATCGACCCGGCAGCTCGTGATCTGCTTCGGGATGGGCTCGTCATATCGGGCGGGGCTCATCGCCGGGCTGGACGTCGACGGCGTGGAGCTCGTCCCGTCGGTGCCCGACATGTTCCGCTACTTCTACCCGGACGCTCCAAACGTCCTCGCCGACCCGGACGGGCGGCTCGTGATCACGGACGGCCGGAACTATGTGGAGCTCAGCGACCAGACGTACGACCTCATCGTCGTCGACCCGCCGCCGCCGATCGAGAGCTCCGGCACATCGATCCTCTACTCGCACGAGTTCTACACGGCCTCGGCGAAGCGCCTCCTGCCGGGCGGGGTGATGATGGAGTGGATGCCCTACGGCCAGTCCGTCGACGAGTTCCGGTCCCACGTCCGAACGTTCGCCGGTGTCTTCCCGAACGTGCTCATTGCGTTCGGGCCAACGGGGCAGGGCGTCTACATGCTCGGGTCGACCGCTGCCGTCGAGATCGATCCGGCCAACGTCCGCGCGATCCTCGAGCGCCCGGGCGTGCTCGACGACCTCATTGCCACGCCCGACAACCCGGCCACCTCGCTGGACGCGTGGGCCGACATCATCGGCGGGCTCTCGTGGCTCTCCGGCAGCCAGGTCGCCGCCTTCGCCGACGACGCGCCCGCGATCACCGACGATCGCCCGGTAACCGAGTACTTCCTCCTGCGCCGGCTGTTCCGGGCGGGCTCGCCGCCGATGAACGAGAAGAACCTCCGAGCGGCCACGCCACCAGGCTGATCTACGCGGGCTGGGCGATCACCATGATCCGCAGCTCGGTCATGTCCTCGATCGACCAGCGGATGCCCTCGCGGCCGAGGCCGGAATCCTTCACCCCGCCGTACGGCATGTTGTCGATGCGATAGGTCGGGACGTCGTTGACGATGACGCCGCCGACCTCGAGCTCGTGGAACGCCCGCCAGGCGTTCGCGAGGTCGTTCGTGAAGACTCCCGTCTGGAGGCCGAAGAACGAGTCGTTGACCTGGCGGATCGCGTCGCCGATGTCCTTGAACGTGAAGAGCACGACGAGCGGGGCGAACGCTTCGTTCGAGCAGACCTGCGCCTCGAGCGGCACGTCGGCGAGGACCGTCGGCGGAAAGAACGCGCCGTCAGCCTTGCCACCGAGGATGACCCGGCCACTGAGCTGGACGGCCTCATCGACCCAGCGCTGGGTCCGGGCGGCCGCCGCGCCATCGACCATCGGGCCCACGTCGGTCTGGGGGTCGAGCGGGTCGCCGAGCTTGAGCGCGGTTGCGGCAGCGAGGAACTTCACGAGGAAGCCATCGACGACGTCCTCGTGGACGTACATCCGCTGGACGCTGATGCAGACCTGGCCGGCATAGCTGAAGGCGCCAACGAGGCAGCGCTTCACGGCCCAGTCGATGTCAGCGGTCTTGTCAACGATGACGCCGGCGTTGCCGCCGAGCTCGAGGACGACCTTCTTCTTGCCGGCGCGCTCCTTCATGCGCCAGCCGACCGACGGCGAGCCGGTGAACGTGAGGAGCTTGAAGCGGTCGTCCGCGACCATCCGGTCGCCGAGCTCGCGGGTCATCGGCAGGATGCTCACGGCGCCCGGCGGCAGCCCGGCCGAATCGATGATCTCGCCGACGGTCAGCATCGTCAGCGGGTCCTTCGACGGCGGCTTGAGCACGATCGAACAGCCGGCCGCGATCGCCGGCGAAAGCTTGTGTGCGGCGAGGTTCAGCGGGAAGTTGAAGGGGCTGATCGCCGCCACCGGACCGATCGGAAAGCGCCGCGTGATGCCGACGCGGCCCTTCGAGGACGGCATCAGATCGAGCGGGATCGTCTCGCCGACCATCCGCTCGGCCTCCTCGGCGCCGAGGCGGAACGTCAGCGTCGCGCGGTCCACTTCGACGAGGGCGTCGCGGATCGGCTTGCCCGCCTCGCGGGCCATGATCACGCCGAGCTCCTCGCGCCGAGCCTTGATGCCGGCGCTGATGTCGCGCAGGATCCGGCCTCGCTCGTAGGCTGGCAGCGTCTTCGTGGTCTCGAAGGCGTCGACCGCGGCGGTGACCGCCTCCTCGTACTGGGCATCGGTCGCGGAGTAGGTCGCCCCGGCCGGCGTCGCGGGATCGGCCGGGTTGTCGACGACCAGCAGGTCCGGCGACTCGACCCATCGGCCGGCGAGGTAGATCGGATGTGGCTGCGTCGCGGCGATCGTGGTCATCGGTTGCGCTCCGAGCTCAACTTCTGCGCTCGATCGTACGCCGGGACCGCGCCTGGCGTGACGTTTCACCCTTGCAACGACTCGTGGGATTTCAGCGCTGGCTTCCCTGGGATCGTGCGGCCAGTCCCTGGATTGACGCGTCCTGAGACTGCCCAAGCGCCATGAATCCGCAGATTCGTTGCACGGTTGGCGCACCTCGGCTCGACCGCCGGTGCGGGCGCGCGGGTCCGATCTAGGCGACCGTCGGAGCCCCGAGGCTCGCGAGCGCAGTCTGCTGGCGATCCCGCTCACGCTCGATCAGGCCGTCGATGTCGACCGGCTCGCTCGACGGGGTCGGCGTCGGCCGCGCGAGCAGGTAGCCCTGTCCGGCAGCGAGGCCGAGATCGCGGACGACCTCGAGCTGGTGGGCCGTCTCGATGCCCTCCGCGACGATCGTCGCGGACGACCGGTCGGCGAGCTCGCGCAGCGCTCGAAGGACCGCGAGCGAGGACTCGCGGAGCACGCCCGCCTGGACCAGACTGAGGTCGACCTTCACGAGGTCGAACGTGATCTCGCTGAGCAGCCGAAGGCCGGCATTGCCGGCACCGACGTCGTCGGCCGCGATCCGCATGCCGATCCGGCGACAGGCCTGGAGGTTTTCGCGGAGCCGGGCGATGTCCTCGACCGCCTCACGTTCCGTCAGTTCGAGGACCAGTCGCGACGTGGCGATCCCGTGCTTGACGAAGACCGCCGCCAGGCGCGCGGCGCTGAACTCGTCGGTCTCGAGGGTGCGCGGCGACAGGTTGACGGCGAGGTAGCGGTTGTCCGGGACCTGCCCTGCGGCCGCGGCGACGACCTCGATGCAGGCCGTGTCGAGCTCGACCGTGCGGCCGGTGGCCTCGGCCGCGGCGAACAGCGCCTCGGCGTCGACGAAGCCCGAGTCGGGCCCGGGCCGGACCAGCGCCTCGTGCCCGACGGGCTCGCCGGTCGTCAGCGAGAAGATCGGCTGGTAGACCGCGACGAGCGAGCGGTTGGAGGCAACCGCGGCAACGGCGGCGGCCAGCTCGGTGGAGTTGCGCTCGTCGCCGGCCTGGCCGTGTCGCGCCGGGTCGTACACCTGGATGTCGGTTCGGCCGTGGCGCTTGCACCAGTACAGCGCGGCATCAGCATGTCGGAACAACCGCGCGCCGCTGCCGCTCAGCTCCGGGAACGACGACACACCCGCAGAGAACGAAAATGGCTGCCCGTGGTCGCCCGTCGTCGAGCCCTCCAGGGCCGAGGCGAGGAGGCGCCGAGCGCTCAGCGATGCGTGATCGGCCGAGGTATGCGGCATCAGCACGACGAACTCATCGCCGCCGATCCTGAACGCCCGGTCGCTGCGTCGCGCGTCGGCCCCGAGGAGCCGGCCCATCTGGGCGAGCAGGGCGTCGCCCGCGGCATGCCCGAGCTTGTCGTTGACGCTCTTGAGGTCGTCGAGATCGACGAGGACCAGGGACAGGGGCGTGGCATGTCGCCGGGCGTCCTCAACCTGGCGCACGAGCTCTTCCTGGAACGCCCGGTGATTGCCGAGGCCCGTCAGCGGATCGATGAGCGAGTCGAGACGGGCGCGTTCGTACAGCTCCCGAAGCTCGGCTCTGCCAAGCTCGATCAGCCGCGCCGGGGCGAGCACGGACCGCGCGAGCAGGATCATCATCGGCGGGACGGCGAGCGCCAGCAGCACGAGCCGGGTGACCCAGCTG
>DASRJS010000103.1:0-67810 GCA_035649355.1 Candidatus Polarisedimenticolia bacterium
GCGGGGACTGCCGCGAGCAGGCCGCCGCTCGTCTGTGGATCGTGCGCCAGCGTCACGAGATCAGGGCTGGCTCCCTGGGCCAGGGTCAGGGAGGCCGCCACAAAACGCCGGTTGTGCGTCGCCCCACCTGTCTCGACACCCGCGCGGGCGAGGTCCAGGGCACCGTCGAGGGCGGGCAGCGCGGCCGAGTGGAAGACGAAGCGGGCGTTCGAGGCGCGCGCCATCTCGAGGCCGTGGCCGAGCAGGCCAAAGCCCGTCACATCGGTCGCGGACTTGATCTCGTGCTCGACGAGGACCTCCGAGGCGGCCCTGTTCAGCTGGCGCATCTGCGTGACGGCGGCATCCAGATCCGCGTCGGACGTCTTTCCCTGGCGGCGGCCGGAGACGAGGAGGCCGGTCCCGAGGCGCTTCGTGAGGATGAGCGTGTCGCCTGGTTCGGCGCCGCCCTTGCGCAGCAGTCGGTCCGGGTGGGCAACGCCGATGACCGCGAGCCCGTACTTCGGCTCCGCGTCGCGGATCGTGTGGCCGCCGGCAAGGGTGGCGCCCGCTTCGCGGACCTTCGCCGCCGCGCCGTCGAGGATCGCGCCCAGGGCCTCTCGGGGCAGGTCCTCGGGGAGAGCGGCGATCGAAAGCGCAAAGAGGACCCGGCCGCCCATCGCGTAGATGTCCGACAAGGCGTTCGCGGCGGCGATCTCGCCGTAGGTTCGCGGGTCGTCGACGAGCGGTGGGAAGAAGTCGAGCGTGCCGAGGACGGCGAGGTCGGGCGAGACGACGTACGCCGCGGCGTCGTCCGGTGGGTCGAGGCCGGCCACGAGCTCATCCGGGACCGCGCCGCTCCGGACGCCGAGGCCCGCGAGCGCCTCCTCGAGCACGTCGGCACCGAGCTTCGCGGCGCAGCCGCCGCACTCGGTCAGCTCGGTCAGCCGCAGCCGGGGTCCGAGATCGAGCGTCGTCACAGCTCGATCATAGGGGCCGTCCGGTTCGATCGGCCGCAAGGCCGTTTGGACGTTCTACCATCGGCCGTGGGAGCGGTTCTGGGCCGGTGCCTGGCTCGGTCTTCAAAATCGGTGACGCTGCGCTCGGCGTGGCGTGGTGGGTTCGACTCCCATGCGCTCCCGCCAACCGGGCGAGGTGGACTTCGATGCCTGACGATCCGAGAGCCGAAGGTGGCAGCCCACCGGTCGAGCAGCGCGGATCCGATTGGGCCGCCTTTTATCGATCAACGCTGGGCCGCGAGCCACGGCCGCTGTTCGTCAAGGGCATGGCCGCCGTGGAGGCCGCCGGCGCCGTGCCGGGCCAGGCTGTCGAGATCGGATTCGGCGACGGGCGGGAGACCCTCGCCCTGCTCGACGCCGGGTGGCGGGTCCTGGCCATCGATTCGGCGCCCGCGGCTGCCGAGGTCCTCCGATCACAGGTGCCGGCGCCAGCCACGGATCGCCTTGCGATCGAGTCCGCACCCGCAGAGAGCGTGGAGCTGCCGCCCTTCGACCTGCTGTACGCGGGCTTTTCGCTGCCGTTCCTCGATCCGGCCGCGTTCGACAGTTTCTGGGCCGGGGTCCGGCGGCAGATCCGCCCCGGTGGCTTCCTCGTCGTCAACTTCTTCGGCCCGCACGACTCGTGGGCGGGCCGCGAAGGCCTGAGCTTCATCGACCTCGCGGCGGTCCGCGAGCTCGTTGACGGCCTCGAGGTGCTGGCGATCGACGAGCAGGACCATGACGGGGAGTCATTCCTCGGGCCGAAGCACTGGCATGTGTTCGACGTGATCGCGCGACAGCCGACGCTCACGGGCGGATGACCACCAGCCCTGCCTCCCGACCGCGGCCCCCTAGCGTCGAGCGCGTGCTGGCACGCCTCCGGGCGGACGGGCACGGCGTGCGCTCGCATGACTCGCTCGTTGGCGCCGTGCAGGAGGTCGTCGTTGACGAACGGGCGCGACTGAGTGGCGGCGCGGCGCCCCGATCGATCGACGAGCTCGCCGGCGCGGCGACCAAGCGGCTGGAGGGGCTCGAGGCCTGGCTGCCGCCGCTCGCGATCAACGCGACCGGTGTGATCGTCCATACCAACCTTGGCCGAGCGCCGTGGCCGTGGCTCGCCCTCGAGGCTGCCGTCACGGCGATGGGCTCGCTGCTCCTCGAGCTCGACCCGGAGACCGGCCGCCGCGGCGCCCGCTACCGACTGGCCGAGGACCACCTCGTTGCGCTGACGGGCGCTGAAGACGCCCTCATCACGAACAACAACGCCGCGGCCGTGGCGCTCGCCGTCGGACTGGCCGGCCGTGGGGGCGGGGTCGTCGTGAGTCGCGGCGAGCTGGTGGAGATCGGGGGCGGGGTGCGCATTCCGGAGATCATCCGGCGGGCTGGAGCGAAGCTCATCGACGTCGGGACGACGAACCGGACGCGAGCAGCGGACTATGAGGAGGCGCTCGTCGGCGGTCGCGCGAAGCTCGTGCTTCGTGTCCACCCCTCGAACTTCGTGCAGTCCGGCTTCACGGAAGCCCCGGACGCCGGCGCGGTTGCGCAGCTTGCGCATCGCCACGGCGCAATCGTCGTGGACGACCTCGGTTCAGGGGCGCTGCTCCCGACCGAGCGCTACGGCCTGGCCCATGAACCGACGCCATCCGAGCGACTCGAGCTCGGTTCAGACGTCGTGACGTTCAGCGGAGACAAGCTCGTGGGCGGGCCGCAGGCCGGCCTGATCGTGGGCCGGGCCGACCTCATCACCCGAATGCGGCGGGATCCGCTCGCTCGAGCGATGCGCCCGGACAAGGTCACGCTGGCCGCCGTCGCTGCCACGCTGAGCCTCTACCGCTCGGGGCTCGCGGAAGCGGAGATACCGGTCTGGCGCGCGATCGCCACGCCTCTGGACGCGCTGCAGGCGCGCGCAGCGATCCTGCTGTCCCGGATCGGCGACGCGGCCGAGACGGTCGCCCTCGAATCGACGATCGGCGGCGGCTCACTACCCGGCGAGACCCTGCCGTCATTCGGCCTTGCGCTGCGCGCCCGTTCGGCGAACGGACTTCTTGCGGACCTTCGCGCTGGCACGCCGTCGGTTGTTGCGCGGATCGCGGGCGGTCGGGTCGTGCTTGACCTTCGAACCGTCGAACCGGACGCCGACGACGGCGTCGGCGACGCAATCGTTCGGGCACTCGAAGGCCAGCCGTCGAACGGATGACGACTGTCGTCATCGGCACGGCCGGGCACATCGATCACGGCAAGACGACGCTGCTGCGCGCGCTCACGGGGATCGATGCCGATCGCCTGCCCGAAGAGCGACGGCGCGGGATGACGATCGACGTCGGCTATGCCCATCTCGATCTCGATGACGGCAGCTCGATCGACTTCGTCGACGTCCCCGGTCATGACGGGCTCGTCGGCAACATGCTCGTCGGCGCCGGCGAGATCGATGCCGCCCTCCTCGTGGTCGCCGCGGACGACGGCCCGCGAGCGCAGACGCTCGAGCACCTCGAGCTCCTCGATGCCCTCGCGATCCGCGATGGGCTCGCGGTTATCACGAAGACGGACCTCGTGCCCGCAGAGCGGGTTGGGGCCGTGCGTTCCGAGGTCGTCGCCCGGCTCGCTCGGACGAGCCTCGCTGGATGTGAGGTCATCGAGTTCGCGGCGACCAGCAGCGCATCCGTCGGCCCGCTTCGGGATGCCGTTCTGCGCCTGTGTGACCGCGTCCTGCCGTCGCTCCATGCCCCCGAGGATGGGCCGCGCCTCGCGATCGATCGCGTGTTCGCGGTTCGCGGCCGCGGCGGCGTTGTGACAGGGACGCTTCGAGGCACGCTCTCAACGGGCGACGCCGTCCGGATCGAACCCGGCGGGCGCTCCGCGCGGGTGCGCGAGGTCCAGGTCCACGGCCGCGTGGTCGAACGGTCCACGGGCGGTCGAACGGCGCTCAATCTCGCAGGCGTCGATACCGCCGAGCTCTCGCGCGGCGACGTCATCGTCGCCAGCGGCGGATCGGCCATTGCCGCGACCGACCGGCTTTTCGTTGCCGTTCGAGCGCCAGTGACGTGGTCCGCCTCGGATCTCGCGTGGAAGCCGCCCCGGCCCGGAGCGCGGCTGCGGCTCCATCTCGGCACGTCGGCGGTCGAAGCGCGGGTTGCCCGAGGCGCCCGTGCGGATGACGCTGAGAGCATCGAGCTCGCGCGCGTCCTGCGGCTGGCTTCGCCGATTGCGGCGGCGCCAGGCGATCGGTTCGCGCTTCGTGCGCCGGCGCCCGTCGGCACGGTTGCCGCCGGGCGGGTGCTGGACGTCACCCCGCCCCGTGGTCCGGCGCGCCGCCGTGCGACCGCGGATCGCCTCGCCGCTGTCCTGGCGGCAGCGGACGGCGCGGCTCGCGATCGAGCGTTGCTCAACCTGCACGGCCATCGCTCGGGGACTCCTCCGGAGCTGGCGGCCGACGTCGCGACGAGCCTGTCCTCGGCCGCCGCCGCCGCCGTGCGAGCCCACCATGCCGCCGAACCGGACTCGGCCGGGATCACGCTCCCGCAGCTCCGAGGGGCCGTTGCCCTGGCCGCGCAGCGCCTCGTCGCGATCGAAGCAAGCGAGGCCGCGGCCGTCGCTGCCGACGTCATCGCGAGCCTCGTCGCGGAGGGCCGTTTGGTCCGCGTAGGTGACCGGGTCGCGGACGCCGAAGCCGGAGCCGCCGCGCCGTCCGAGCTCGCCGCGGCCATGGCCCGGCTCGAAGCTGCGCTTGCGGTGCCGGCGCCGCCGGCCCTCGCCGAGGCGGCTCGAGCCGCCGGCTGTCCCGCGGAAGGCGTCGCCGAGCTCGCCCGCTCCGGCCGGATCGTCCGTCTGGAGGCGGATCTCGCGTGGGCCGCCTCGGAGTTTCAGCGCCTCGCGGCGGTCGCGCTCGCGCAGGCCCGGCGCGAACCGCTGACCCCCGCCGCGTTTCGCGATGCCAGCGGGACGTCTCGCAAGTACGTCCTCGCGATCCTCGAGGACCTCGATCGGCGCGGGATTCTCCGCCGCACACCCGCCGGCCACGTTCCCGGTCCGCGGGCGCCAGGATGATCAGGTCGCGGAGCGTGGCGATCGTCCTCGCCGGTGGACGGTCGGAACGGTTCGGCCGGGACAAGCGCCTCGAGATCGTGGACGGTCAGCAGCTGCTGGAACGAGTCATCACCGCGGTCGGGAGCGTCGCCGACGAGATCGTGCTCGTCCTCGCGCCCGGCGACCCGCCGCCGGAGCTGCTCCGGAATCTCGGCGCGTCGGTTCGGCAAGCCCATGACACGGTCGCCTACGCCGGGCCGCTCGCAGGCCTCGCCGCCGGTCTCAGCGCCGCGGACGGCGCGGACATCGCCCTCGCCGTCGGCGCGGACATGCCGACGCTCCAGCCGGCCGTCCTGCGGCTCCTCCTGGAGCGCGCGGCGGCGCCGGGCGGGCCGGGCGCCTGGACCCTCGAGGGCCCCGACCCCTCGATCGTCGGTCCGCTCCCGCTCGCCGGCCGAGTCGCCGACCTCAAGACGGCCGCCGGAACCCTGCTGGACGCCGGGCAACGCTCACTGCGCAGCCTCGTCCGCGAGCTCGATGCCGGACGCATCCCGGCGGCAGATTGGCGCGGGCTCGATCCGGATGGGCTGACCCTCCGGGACATCGATCGCCCGGAGGACCTGGTCCGCTAGAGCGCGGCGTCCTCGAAGACGAACGTCCCGCCGACCACCGTCGCGAGGACCTTCGCGTCGCTGAGGTTGGCGGCACCGAGGTCGTCGATGTCGCGATCGAGGACGGCGAGATCGGCGAGCATCCCGGGCGCCAGGACGCCCGTCTCGTCGAGGTGGTTCGCATACGCCGAGCCGCGCGTGAACGCGGTGAGCGCCTCGTCCAGCGTCAGCGCTTCGTGGGGCAGGAACGGCGTCTCATCGAAGCCATGCGGGTCGACGCGCCGGATCGCGACATCCATCTCCTCGAGCGCATTCGGCGTCGAAACGGCCCAGTCGGAACCCATCGCCATGCGCGCGCCGGTTCGAAGCAGCGAGCGGAAGGGGTACTGCCAGGTCGTCCGTTCCGGACCGAGGACCGTGTTGTTGAGCTTCACCATCTGCTCGCTGCTGCAGGCCCACAGCGGCTGCGCGTTCGCGATCACGCCGAGGGCGCCGAAGCGCGGCACGTCGTCCGGGTGGACGACCTGGATGTGCGACACGTGGTGCCGCCCGTCGGTGCGCCCGTTCGCCGCCAGGGCCGCTTCACAGGCGTCGAGCGCCAGGCGCGACGCTCCGTCGCCGATCGCGTGGAAATGGCACTGGAAGCCGAGTGCGTCGAGGCGGGTCACGGCCGCCTTGAGCCGCTCCGGCTCGACGAAGTCGAGGCCGCTCTTGTCGGTTGGCTGTCCGTCGCTGTCGAGATACGGTGCCGTCAGCTTCGCCGAGCCGTTCTCGATGATGCCATCGAGCATGAGCTTCACCGACGTCGGCGAGAAGCGCCCGACAGGCCCGCGGGCCCGCCGCTCGACGAGCTCGTCGATCTGTTCGAGGCCCTCCTCGCGCTTCCACCACAGCGCGCCGACGACGCGCCCGGTGAGCGCATCCCGACCGGCGACCGCGCGATAGGCGAGCTCCTCGCGCGGCCCCACGATCGCGTCCTGCCAGGCCGTGATCCCGAGCTTGTGCAGGTACTCCTGGGCGATGAGAAGCGCCTGCTCGTTCTGGGCGTCCGTGACCTCGGGCAGCAGCTTCGTCACGAGCTTCATCGCGCCTTCGTGGAGCGCCCCGGTCGGGACGCCCGCGGCGTCCCGCTCGATGCGGCCGTCGACCGGGTCCGGCGTGTCGCGATCGATGCCCGCGAGAGCCAGGGCGGCGGTGTTGACCCAGGCATCGTGGCCGTCGCGGTTGTCGAAGAACGCCGGCCGGCCGCCGGTGACCCGGTCCAGCAGCTCGCGATTCGGGTAGCCGCCCTCGAACGAGCCCATCGACCAGCCGCCGCCGAGGATCCACGGCTCTTCGGGGTGGGCCGTCGCGTATGCCTGGATCGCGTCGAGGTACTCGTCCTCGCGATAGAAGCTGTGCAGAGCGCAGCGCATCAGGTCGATGCCAGCGAACACGGGGTGGCAGTGCGCATCCTGGAAGCCCGGCGTGACGGTCCGCCCGCGGAGCTCGACGACCCGCGTCTTCGGCGCGCGCCAGCGCTCGATCTCGGCCGCGCTGCCGACCGCGGCAACGCGATCGCCGGCGATGGCGATCGCCTCCACGATCCGGTTGGCGTCGTCGATTGTTCGAACCCGCCCGCCGGTCAGGATCAGGTCCGCGGCAGGAGAAGCAAGGCTCATCGCCGCCGAGGATGCCACAGCCGGCGGTCCGGCCTGTCTACCATCTCGACATGCGAACCGTTGAGCCTTCGACCGCGTCCGTCCACCTCCTCCATGCCGGCTACGCCCGAGACGACGGCCACGTCGGGAGCTCGATCGTCCTCGTCCGCGACGGCGATTCGCGGATCGTCACCGATCCCGGCATGGTCGCCAGCCGTGGCCACATCCTCGACCCGCTCGCGGCCCTCGGCATGCACCCGAACGACGTCTCGCACGTCTTCATCAGCCACCACCACCCCGACCACACGGTCAACATCGCGCTGTTCCCGAACGCCGAAGTCGTGGACTTCTGGGCGCGCTACAAGGACGACCTGTGGCTCGACCCACCCGGTGACGGCTTCGAGCTGGGCCCGAATTCGCGCCTCTGGCTGACGCCGGGGCACACCGAGCAGGACGCGACGCTCGTGGTCACGGCCGCGGACGCCGTGTACGCGATGACGCACCTGTGGTGGTTCAGCGACCGAACGCCGGAGATCGACCCGTATTCGCCGGACCAGGCCGAGCTCGAGCGGAACCGGGCGCGGGTGCTCGAAGCGGTCGATGTCGTCGTGCCCGGTCATGGGGCGCCGTTCCGCGTTCGCTAGGCCTTGACGGCGTCGATGTTCAGGCGGACGTAGTCGAGGAGCGGTTCCGGCATCGCCTCGGCGACGGCCCGGGCGAGGGCCGCCTTCGCCGCAGGCTCGAGACCCTCGACGTGGTCCCGCAGGCAGACCGTCTCGAGGAACGCCTCGAACGCGGCGCCCGCCTCGAACCTCGTCGGCTCCGCGGACAGCCAGCAGCGGATCTCGCTGAAGCCGGCCGCCACGAGGCGCCGCTTTGTGGCCTCGGGCGTCGCGAAGGTGCGCTCGATGCCGCGGTCGCCAGTGACCTGGGCGACGACCGCTGAGAACCGCGCGACGTTGCCGGCGCCGCCGCACTGCGCGACGAGGCGGCCGCCCGGTCGGAGCACGGCGGCGAGGTTGCGGAAGAGGGCGTCGTGGTCGGGGATCCAGTGGAAGACCGCGGTCGAGAGGACGGCATCGAGCGGCGGCATCGGCGGCAGCGGCCGGCCGAGGTCGGCATGGACGAACGTCACCCGCGGCGCAAACCTCGCGAGGCGGCCGACGGCCTGCTCGAGCATCGCCGCTGAAGCGTCCAGCGCGACGACCTGGCCGTTCGGCAGCCGCTCCGCGAGGAGCTCGGTGACGCGGCCCGAACCGCAGCCCGCGTCCAGCACCGTCTCGTCGCCGTTGAGCGGCAGGCGCTCGAGGACCGCCGCGCCCCAGCGCGCCTGGGGATCCGCAACCCGGTCATAGCTGGTGGCGTCCCATTCGCGAGCTCCGGCCATGACGGCATCGTGACCCAGAATCGAAGACCCCGCCCGGTGTGGGGGCGGGGTCGTCGATGTGGTCGCTGGTTCGAAGGCAGCCGCTAGGCGACGCGGGCGGCCTTCACGACGACGGTGTTCGCGAAGACGTCGTGGAAGCCCTGCTTCGTGGGGCTCTTCGACGTGGAGTAGAGCAGGTAGATGCCGTAACCGAGGGAGATCAAGCTCAGGATGCCGCTGATGGCCGAGACGCCACTGAGGACGCTGGCCAACGTTCCGGGGCCCCAGAGCGCGAGCCAGCGCCGCACGCCCTGCTCCATCGTGATGGTCTTGCCGTCAAACGCGTTGCCGACTTGCATGCCGAGCACACGCATGCCAACCGTTGATCGTGACCGTGTCCAGCTGCCGATGAAGTACGCCGCACTCACAGCGATCGAGATCACCGAATAGACCAGCGTTCCGATTGCGTCGAACTTGCCGGCGGTGAAGCCGGCGCTCAAGCCGATGACGCCCAGGACGATCCCGACGAGGACCAGGAAGACCAGAAACACGACGGCGTCGATGATCAGCGCGATGATCCGGTTCGGCAGATCGCCGTAGACGAAGCCTGCGGCGCCTGGGACCGGCGTCGCGGCTTTGGCGGCCTCCCAGGCCACCGGTGCGGCCGGCGGCGGCGCTGCTGGCGGTGGGCTTTCAGGTGGCGGGCTCCCGCCCATCGGCTCCTGATCCATCTCGTTCCTCCCGTGGGCTGGTTGGGCCAACCCGCTGAGGATAGTCGTGTGCCGCGGCCGACGAGCGCCGAAATCCGCCGGGTCAGCCGTCCTGTGTCGTGCCTCCGGCGGGCCCGTTGCCGTGCAGCCCGAACCAGTTGACCGCACCACCAGCCGCGAGCAGCGCCGCTCCGACGAGCGCGGCGAGGTGATAGGCGTCCGTCGAGGCGATGCGGGCAGCGGCCGCGATGTCGGAACTCGTGCCATCGGTGGGTGGATTCAGCGGCTGGACGGTCGCGCGGAGCGACTCTGAGTTCGGATCCAGGCCCGGCACGAGGCTCGCGAGCGTCACGTAGAACGAGCCACTGACCACGATGAACACGATCGCCGAGAGCAGTGGCTGGCCAACGCGCGAGATGGCGTTGTTGATCGCCGAACCGAGGCCGGCGTTGCGGACGGGCACGCTCGACATCAGGGTGGTCGTCAGCGGCGCGACGACGAGCGAGATCCCGACCGCGAAGAGCAGGACGGCCGGCAGGACGTCGATGAACACGGACGCCGGCGGGACGGTCAAGCCCGCACCAACGCCGGCCGTCCACGGCGTGCTGTCGGCCGGGATGCGGGCCCACCACAGCATCCCCGCGGCCATGATCAGCGGCCCGATGGCCAGGAATCGTCGGGCGCCCATTCGACCAGCCAGGGCTCCGGCGCGCGCCGAGAACAGCGTGAGGATGATCCCGACCGGGAGCCCGGTCACCGCCGCGGCGAGCGGCGAGTAGCCGAGGATCCCCTGCAGGAACAGGCCCTGGAACCCGAAGTTCGCGTAGAGGGCGCCATAGATGAGCAGGGTCGAGAGGTTGACCACCGCGAAGTTCCGATTCTTGAACAGCGCCAGCGGCACGAGCGGGTTCGGCCGGCGGGCCATCAGGATGGGGAACGCGACCGTCGCGACGACGCCCAGCGCGATCGCGATCCATGCGGCCTGGTCCGCCCAGCGCTTCTCCTGGCCGCGGACGAGCCCGAAGGCAAGCCCACCGATCGCGACGGCTGCCACGAGCGAACCGAGCCAGTCGAATCCGCCCTTGGCCTCGTCATCGCGCGTTTCGGGCATGTAGCGAATGGCCAGCCAGATGGCCACCGCCACGAGCGGGACGTTGACGAGGAACGCCGATCGCCAGCTCAGCGCCTCAACGAGGATGCCGCCGATCGGCGGGCCGAGCGTCGTCGTCGCGGAGGTCGCCGCGGCCCAGATCCCGAACGCGCGCCCGCGCTCTGGCCCTTCGAACAAGGCCGTGATGATCGAGAGCGAGCCGGGGACGAGCAATGCGCCGGCGGCGCCCTGGAGGACGCGCGCCAATGCCAGGATCTCGAGCGTCGGCGAAAGGCCGCAGAGCACGGACGTGGCACCGAATCCGGCCAGCCCGATGAGGAACATCCGACGGCGGCCGTAGAAGTCGCCGAGCGCACCGGCGAGGATGAGCAGCGCCGCCAGCGTGGCGAGGTAGCCCGAGGTGACGTACGTCTGGCCCTCGAGGGTGCCGACGAGCGTCGCCGGTAGCTCGCGGCCGATCTGCGGCAGCGCGATGTTCACGATCGTGCCGTCGAGGAAGACGATCGACGATCCGAGGATCGCGGCGGCAAGGGTGCCGCGCTGGACGGGGGTCATCCGCCCGAGTGTAGGCCGCGGGCTAGACTCCGACCGTGCCCGGACCGGTGGCGCTCGTCGGCGCCGGAGAGTTCCTGCCGCAGATGGCCGAGGTGGACCGCGGGCTGCTCGCAGCCACGGGTCGGTCGCGGCCACGAGTGGCGATCCTGCCGACCGCGTCCGTGCCCGACGGCGAGGACGTCTTCCAGCGCTGGGCGGCGATGGGCGTCCAGCACTTCTCGGCGCTGGGCGCCGAGGTCGAGCCTGTCCTCGTTCGCGATCGCGGCGGCGCCGCGGACGAAGCGTTCGTCCAGGCCGTTGGCGAGGCGGATCTCATCTACCTCTCGGGCGGCAAGCCGGGGTTCCTGATGTCGACGATTGCGGGCACGCGGCTCGCCTCGATGATCCTCGAGGCGCACGCCCGCGGCGCGGTCGTCGCTGGTTGCTCGGCGGGCGCAATGGTCCTTGCCGCGCGGGTCCCGGGATTACGCGGCAGGGTCGTGCCGTGGCCGATTCGCTGGCGGCCTGGCCTCGGGCTCGTCCCTGGCGCGGCGGTCCTGCCGCACTACGACGCCTGGCCGGAGCCGTTCTCGGCGCTCATGGCCCTGCAGGCGCCGCGCGGCATTGCGATGATCGGGATCGACGAGGACACCGCGATCATCGGCCGCGACGGCTCATGGCAGGTCCAGGGTCGGGCGCGGGCCACCGTCTGGCGAGGCCGCCACCGCGAGCGCTTCCGGCGCGGCGAGGTGTTCCGCATTTAGTTGAGCCTCGGCCCCGTCGACGACTGTGCTGGGCCAGCACCACTGAGACGTGGTGCGCTCGAATTCGGTTCGTTTGGTGCTTCCAGCGCAAGCGTCAGCACGAAACTAGGCCACATGGCCGTCGAATCGGCAGCCGAAGTGCGATTCGGGTCGCAATGGTGTACCTGGAGCACATCCGAGATCTTCTAGACGCGGGCGAGCATGCCGCGCGGCCCGCGGGTCCACTCTCGCATGAAGCTCGCTTCATAAGCCGGCGCCCCGCCACCGGGCACCCCGCCACCGGCCGCTATGAACGGAGACTCATACCGATGAGGACGGTCAGCTGAGGTCGCGAGCCTCGAACACCGATAAGGACGGTCAGCTGAGGTCGCCAGCCGCGAACGAAGTCAGGCCGGGCGGATCTTGCGGAAGCAGTCCGAGCAGTAGACCGGCCGGTCCATCCGGGGCTTGAACGGGACCTGGGCCTGATTGCCGCACTCGGAGCAGAGGACGGCAAAGTACTCGCGGTCGGGTCGGTCGCCGCCACGCTCGTAGCCGCGCGGCCCGCCGATGTCGCGGGCGTCATAGCCGCCACCGTCGCGTGCTGCGCGCCGGCTGGCGCGGCAGCTGACGCAGCGCTTCGGGTCGGACACGAAGCCCTTTTCCGCGTAGTAGCGCTGATCGTCCGCGGAATGGATGAACTCGACGCCGCAGTCGACGCAGGCGACAGTCCGATCAACGTAGGTCACTTCATACCTCCCCGAGCGCGGTGCTCCGGCTGGCAACGACGGGGACGGTGGCGCCGGGTGGACGCGACGTCGGGAGGGGAGCCGGGGCCGCGCGAGCCTGGTGCCGATATGGAGTCCCAGTCGGGGCCGACCGGTGAGAACGATTGGCCGTCAGGGTACAACGGCTCGCCGGAACCCGCCGCCGACGGACTCTGCGCCAGGACCCGGGAGCGGCCGACCGGCGTGACAGGCGACCTGTCACAATTGCGCCCGACGATCGCGGCCGGCGAACGGGGAGCAATGGGGGCGCCCCAGCCGCCAGGACCGGCGGGCCGCGTCCGAGCCGTCTTCACGGATGGCGCGGGCAGGCCCGGCGGACCACCACTGAACCGGCCGCAGCAAACGAACGAACGAGGGACTGCCAGGCCGGATGCTGCGACTCCTGCACACCGCGGACGTTCACCTCGGCGCCCGCCACGCCGACCTCGGGACGCAGGCTGCGGCACAGCGCGAACGTCAGTTCGATGCCTTCCGCGCGACGGTCGATCTCGCCCTCACCGAGAAGGTCGACGCCGTCCTGATCGCCGGCGACCTGTTCGATTCGAACACCCAGCCGAAGCGCTCGGTCGAGCGCGTCGCTGCGGAGCTCAAGCGGCTCGTCGACGCCCGCATTCGGACGTTCATCGTCCCCGGAACGCACGACGTCTACGACCGCGCCTCCGTGTATCGGGCGTACGACATCGCCGCGATGGCCGGCGCCGTGGGTACGGACCTCGTCACCGTCCTGACGCCGGACGCGCCGAGGGTCGTCGTCAAGCCGCTCAACGCGGTCATCTACGGCCGCTGCTTCGAAACAAAGCGGGCGCCGACCTCGCCGTTCGCCGGCTTCGACGCCGCAGCGGACGAGGACTGGACCTGGCAGATCGGGCTCATCCACGGCGCGCTCGCGATCCCCGAGAAGACCGACGGCGACGACGTCGTGTTCACGAGGGACGAGATTCGCGCAAGCGGCCTCGACTACCTGGCGCTCGGCCACTGGCACTCAACGCAGCAGGGCACGGCCGGCGAAACGACGTACGCGTACTCAGGGGCGCCCGAACCGGTCGCGATCGACCAGGACAAGGCCGGCTCCGTGCTGCTCGTCACCCTCGACGAGCGTGACGGCAAGAAGACCGTCACGATCGAGCCGAAGACGGTCGGCCGGACGCGCTTCGAGCATCTCGACGTCGATGCGGCACGGGCGGCGACCCAGCCGGCGCTCGTCGACATGATCAACAAGAAGGCCGACAAGGACCTCGTCCTCGACGTCCGCCTGACGGGCGTCCGACCGGATTCGCTCGATCTCGACGTCGACGAGGTCGTCGCTGCCATGTCGCCGAAGTTCCTCAAGCTCCGCCTCCGTGACCAGTCGACGCCGCCGCTCACCGAGGGCCCGATTCCCTCCGCGGAGACGATCCTCGGCTCGTTCATCCGCGATACCGAGGCGAAGATCGCGGAGCTCGAGGCGACCGACGATCCCGCGGCGGCCGAGTGGCGCGACGTCCTCCGCCTCGGCCGCCTCCTCCTGTCCGGCGCGGAAGTGACGCTGTGAAGATCAAGCGGCTCCAGCTCCGCGACGTCCGCCGCTACGTCGAGCTCGACATCGACCTGTCGCCCGGCCTGACGGTCGTGCGCGGTCCGAACGAGGCCGGCAAGTCGACGATCCAGCGGGCGATCGAGCTCGCGCTCACCCGTCGCGCAACGTCGGCGTCAGGCGACCTCGATGCCCTCAAGCGCTGGGACGCCGGGGCCGACGCACGACCCGAGATCCAGATCGAGTTCGACCAGGAGGACGACGACGGCGTTCGGCCGGGCAAGCTCACGAAGGCATTCCGCGGCGCTCGTGGCAGCGTTGACCTCGACTACGACGGCCAGGCGATCAACGATCCGGCGCTCGCCGACCAGGTCCTCGCCGAGCTGACGGGCATTCCCAGCGAGGGCTTCTTCCGCTCGACCGCGTCGGTCCGCCACCACGAGGTTGCCGTGGTCGACCGCGACGAGGCGGCGCTCCGCGACCGGCTCCAGGCGTCGCTCAGCGGCGCGGATCGCGGCACGAGCCGGGCGAAGCGAAAGCTCGACCGGGCGCTTCACGATCTGAACACGCGCGGCGACAAGAACCCCGGGCAGCTCAAGCAGGCCGAGTACACCGTCGCCCTCGAGACCGAGGCGGTCAACAACGGCGAAGTCGGACTCGTTGCGCTGGAGCGCGACCGTGACACGCTCGTGGTCGCGCGGACCACGCGTGCCGCGGCGGAGTCGCATCGCGACGAGACGCGTTCGCTGCTCGAGAAGGCGCGCCAGGCCGAGCGGCTGATCACGGAGCGCGACGCCGCACAGGAACGCTTCGAGCGGTATCGCACGGCCGTCCAGGTGCGCGACGAGCTCGAAGAGCTCCGCGGCAGCCACCCGTCGCGCAACCCATTGAGCGTCCTCCGCAAGACCGTCGAACGGCTGCGCGAGCTCGACGGCCGGATGCGTGAGCTGCGGGCGATGCTGTCAGGCGAGATCGAGGTCCGCTACGAGGTCGCGGCGCCGGAACCCGCGGCCTGGCGACCCACGGCGATCGCGGCGGTTGCGGCGATCCTGATCGGGCTCATCATCGCCGGCGCGTCCGCGATCAACGCCATCAGCATCCCGTTCGGCGTCTACATCGGCCTCGTCTTCGCGACCGTCGGCGCCGTGCTCGGGTTCGTGGGTCGCCGCCAGCGCCAGAGCGCCCAGGGCTTCGAGAACCAGAAGTCGCTCCAGGAGTCCGAGGTCGACCGGCGCCTTCGCGGCCGCTCGCTCCTCGAGCAGGAGCTGACCGAGCGTGAGCTCGTCTTCGCGAACGAGCTGTCCGGCCTCGAGCTGCCCGACATGGTTTCGGCCGAGGAGCTGCTCCGGGCCGAGGAGGAGCACGTCGGCAAGATCGACCGGCTGACCGCACAGCTCGAGGGGCTCGTGGGCCGCGAGCCGCCCGAGACGCTCGCCGACATCCGCGATGCCGCCGCGCTCGAGGAACACCAGAAGTCGAGCGCCATCGAGGCGCTCGGGCCGATCGCGAAGGAGCCACGGGCCCGCGAACGGCTCGAAGGCGAGGTCACCGAGGCCGAGCGGACGCTCGAGGCCGCGCGCGACGACGAGGCTGCCGCCCGGGCGCGAGTCGAGGCAAATACCGTCGACGCCGAGGAGGTCGCCGGGCATGTCGAACGCCTTGCCGAGGCTCGCGAGACGCTGGCCGCGGCCGAGCGCCGGGCCCGTGTCTACGCGGCCACGCTGCGCGGGATCGACGAGGCGGAGCGGGCGACGATGCGCCGGGCCACGCGCTACCTCGAGCGGACGATGGTCCGCGACATCGAGCGGGTGACCGAGGGCCGCTACCGGCGCGTCCGGGTCAACGACCAGACGCTCGGGATCGAGCTGTTCGCGCCAGAGCGCGGCGACTGGGTCGACGTCTCGTCGCTGAGCCAGGGCACGCTGGACCTCGTCTACCTCGCCGCCCGGCTCGGCCTCGTCCGGCTCGTCACCGGCGACCGCCGCCCGCCGCTCATCTTCGACGACCCGTTCGTGACGCTCGACGATGAGCGCGCCGCGCGGGCCCTGATCCTCCTGCGCGAGATCAGCCGCGACTTCCAGGTCATCTACCTGACGACCTCGGATCGCTACGACTCGGCCGCGGACTCGGTGGTCGTCCTCGACGGCCCGACGCTCCGCGACGATGCCGCCCCCGTCGAGGAGGTCGCGGCCGGCTGATCGCCGCCGTCTTCACGATCCGCTGATGCCCGAGGTCCTGCCGGCCGCGCCCGTCGTTGTTCTGGGCCTCGCGGCCGCGCTGGCCTGGGGCGCCGGCGACTTCGCCGGCGGGTTGGCAAGCCGAACGGCGCCGCTGCTCGGCGTGACGCTGTTCGTGCAGGGCATCGGGATCGTGCTTGCCTTCGGCCTCTGGGTCTGGCAGGGCGAGGCCGTGCCCGGTCCGAGCGACATTGCCTGGGCCACGCTCGCCGGGATCACGGCGGCGGCCGGTATCGCCGGCTTGTACGGCGCGCTGGCCGCCGGCTCGATGAGCGTGGTCGCGCCGCTCGTCGGCGTCCTCGGCGCGAGCGTGCCCGTTGCGGTTGGCCTGGCGCTCGAAGGACTGCCGTCATGGCTCGCCCTTGCCGGCATCGCGTTGGCGCTCGTGGCCGTTGTCCTCGTGGGCGGCGCGGCGTCAGCCGGTGGCGGCGGCGGACGCCGCGGTCTCTGGCTCGGGCTGATGGGCGGCGCCGGGATCGGTGTCTACTCGGTCGCGGTGTCGCGCTTCGCCGACGACCTCGTGTTCGGCCCGCTGTTCATCACCCGCCTCGTGGCGACCATCGTGTTTGTCATCGTGATCGCCCTGACGCGCGGCGCCTGGCGGCTGCCGCGACCAGCCTGGGCCCTCGTGGCCGGCGTGGCCCTCATCGACCTCCTGGGCAACGCCGCGTTCGTCCTCGCGACCCAGCTCGGCGACCTGGCCGTGGCGACGGTCCTCGGCGCGCTCTATCCGGTCGCGACGGTCCTTCTGGCGGCGGTCGTGCTCAAGGAGCGAATCACGCCGCGGCACGCGATCGGGATTGCCGCCGCGGCGATCGCGATCGGCTGCATCGCCGCCGGTTCTGGCTGAGCCGTCCGGGCTGAGCGCCCGCCCGCGCTGAGGCCCTACCGCGCCGGACCGCTGCTCCGCAGAATGACGAGGCTCTCCAGTGCGTCGGGGTCGCGAATCACGTAGACGGCGTCGAAGCCCTCGCTCTCGATGCGCTTCGAGTCCAGCTCGGAGCGCAACTCGGCCAGGTGGCGTGACACGACCGCGGCGTCGACGACGCGACCGTCGCGGCCGTCGTTGCGGGCGCGCACGACCTCGGGCGGCAGGTCAAGGGCGATCGCAACCGCGGGCACCTTCGCGGCCCGCGCTCGGTTGAGGAGCTCGCGCCGCGCCCCGGGCCTCAGGTTCGTCGCGTCGACGACCGCCGTGCCGCTCCCGTTCAGCCGCCGCTCGAGGTCGCGATGCAGCCGAGCAAAGGCCGGTCCGGTGACCGACTGGTCCGCCTCGTCGCCCGAGATCATCTCGCGGTAGCGGTCCGACGAGAGGATCTCGCGATCGTCGAAGAACCGGCCCGCCAGCGTTGTCTTGCCGGATCCCGCCGGCCCGACAAGCACGACGAGGCATGGCTCATGAAGTCGGATCGCGTCCATCGAGCCGGGGCGGCTGGCGGTCCCGGCTCAGCCGGGCAGGTCGCGCTCTGCCGGCCCGACGTAGCGGGCATCCGGCCGGATCAGCCGGTTGTTCGCCGCCTGCTCGAGGATGTGAGCCGTCCAACCGGCGTGGCGTGCGAGCGAGAACGTCGCCGGGAAGAGATCCGGCGTGAGGCCCACGCCCATGAGGACGGGCGCCGCGTAGTACTCGACGTTCGTCTTGAGCGCCCGATCCGGGTGGAGCTCGGCAAGCACCCGCAGCGCGACGTCCTCGACGGAAATCGCGAGGTCGAGCCAGTCCGGCCGGTGGGCCATCGACTCCGCGACCTTGCGGAGCGCTGCGGCGCGCGGGTCGTAGGCGCGGTAGACACGATGACCGAAGCCCATGAGCCGCTCGCCACGGGCGATCGCCGCTCGGACCCACTCCTCGGCGTGCTCCGGCGTGCCGACCTGGTGGATCTGCTCGACGACCTCGGACGGCGCCCCGCCGTGGAGCGGGCCCTTCATCGTGCCGATCGCACCGGTCACGGCCGACGCGATGTCGCTGCGGGTCGAGATGATGACCCGGGCGGTGAACGTCGACGCGTTCAGACCGTGCTCCGCGCCGACGATGAAGTACGCATCGAGGGCTCGCGCGGTGCCGGAGTCTGGGCGCTCGCCGGTGAGCTGGTAGAGGAAGCCGGGCACGAGGTCCAGCGACGGGTCCGGGGCGACCGGCTCCTCGTCGGCCCGGATCCGGGCGAACGCGGCGAGGGCCGACGGCGAGAAGGCCGTCAGGGCCCGTGCCTGCTCGGCGGTTGGTGGCCACGTCAGGTCCTGCGTCGCGCCCCAGACCGAGACCGCGGTGCGCAGTGCGTCCATCGGCTTGGCCGAGCTCGGCAGGGCGTGGAGCGCCGTCAGGACGGCGTCAGGGATCGCCGCGGTCGGGAGGTGGTGGTTCGGGTCCCAGTCGCCGGTCCACAGGAGGTTCGCGACGGCGGGGAACGTGCCGTGTTCGACGAGATCGCCGATCCGGTAGCCGCGGTACAGGAGCCGGCCGCGCTCACCGTCGACAAAGCCGAGGGCCGTCTCGGCGGCGACGATGCCCTCGAGACCGGGCGAATAGGGTTTCGGTTCCGCGGCTGGTGCCTCGGCAGTGGAGGCCGTGCCGGTCCCGCTCGTCATCGAGACGATGGTAGCCCGGTCAGCCCGATCGATCCGTGACGGCCCCGACGACGACGCGAACGACCACGGCTCCGACGAACGACACGATCACGGCACCGAGGAAGCCGGTCGGGTCGCCGAGCTCGAGCTGCTGGAAGAGCCAGCCGCCGACGATTCCGCCGAGGATGCCGACGAGGATGTTCGGAAGGCAGCCGCGGGCCTGCCGGCCCGGAACGACCATGCCCGACAGCCAGCCGCCGATGAGGCCGATGATGATCCAGCCGAAGGGCCCAAGCTCGCGCATCGCTCCGGCAGTCTAGCCGTCGAGGAAGGTCATGACCGCGCGCACGAATTCGGGCGCATGCGTGTGGTGCGCGGCGTGGGCGGCGCCGTGAATCTCCACGACGCGGACGTCGTCGAGGCGGGTCGCCAGCCGCCTGGTGCCCTTGTGGAACCACTCGACGCTCTCGCTGCCCTGGACGAGGAGCACCGGCTGAGCGACGCGCCCAAGGACGGCCAGCCCGGCGGGCGGCGAGGTCTCGGCCCGGAGCTCGCGAAGCAGCGTCCGCTCCGCGGCGGCGACCCGGTCCGGCCAGACGGGATTCGCGTGATAGGCGGCCAGGCCGGCGTCATCGAAGCCGACCTCGAGCCGAAGAAAGGCGTCGAGCATCCGGTCCGGCCGACCGGCGTTCACGTCGGCCTCGAGCCGTCCCAGCTGCGCGGTCGCGACGCGGCCGTTTCGAACATGAACGGGGGCGCCTTCGTATACGACCAGCCGCCTGATCAGGGGTGACCGAAGCGCCGCTCCCAGGCCGATCCGGCCCCCGTACGAATGACCGAGGACATCGACGCCACCGTCCGCGTCGCGAGCGAGCGCCTCGACAACGGCCACGACGTCTTCGTATTCGCGTTCGATCGAATAGCTCGGCCCGTCGCTGCTCGTGCCCCGGCCACGCCGGTCAATCGAGAACACGGCGCGCGATCTGGCCAGGAGCGGCCCCGCGACGCGCCACGTCGTGTGATCCGAGGCCGTGCCGTGGACGAGGAGCAGCGGCCGCCGCGGGCCGGCCCGCCCGCCAAGGCTGAACACCGCGATCCCGGCGCCATCGGGCGCGGCGACGAGGCGTGGCTCCACGGGCGTCAGCGAGTCAGCGGAGCGGCGGCGTCGTCGAGGAGCCACGTGGCGCCCGAACGGCGAGCGGTCTGTGCCGGCAGTGCTCGAGCGTCGACTCGATCGCCGAAGACGCGGGCGACAGGTTCGGCCTTCGAGTCGCCTGTGGCGACCACGAGGAGCCGTGGCGTGACACGGAGCGTTTCGGGGTGGAGCGTCACCCGGCGCACGTGCGGCTCCACGTGTGTCGGCGCCTCGACGCCCATCGCCCACGCCGCCGCGTCCCAGGCGGGCGAGCCGGGAAACACGGACAGCACGTGGCCGTCGGTCCCGATGCCGAGGAAGAACATGTCGAACGCGGGCCAGCCGTCAACCACCTCGAGCTCGCCCGCCGCGACGGCCGCACGGAGCTCCGCCTCGTAGCGCGCCGCGGCCCAGGACGGCTCGCGAGCCTCGCCGATCGCCTCGCCCGTCGGGAACGCATGGACGTTCTCGATCGGGATCATCACGCCGGCTTCGATGCCGGTCGCGATGTCGATGCCGCTCTCGCCGCTGCCTGACTGGCCGGCGTAAGCCCCGAACGCGACGAGCCCCTGGTCGACCGGCAGGACGTTGGAGAGCGGATGGTCGCGCGGCACGAAGCGGTCGTCGCCGAACCAGACGTGGACGGCGTGCCACGGGACGCTCTCCCTGTGCGGCCCTTCGGCGAGCCGCCGGTACAGGCCCGGTGCCGTGGAGCCGCCGGTCGTTGCCCAGTTCGCCCGGCCCCGCCGGTCCACGGCTTCGGCGAGCCCGCGCGCGATGGCGTCTGCCGCGGCGTCGAGGGCGGCGTCGGCCGTCGGGAGGACGAGGACCTCCGGCTCGCCCGGATCCCCGCTCAGTGGGCCGCTCCCGCCAGCGTCGCCGCGCCGCGGATGGCCGCCCGCGAGATCGAGTCGCTGCCGACGGTCTCGATCGTCTCGGCGATGAGGTCCGGATCGGTCCGGCGATGCGCGAGGAACCGCCGCTCGATCCGCGGCCCGCCTTCCGGCTCGGCAACCACCACGACGCCCTCGCCGTCTGCCGTCACGTCGACGTCGAGCATCCGGTCGTTGCGTTCGGCGACGAGACGGACCTTCAGCGTGGTGCCGGCGGACCAGGCCGATTCCTGCGGCTGGAGCCGAACGGCAACGTGGTGGCCGCGTGCCTTGAGCCGTGCTCGGTAGCCACCTTCAGCCACGGCCCTGAGCGGCTGCTCGACGACGAGGCCCAGCCGCGACTGCAGCCACGCGACGTGGTACAGCGGCTTGACGACGTTCGCCTCCGCGCCCTCGTGGCTGGCATAGAAGACGGAGATCGAACGGATCGACCGGACGAAGGGCATCAGGTCGGGCAGGTCGAACACCGAGGCGATCGCTTCGCGCCAGCGCGACTGCCGCAGCAGCGCGAGATCGACCACGTCCAGGCGTTCGTCCTCGACGAGCTCGGCCAGCTTCGCCAGGCGCCCCAGGCCGTCGCCGGACCAGCTCGAGCCGTCGATGACGACCCGGTCGGCGAGCTCGAAGAGGTCGCGCGTCATCGGCAGTCCCAGTGGCGTGTCGCCCGGCCACCAGACCGTCACCGGCAGGTCGTGGACGAGGAGCGGCGCGACGACCGCGTTCAGGTGACGTCCCGATTCCCCACCCACCGTCAGGTAGATGAGCTCGATGCACGTCTCCGAGGCGTCCGGCCGCGGCAGCATGCACTGCGCCTGGATCCGGGCGTCGAGCCATGACGGCCCGTCCGGATCAGCGGGCGAGACGATCAGCGTCCGTGATGGATGCCGGCCGGCGAGGTGCGTGATCACCGAGGCCGCGTGCTCGCCGAGCTCCGGGCGGCGCGCGATGATCACGAGGTTGAGGACGCTCGTCCGGGCGCTGACGCGGCGCTCCTCGCCGCCCTCGCCTTCGACGGTCAGCTTCGTCGAGGCCCAGATCTTCGAAAGCTCGGCTTCGATCGCCCCAACCGTCTGGGCCCGGCTCGACCAGCGGAGGTTCGTGACCGGGGCAGTCGTGTCGATGTCCATCAGATCCGCCGCCAGTGCTGGCCGTCGCGTTCGATGAGCGCGTCGGCTTCCTCCGGGCCCCAGGACCCCGCGGCGTAGTTCGGGAACTCCGGCGGCGGGCCGCTCTCCCAGGACTCGAGGATCGGCGTCGCGATCCGCCACGCCGCCTCCACTTCGTCCGCGCGGGTGAACAGGGATGCGTCGCCGAGCATCGCGTCGAGGATCAGCGTCTCGTAGGCGTCCGGGGAGTCCGTCGAGAACGCCGAGCCGTACGTGAAGTCCATGGTCACGGTTCGAATGTCCAGCCCGAGGCCCGGCACCTTGGAGCCGAAACGCAGCAGGATCCCCTCGTCCGGCTGGACGCGGATCGCGAGGAGGTTCGGCTCCGGATCCCCGGCCGTTTCACGGAAGAGCCGATGGGGAACGGCCCGGAACTGGATCGCGATCTCGGATGCCCGCTTCGGCAGGCGCTTGCCCGTGCGAAGGTAGAAGGGCACGCCGGACCAGCGCCAATCATCGATCTCGAAGCGCGCGGCGACGAATGTCTCGGTTTCGGACTGCGGGTCGATCTCCTGCTCCTCGCGATAGCCGGGCACCGGCTTCGCCTCCACCCAGCCCGGGCCGTACTGGCCGCGAATGACGTCGCGCTCCACTTCCTCGGGCGTCGGCTCGCCAATCGCGCGCAGGACCTTGACCTTCTCGTCGCGGAGCGCGTCCGCCTCGAAGGTCGCAGGTGGCTCCATCGCGACGAGCGTCAGGAGCTGGAGCAGGTGATTCTGGAGGATGTCCCGGACCGCACCGGTCTCCTCGTAGAACGCGCCGCGGCCCTCGACGCCGAGCGACTCGGCGACGGTGATCTGCACGTGGTCGACGTAGCGGCGGTTCCAGAGCGGCTCGAAGATGCCGTTGCCGAACCGGAAGACGAGCAGGTTCCGGACGGTTTCCTTCCCGAGGTAGTGGTCGATGCGGTAGACCTGCGACTCGCGGAAGACCTTGCCGACCTCGCGGTTCAGCCGCTTCGCCGAGTCCAGGTCCCGGCCGAACGGCTTCTCGATGACGATCCGGCGCCAGCCGCCGCCGTGGATCTCGTGATCGAGCCCGCAGCGCCCGAGCTGGGCGACGACGACAGGAAACGCGGTCGACTGCGTCGCGAGGTAGAACACGACATTGCCCAGCGTGCCGTGCTCGCGCTCGCAGGTCGCGAGGCGCTCGGCGAGCCGATCGAACGCGGCGTCCTCGCCGAAGTCACCCATGTGGTAGTCGATGCGCTCGAGGAACGGCTCCACGCGCGCCGGCTCGGGCTTGACCCGGCTGTACAGCTCGAGCGCCTTGCGGACGTCGGCCCGGAAGCTCTCGTCGTTGAACGGCCGCCGTCCGAACGCGACGAGCCGCCACTCGTGCGGCAGGAGGTCCGTCCGCCAGAGCTGGTAGAGCGCCGGATAGACCTTGCGATGGCAGAGGTCGCCCGTCGCTCCGAACAGGACGAAGACGTGGGCGTCGGGCATCCGCTCCAGGCGGAGGCCGGCCCGGAGCGGGTTCGACGCCGCCTTCGTCCGACGCCGCGGGCGCTCCTTATGGGCGAGCCGCAGCTCGCGGATCGTGCGCGGCTCTTCGGTCGCCGCCTTCGCGGGGGCCGCCTTCGCGGGGGTCGCCTTCGCGGGCGCCGCCTTCGTCGTCACGCCGGACGCCTGGCTCTCACTCGGCCTTCACGGCGTGGCCGCCGAACTCGTTCCGAAGCGCGGCGAGGACCTTCGCGCCATACGAATCGTCCTGGCGCGACCGGAAGCGGGTCAGCAGCGAGAGGGTGATGACCGGTGCCGGGACGTCGTGGTCGATTGCCTCCTGGACCGTCCAGCGACCCTCGCCGGAGTCCGCGACCCAGCCCTTGAGGTGCTCGAGGTCCTGGCCCTGCGCCTTGAACGCCCGTCCGGCGAGCTCGAGGAGCCACGACCGGACGACCGAGCCGTACATCCAGACGTCCGCCACGGCCGCGAGGTCCAGCTTGTAGTCCGAGGCGTGGAGGATCTCGAAGCCCTCGGCGTAGGCCTGCATCATCCCGTACTCGATGCCGTTGTGGATCATCTTCACGTAGTGGCCGGAGCCTGGGCCGCCGGTGTGGAGGTAGCCGTTCTCGGGCGCGAGCGACTTGAAGATCGGCTCGAGCGGCCTCACGGCGTCGGCGTCGCCGCCGACCATCAGGCAGAAGCCGTTCGCGAGGCCCCAGATCCCGCCCGAGACGCCGGCGTCGACGTACTTCAGGCCCTTCTCGGCGAGCATCGCGTGGCGGCGGACGTCGTCGTGGAAGTTCGTGTTGCCGCCGTCGATGATCGTGTCGCCCGGGGAGAGGTCGTCCATGAGCTCGCGGATCTGGGCCTCGGTCGCGTCGCCGGCCGGCACCATGATCCAGACGAACCGTGGCGCCTCCAGCTTCGAGACGAGCTCCTTGATCTCGAACGACGGCTCTGCGCCCTCGGTCGCGATCTCCTTCGTCTTCTCGGGCGTCCGGTTGTAGGCGACCACCTCGTGCCCGTCGCGCAGCAACCGGCGGGTCATGTTGCCGCCCATCCGGCCGAGTCCGATGAAGCCGATGCGCATTCGAGGCCTCCTGTCAGGGAGTGAGGGCGCGTTCGAGCGCCCAGTCGAGCCGCTCGAGGCCGGCTTCGACATCCGGCCCAAGGTCGATCCGAAGGATGGGCAAGTTGTGGTCGGCGATGGCGCCGAAGTCGCCGGCGGCCTGGGCGTCGATGAGCTGGCCAAACGTATAGGGCCAGCCGGGGATGTCGCGGTCATGACGATGCTCGCTCGTCAGCTGGAGGAACCAGCCGATCGGCGCGCCGCCCTTGTGGAGCTGGCCGGTGGAGTGGAGGAAGCGCGGGCCGTAGCCCGTGGTCGTCGCGCTTCGAGTTGCCTCGCGCAGGCGCCGCCGGATCCGCGAGATTGCCGCATCGGCCGCGTCGCTCCGGGCGACGAACGCCTGGATCGCGAGGTACGCGTTGTCGCGCCGGCGACCGAGGTGATCGCGCAGCTCGCCGACGAACGCGGCGTCGTTGACGCTCATCGCGGTGCGATCGGCCAACGGTGTCGTCCGGTCGTCATCGGCGTGAGCGAGCAGCTTTCGAGTCCGCTCCTTCGCCTCTTCGACGTTCGGCTGGTCGAAGGGATCGATCCGCAGCGCCGCGCCGGCGATCGCGGTCGCGACCTCCCAGCGGACGAACTCGCCGCCGATGTCCATCGGGTCCTCGAGCTCGATCCTGACGACAGGATGGCCTGCTGCCTCGAGGGCGTCGATCGTCATGTCGCCGGGGTGCGGCTCGGAGCCGGCGAGGCGGAGGCGGACGAAGACCCGGTCGTCAGCGTAGTCATCGACGTCGCCCAGGGGCTCCGCGTCGACCGGGACGATTCCGACGCCGTGCTTGCCCGTGCTCTCGGCGATCAGCTGCTCGAGCCACGCCCCGAGTGACGCCACGCCCGGGTCGGCGAAGAACGTCAGCTTGTCGCGGCCGGCGTAGGCGTGGTAGCCGATCGTGAGGCCGAGGCTGACGCCAGGGTTGTCCGCCGGATCCGGCTCTGAGCAGCGACCCAGCATCGCGGCGGCTGACGAGAGGAGCGCGTCGAGGTCGAGGCCGATCAGCGATGCCGGGATGAGCCCGACGTACGTCAGCGCGCTGTAGCGCCCGCCGATGTCGGGCGGGTTGAGGAAGACCTCGCGCAGACGATCGTGGTGCGGGATCGATTCGACGCTCCGGCCCGGGTCCGTGATCGCGACGACGAAGTCGCCCGGCTGCTGGGGCGAGTCGCGAAGCTCGAGCGCGCCTTCGACGCGCTGCCACGCGTCTGCCAGGAAGGCGAGCGGTTCGGTCGTCGTGCCGGACTTCGAGGCGACGATCCAGAGGGTCGCGAGCGGGTCGAGGTCATCGACGGTTCGCGAAACCGCGACGGGGTCGGTCGAATCGAGGATCCGCAGGTCGAGCCACCCCTCGCCAGTCCCGAAGGTGCGATGGAGCACGTCCGGCGCCAGGCTCGAGCCGCCCATGCCCATGACGACCGCGGTCGTGAAGCCGGCGTCGCGGATCCCGTCGCCGAAGCCCTCGAGCGCGGCGATCTGCTCACGGAAATGCCGCGGCGCATCGAGCCAGCCGAGGCGTTGCGAGATGGTCTCGCGGACCCGCGGGTCGGTCGACCACAGGCTGGTGTCGCGATCCATGAGGCGTTCGGCCCAGCGCTCGCGCCGCGCCCGCTCAAACGCACCGGCGAGGCCGGTCAGCTCCGGCGGCGGCATCGCCATGTCAGTCGGCAGCCTCGATCGCGAGGACCTTGGCGAGTCGTCGCTTGTGGCGAGGCTCGCCGCTGAACATCGCGTTGAGAAAGGCGATCGCGCACTCGAACGCGAGCTCCGGCCCGATCACCCGCGAGCCGAGCGTCAGGACGTTCATATCGTCATGCTCGACGCCCTGGTGGGCGGAGTAGGTGTCGTGGCAGACCGCGGCGCGGACGCCGCGGATCTTGTTCGCGGCGACCGATGCGCCGACGCCCGACCCGCAGATGAGGATGCCGCGCTCGGCACGGCCGTCGCGGATCGCGTTGCCGAGGGCCTGCGCGAAGTCCGGGTAGTCGTCGTTCGGGTCCGAGCCGTCGCCGCCGAGGTCGAGCCACTCGTGGGCGAGGCCGGCAGCACCGAGGCGGCGCAGGAGCTCTGCCTTGAGCGCGGCCCCGGCGTGATCGGCCGAGAAGGCGACCTTCACTTCGGCGGAGGGATTTCGTGGCCGAGATGGAGGCCGGCGGGCTGGTGACCTGGGTCGACGGTCGGGATCCGGCCGCGCAGCTGACCCATCGCCACCTTCCGGGCGACGTCGGTCACCCGTTCGACCGTGAAGCCGAGGTGCTCAAAGATCGCAGCGGCCGGTGCCGAGGCTCCGAAGTGGTCGACGCCGATGATCGCGCCCTCGTCGCCGACCCAGCGCTCCCAGCCGAGCGTTGCCCCGGCCTCGACCGACACCCGCTTCGTGACCGCCGGCGGCAGCACGTTGTCGCGATAGGCCTCGTCCTGCACCTCGAACGTCTCCCAGCACGGGAGCGACACGACGCGCGCGGGCACCCCGTCGGCCTCGAGCGCCTCCGCGGCCCTGAACGCCAAGTGGAGCTCCGAGCCGGTGCCGATCAGGACGACTGCGGGAAGGCCGCCGCCGTCTTCGTTCGAGGCCTTCCGGAGGACATAGCCGCCGCGCCTCACGCCCTCGCGTGCGAGCGCGTCCGTACCGGGGAGCGTCGGCAGCTTCTGGCGCGTGAGCGACAGGGCAACCGGACCCTCGGTCCGCTCGACAGCGAGCGCCCAGGCCGCGGCCGCCTCATTGGCATCGCCCGGCCGGACGAACCACAGGTTCGGCATCGCCCGAAGGGCGGCGTAGTGCTCGATCGGCTGGTGCGTCGGGCCGTCCTCGCCGAGGCCGATCGAGTCATGCGTCCAGACATAGATCACGTGCAGGCCGGCGAGCGCCGCGAGGCGGACGGAGCCGCGCATGTAGTCGCTGAAGTTCAGGAAGGTGCCCGCGTACGGGATGAAGCCGCCGTGGTAGGCGATCCCGTTGGCGACGCCGCCCATCGCGTGCTCTCGGACGCCGAACCGCAGATTTCGCCCCGGGTGGTCGGCTTCGAAATGGTCGTGGCCGTTGGCCTTGACGTCCGTGAGGTTCGACTCCGAGAGGTCCGCCGCCCCACCGAACAGTTCTGGCAGCGGCGCCGCCAGCGCCTGGATCGCCTCCTGGCTCGCGTTCCGTGTCGCCAGCTCGACGCCGGTTTCGTAGGTCTTGAGCCCGCTGTCCCAGCCCTCCGGCAGCCGACGTCCGTTCCGTCGCTTCAGCTCGCGCGCCGCCTCCGGAAATGCGGCCTCGTACGCCAGGAACCGCCCGTGCCACTCCGCCACACGGTCCGCGCCGGCAGGCACGGCCGTGCGGAACAAGTCCAGCGCCTCGTCCGGGATGAAGAACTGCTTGTCCGGATCCCAGCCGTAGGCCTCCTTGACGAGCCGGACCTCGTCCTCGCCCAGCGGCGAGCCGTGGGCCTTTTGCGTGTCCTGCTTGTTCGGTGAGCCGTAGCCGATGTGGGTCCGGACGGCGATCAGCGACGGCCGCTCCTCCGTCCTCGCCGTCTCGAGCGCGGCGGCGATGGCAGCGGTGTCATTGCCGTCCTCGACGCGCGCCGTGTGCCAGCGGTAGGCATCGAACCGCTCGAGGACGTTTTCGGACCAGGCCCAATCCGTCGGCCCGTCGAGCTGGATGTGGTTGTCGTCATACAAGAAGACGAGCTTGTGGAGCTTGAGGTGGCCGGCGAGCGACGCCGCCTCGGCCGCGACGCCCTCCTGGAGGTCGCCGTCGGAGCAGATGCCGTACGTCCAGTGGTCGATGAGCTCGTGGCCGGGCCGGTTGAACTCCGCGGCGAGGCGCCGCTCCGCGATCGCCATCCCCACGGCGTTGGCGAAGCCCTGGCCGAGCGGCCCGGTGGTCGCCTCGACCCCCGGTGCGAGGCCGTACTCCGGGTGGCCCGGCGTCTTCGAGCCCCACTGGCGGAAGCGCTTCAGCTCGTCGAGCGACAGGTCATAGCCGGTGAGGTGGAGGAGCGAGTAGAGGAGCATGCTCGCGTGCCCGGCCGAGAGGACGAAGCGGTCGCGATTCGGCCAGTCAGGATGCTTCGGTGAGTGGTGCAGGAACTGCGTCCAGAGCACGTAGGCCATCGGCGCGGCGCCCATCGGGGCCCCCGGATGACCCGAGTTGGCGGCCTGGACGCCGTCGATGGAGAGCGTCCGGATCGTGTCGATCGCGAGGCGCTCGAGGCGGGCGCTCTCCACGCGATCGACGACGGGCACGGTCATCCCGGCCATCGTAGCGAAGGGCGCCGGGTACCATCGCGAACGTGGCGACCGCCGATCGGAGCCTGAGCCGCGGACCGGCGCCCCGCGTCGTGGTCCTCGGCGACCTGATGCTCGATGTGGTCCTGGCGCCGGAACGGGCGATCCAGCGCGGGACGGACGTTCCCGGCCGCGTTGGCATCCGCCAGGGCGGCTCGGCGGCGAACACGGCCCGCTGGCTCGGTCGGTTGGGCGTCAAGACGCAGCTCATCTGCGCCGTCGGTCGCGATGGCGCCGGGCGCTCGCTCGTCGAGCAGGTCCGAGCCGACGACGTGACCGTCCGCGTCAGCCGGATCGCCGGTGCCCGAACCGGCCGGATCGGGGTCATCGTGAGCCACGATGGCGAGCGATCGTTCGTCGCCGATCGCCGGGCGGCCGACGGCCTCAAGCCCGCGGACCTCAAAGCAGAATGGTTCGAAGGCGTCGACCTCCTCCACCTGCCGGCGTACTCGCTGCTCGGCGAGACGCTCGGGGCCGCCGGGCTTCGAGCGGTCGAGCTGGCGCGCGAGCGCAAGGCGCTCGTGACTCTCGATCTCGCGTCCAGCGCGCCACTCCTGGCACGCGGCCGGCGTGCGGCGCGCGACCTCGTCCGTGCGGTGAGCCCGGAGGTCCTGTTCGCCAGCGAGCGCGAGGCAGAGGCGCTGCTCGGCGGTTACGGCATCGACGGGCTGGTGGACTACGCGGCCACGGCCGTGGTGAAGCGCGGCCACCTTGGCGCGACCGTGATCATGCGCGACGAGGAGGCCGAGAACGCCGACCCGGCGAGCCCGCCGCACGAGCGGTTCGACGTCGCCGCCGAAGCCGCGCCGTCGGCGGATACGACGGGCGCCGGCGACGCGTTCGATGCCGGCTTCATCGCGGCCTGGCTCGCCGCACGCACGGCTGGTCACCCGGCCCCGGTCGCGGTCCATCGGGCGGTCCTGGCCGGGCACAAGGCGGCGGCGCGACACCTCCGCTCGTCGCATCCCGAGCTGCCGCCGGGCTGACCCGGCCGAAGATGCTCTCCCTCGTCGAGCGCCTCGTCATTGCGCCGCCGGTCGCGAAGGCGCTCGCCCACGGTCGGCCGGTCGTGGCCCTCGAATCGACGCTGATCAGCCACGGCCTGCCGCATCCGGAGAACCTCGCCGTGGCCCGAGCCGCCGAGGCGGCCGTTCGCGAGTCCGGCGCGGCACCCGCGACGATCGCGATCCGCGACGGCCAGGTCCTCGTCGGGCTGGATGACGAGGCGCTCGAGGCGCTCGCGACCGCGCCAGGCGAGCTCGTCATGAAGGCCGCGCGCCCGTCGCTTGCCCTTGCGCTCGAACGAGCCGGCTGGGCGGCGACGACGGTCTCCGCGACGATGATCGCGGCCCACGCCGCGGGCATCCGCGTGTTCGCAACCGGTGGCATCGGCGGCGTCCACGTTGGGGCGCTCGGTGGCGCCGACGCCGCGAGCGGCGCCCGAATGGCCACGTTCGACATTTCGTCCGACCTCGAGGAGCTCGCACGGACACCAATGGCGGTCGTCTGCGCCGGGCCGAAGGCGATCCTCGACGTCCCCGCAACGCTCGAATACCTGGAGACGCGCGGCGTCCCCGTGCTCGCTGTCGGGCAGACCGAGCTGCCCGGCTTCTACGCCCGCTCCAGCGGCGTCCGCGCGCCGGCGAGCGTCGCGGATCTCGCGGCGGCCGGCGCCGTCGCGAGGACCCACCTCGGCCTCGGGATTGGGAGCGCCATCCTGGTCTGCGTGCCGGTGCCCGCGGCAGACGCCCTCGATGAGCGACAGATCCGCGATGCCATCCGCCACGCCGCCGCGGACGCCGACGCCGCCGGTGTCGCGGGACCGGACCTCACGCCCTGGCTGCTGGCCCGGATGGCAGCGCTCACTGACGGTGCGACCGTTCGCACCAACGCCGCGCTGATCGTGAACAACGCCCGTTCGGCGGGCGTCCTCGCCGCCGCGCTCGCGCTGCCTGCCGGGGTTTGATTTCGGTCTTACTCGTATTCGACAAGTATCTTCACAGCCGGCGCGTCCGCCGCTATACTCGCGCTCCCCCACACCGCAGCCAGCGTGAGCCATGTCCGCGGACCTCTCATCCGGCCTCAATGCGACCGTCGCGACGCCCGCTCCCGTGAGCGATTCGGGCCTGTCCGCGGCGCCCGAGCCCGTGCCCGCGGCCGGACACGAACCGTCTCCGGAAACGGCTCCGAGCCACGCCACGACCGGCGCCCAGGAGCCACCGGCGATCGAGGTCCGCGGGCTCCGCCGCGTCTACAAGGTCAAGCCAAAGCCCGTTGTCGCCCTCGACGGCATCGACCTCGACGTCGCCTCCGGCGAGTTCTTCGGCCTCCTTGGCCCGAACGGTGCCGGCAAGACGACGCTGATCAAGATCCTCACGACCCTGCTGCTGCCCTCGGAGGGCACGGCCAAGGTCTTCGGCTTCGATGTCGAGCACGAGACCGCCCAGATCCGTCGGATCATGAACATGGTTGCCGGCGGCGAGCAGTCGGGCTACGGGATCCTCGTGGTCCGCGAGCAGCTCTGGATGTTCACCCAGTTCTACGGGATGTCGAACAAGGACGGCTGGCGGCGCACGGACGAGCTCATCGAGGCGGTCGGGCTGCAGGAGCAGAAGCACCAGCGCGTGAGCACGCTCTCGACCGGCCAGCGCCAGAAGATGAACCTCGCCCGCGGCCTCCTCAACGACCCGTGGATCCTGTTCCTCGACGAGCCGACGCTCGGCCTGGACGTTGCCGCGGCGCGCTCGATGCGCGAGCTCATCGTCGAATGGAAGGCCGCCGTGCCCGGTCGGACCGTGCTCTTGACGACGCACTACATGGCCGAGGCCGACGAGCTCTGCGAGCGGATCGCGATCGTCGACCACGGCAAGATCCTCGCGATCGGGTCGCCCGAGGCGCTGAAGCGGCGGGTCCAGCGCGAGTCGATCTTCCGCGTCGAGCTCGACCAGCTCGAGGGCGGGGCGGCAATGCTTTCGAAGCTGCCCGGCGTCGTGAGCGCGAGCGCGGCCGCCGGGGCCGAAGGCAGCGAGGTCTCCGATCGCCAGGTCGTCGTGATCAACCTCGTCCTCGAGGACGACTCGGCCCTGGGCGACGTCGTCGGCGCGCTCGCCGCTCGGGGTTCGCAGATCCTCGGGCTGCGCAAGTCGGAGCCGACGCTCGAGGACGTCTTCGTCGAGCTCGTCGGTCGTGGCTTCGAGGAGGGCGAGCCCTCCGAGCAGGTGACGGGCTGATGGCGACGATGGACTTCGTCGGCCGAGCCGGCAAGAGCCCCCGCGAGGCGGCGCAGTGGTCGCGGCGCCAGGTCCTGATGACGGATCTCCGGTCGATCCGCGGCCGGGCCTACCCGCGCTGGCGCGGCCTGTTCCGCGAGAAGTCGTGGGTGCTGTTCGAGATCCTCCTGCCGTTCCTCGGGACGTCGGCGTTCGTGTTCGTCTACCGCGCCCTCCAGGCGCCGGTCGAATACGTCGGCTTCGCCGTCCTCGGCGGCGCGATGACGGCCTTCTGGCTGAACGTCATCTGGATGATGGCGAACCAGCTGTACTGGGAGAAGACGCAGGGCAACCTCGAGCTCTACTTCGCCTCGCCGATGCACTTCATGTCGATCCTCTTCGGGATGGCGATCGGCGGCATCTTCATGAGCTCGACGCGGGCAGTCGTCGTCATCACGGCCGCGAGCCTGCTGTACGGCGTCCAGTTCTCGGTCGACCAGTGGGCGGTGCTCATCGTCGTGTTCATGCTGACGCTGGCCGCGCTGTACGGGCTCGGGATGGTCCTCGCGAGCCTGTTCCTCGTCTGGGGTCGGGAGGCGTGGCACATGGGCCAGCTCCTGACCGAGCCGGTCTACTTTGTGTCCGGGCTCAACTTCCCCGTGGCGCGGCTGGGCTTCCTCGGCGCGGTGTCCGTGGCGCTGATCCCGCTGGCGACGGGGCTCGACGCGATGCGCCAGCTCGCCTTCGCCGGCGCCGCGTTCCCGGTCGGGACGCCGTCGCCGCTCGTGGAGATCGGGATCCTGGTGCTGATGTCGATCGTCTCGATCGCCGCCGCGCGCTGGATGCTCCTCGCGATGGAGCGCCGCGCGCGGCGCGATGGCCGCCTCTCGGTCCGCTGGCAATGACCGCGGGTGCCGCAACAACCGGCCGCGAGGCCGGCGTCAGCAGCCGGGGCCGGATCTCGGACCTCGTCCGCAGCTTCACCGTCGCCGCGCGCCTCGGCTGGGCGCTCGAGGCGAACTGGACGGATCCGCTCCTCTTCTTCATCTACTCGGTCGCGAAGCCGCTCAGCTCCGCACTGATCCTCGTCTTCATGCTCGAGGTCATCGGCGGTCCGGCGGGCCGCTCGCTGCGGCCCTTCGTCGTCGTCGGCAGCGCGCTCTGGACGTTCGTGGTCAGCGGCATCTCCGGCCTGGCCTGGGCGATCCTCGAGGACCGCGAGCGCTACCGGGTGCTCAAGTACGTCTATGTCAGCCCGAGCGACTTCCTCGTCGTGCTCATGGGCCGCGGCGTCGCCCGGGTTGCGGTCGGGCTCGCCGGTGTCGTCATCACGCTCCTCGTCGGCGTCACGGTCCTCGGCGTCACGTTCGACCTCGCAACGGTCGATTGGGGCCTCCTGGCCATCTCGACGGTCTTCGGCCTCGTCTCGATCGTCGCCCTCGGCATCCTCATGGCCGGGATCTGCATCCAGACCCGACAGGAGTCGTGGTCGTACCCCGAGGCGTTCGCCGGGGCGCTGTTCCTGATCACCGGTGCCGTGTTCCCCTTGATCGTGCTGCCGGTCGTCATCCAGCCGATCGGGCTCCTGATGCCGCTGACGTGGTGGATCGCGGGTGTGCGGCAGTCGCTGTTCCCCGGCGGCGTCGACTCGATCGGCGGCCCCGGCTCGGCCTTCGAATCCATCTTCGGGCACGCGCATCCGGGCACCGGGGAGATTGCGCTCGCCTTGCTGGTCACCAGTGCCGTCGTTACACTCGCGGCACTGGCCGTGTTCCGCTGGAGCGACCGGCGCGCGAAGCAAGCGGGCCTCTACGACCAGACCAGCGGATCCTGAGTCGAGCGTCGCCGTCGCGGCGCTCCCGCGACGGGAGACGGGATGCGAATCTACGAGGGCAGCCCACGCCAGGACTTCGAGGAAGTCCTGCGCTCGATCGGCGCCTTCCTCGACGAACGCAACATGAGAGACATCCTCCTCGTCGAGGCTCCTGACGGCTTCATCGTCCAGGGGCTCGTCGTCGTCGGTGCGACCGGCGGCTCAACGTGGTCCGAGTCCATGGGCCAGATCGAGAAGGAGACGCTCACGTTCCTCGACGAGGACATCGCGAAGTTCATGGACGAGGCGCTCGCCCGCCGCGGCCGTGGCTCGACCGCTGACCCGGTGCATCCCGGCGCCTATCAGCGTGCGCTGCGGGTGATCGGCCGCTACATCGACGAGCAGAAGCCGCGCGACATCTTCCTCTTCGAGCAGCAGGGCGCGTTCGTTCTGCGCCTGCATCGCGGCGGTCAGACCGGCGACCGGCATGAGCTCATCGAGTTCACGAAGGACGACGTCGACGGCCTCGTCACCGGGGCACCCGCGCTCCGTCAGCGACTGAAGCCGGCGACGCCATCGACCACCGCGACAGGCGGTTCTGGCAAGGCGCCAGGCGGCGCCGCACCCACCAGCTAGGCCCATCAACTCCATCCACGCGACCCAGGAGGTTCAGCCATGAAGGCTCTCAAGACCGTCGCCGTGGCGCTCGGCGTCACGCTCGGCGCGCTCATCGTCATCCCGCTGGCCGTGCTCGCCGCGCTCTTCGTCTGGCTGAAGCTGACCGAGGAGTCGGACGAAGAGGCGCTCGAGCTCGAGGAAACGAGCGCCTGACGTTCCGCACGTGGGGAGCCCGTCGGCGCCAGCCGGCGGGCTCTTTCGATTCCTGGCGCACCCCGCTTGCCACTTGCGGCGCCGCTTGTGACGATCCGTGATCGCCATATGTGCATTTCTTGGCTAAGCAGGTCGATAAGGGCGCTCCGGGCATCGTCGCACCGTCCGATTGGCGTCTCCTCGTGCACGACCGATTGGCTCGAGCCCGCTCCAGCCTCGCTAGCGCGGCCTTATCGGTCGCCTAGCCGCCAATTTGCACATACGACGATCATCGCGAGCGTTAAGGCCGGCGCACGCGGCCTACCAGCGCTCCCAATGCGCGAAGTCCTCGAACGGCAGCCAGCCGCGCTTCAGCGAAGGTGAGCGGACATCGGGCAGTTGCCGCCCGACCGGGATGACCCCGATCGGGTGGAACTCCGCCGGCAGCCCGAGGACGGTTCGCAGCTCGTCCGGGTCCGGGCCGGCGAACCCGGCCGCGAGCCCGGCGTCGTGCGCCGCGAGCATCACGACCATCGACGTCTTGCCGATGTCGATCCACCAGTAGGGCGTCGGCCACTCGATCTCGTTGCCGGACTCGTCGGTCTTGTCGGGCTCCTGGTAGCGGCGGTGATAGATCTCCGCGGAGACGCAGGGGATGAACTGGGCCGCACACTCGCTGATCCAGTTGCCCATCCCGAGATCCGCGTAGAACTGCTCGCCACACGTCTCCGCGACGCGCCGCCGCATCTCCGGGTCGGTGACGATGACCAGGCGCTGGCCCTGCGAGAAGCCGGCCGACGGCACGTGCTGCGCCAGCCGCGCGATCTTCTCGAGCACCCGGCGCTCGACCGGCGTCTCCTCGAACCGGCGCACGGTTCGGCGCTTCATCACGAGCTCGGCGAATTCCATCGGGGCCTCCTCCTCGGGAACCGTAGCGAGAAGAAACTCGAAACGATTCGCGAGTCCGTCGCGCCATACCCTACGAACCCGGCCACCATGCCGGGCGGAGGGTGAGGGGCAGTGGACCGACGGTTGCTGGTCGAACGGGCGGGGAGGGGCGATCACGACGCCTTCACCCGGCTCGTCGCGACGGCCGCCGCTCGGCTGGACGCTGCCGCGCGCCTCATCCTGCGGGACCCGGAGCTCGCGCGCGACGCGGTCCAGAACGCCCTCGTTCGAGCCTGGCGAGACCTGCCCGGACTTCGTGATCCGGACCGGTTCGATGCCTGGCTCCATCGCTTGCTGATCAATTCCGCGCTCGACGAGGCTCGGCGGCGCCGCCGCCGCAGCGTCGAGCTCGTCATCCAGGAGGTCGACGAACCAGCACGCGAGGACACCGCGCGTGACCTCGCGGACCGTGACCTGGTCGAGCGGGCGCTCGTCCGGCTCGACCCGGACCACCGGGCCCTCGTCGTCCTCCACTACTACTTCGGCTACCCGCTGCCCGAAGCCGCGTCCTCGCTCGGGATTTCGCTCCCGGCTGCGAAGTCGCGGCTTCATCGGGCCATGCAGGGGCTGCGCCGCTCGATGACCGCGGATGCGCCGGTCGTCCCCGTGGGAGGCCATTCCGCATGACCGCTTTCGATCGGTTCGACCCCTTCGAGCGCCGGATCTCGAGCGCGATCGACGAGATCGCGGCCGAGCGGCAGCCCTTCTACCTCGACGACATCTTCCGGCTGACCGCCCGCTCGAAGCAGCGGCCACGCTGGCAGTTCCCCGAAAGGTGGCTGACCATGAACTTCACCGCGCTCCGTGCGGCGATTGCGACCACCGTGGTCGTCATCGTCGTCGGCGGGATCCTCGCGTTCAATCGCCCGGACAACGGGCCTGGGACGAGCCCGAGCCCGAGCCCGACCGAATCTGGCTCGGCCCAATCCGTTGGCGCCGCAGCCCAGCAGCTCCGGGGCATTTGGATCGCCGACGCGGATGCACTCCCCGAGATCGACGTGCCTGCGGGCAGGATCCAGCTGTGGATCGATTGGGACCGTGGCGATCGCGCCTCGGTCCACACGACTCCATACACGCGCGACTACCTGGACAGCCAGTCTCTTGATGCGCCCAATGGCGAGCTCCGGCTGAGGACTGCGTTTGCTGGCGCCGACTGCGACACGGACGCCGAGGGACGGTACGCCTGGAGCCGATCGAATGACGGCTTCTTCCTCACGCTGACGCTGATCGAAGACGCCTGTGCGGCGCGCGCGACCGCCTTTGCCAGGACGTGGGTCCGCTCATTCGCGGCGGCGTCCGAAGGCGGACACGGTGTGGTCGATGGCGTGACGCCAATGGTGGAGGTGACCCTGCCAGCAGGGCAGCGCCTGTGGGGCGGGGCGGGGGACCAGTGGCAGGCGATCATGACCGACGGTGGCCTGGAGCCGTACCAGGCCTTCGTCGTCATTCGAAACCCGGGCGGCTTCGCCGCGCCGTGCTCGACAAGCGACCCCCAGCCGACGTCAATCCCGGCGACGACTACCGACCTCGTCAGCTACATCGACAGCCTGCCGGGCGCATCCGTGGTGACCGCGGCAACCGAGATCGACGGTCGCCCAGCGATCCAGTTCGACATGCGCATCGACAACGAGATCCAGTGCGAGTCTGGGGATATCTTCAACCTCCATCCGGAGAGCCCTTCCGACACGCAGGTCTGGACCTCCGTGCCCGGCGAGCTCCAGCGGCTGTACGTCGTCCAGATCGACGCCTCAACCACGTTCCTGCTCTGGTACCAGGGCAACTCGGAAACGGAGCGGGCCGTCATCGCGTCGGTCCACTTTCTCGACAAGCTGCCCACCCCGTAGCAGCGGCTGGTAACGGAAGTCCCTGAGCCCGGGCGCTTCGGCGCTCGGGCTCTCGACCGCTCGCGCATCTGGGACACTTCGCGACTCGCCCGCATCTACCTTTCGTGACGGACCTGGCAATGACCGATGCGAGCGCGAATCCCGCGACTGTCCGCCAGGCCGCGGCGGGGGACGAAGCCGCGTTCGCGCGCATCGTCGCCGAGCACCACGCCCCGATGGCGCGCGTCGCCTACGCGATCACCGGGGACGTCGAAACGGCCGCCGACGCCGTCCAGACGGCCTGGTCGACGGCATGGCGCAGGTTGGGATCGCTCCGTGACCCGCTGACAATCCGCGCCTGGCTCGTCGCGATCGCTGCGAACGAAGCCCGCCAGGTCCTCCGCCGCCAGCGTCGCCGGACGCTCGTCAACATCGAGGCCATCGGCGACCTGCCGGCGGACGGCGAGCCCGGCGACCGAATCTCGACCGTTGACCTGGCCCGCGTCCTCCGCGGCCTTGACCCCGACGACCGAACCCTTCTGGCGCTGCGATTCGCCGCGCGACTGGACTCCCCGGCCATCGCCGCACAGCTCGGGCTGACGGCGTCCGGCGTTCGAAGCCGGCTTTCGCGCCTCCTCGAGCGCGTTCGAACGGAGCTCGACCATGGCTGACCTGCAGACCTTCGAAACCCGCCTTCAGGCCGCCTACGACCGCTACCTCGAAGCGGCTCCGACCTGGGTCGACGCGAAAGCCATCGCCGCTGCCGTCAACCGATCAGGCTTGAGCCGCGAGGCCCGCCGGTGGCAGTGGGGTGGCTTCAGCCCGGCCATGCGCCTCGCCGTGATTGGCCTCATCGTCCTCACGCTCATTGGGGCGGTGCTCGCCGGCGGATCGTGGTTGCGAAGCGTCGTCGAGCCGTCGCCGACGGCGACCACCATCACGAGTCCGTCGCCCTCGCCAATCGAAACGCCCGTCGCGACACCCTCGCTCACGGAGCCTCCCGCCGGGTCGCTTCTCGGGGCCAGCGGAACGATCGTGCTCGCCGGCCCGTGCCTTTACGAGCTTGATGCCTCAACCGGGGAGCTGGTGAACGACTGCGCGCGGAATGAATACGAGGTTGCCGAGAACGGAACCGTGTTCGCGGATTGGCTGTGGTCGCCGAACGGTCAGTTCGGCATCGGCCTGGGATCACACAGCTTGAGCCTGTACGAGCCCGGGACCGGAACAACCACGCCAATCGCGGGCACCGAGTCGCGCCTGCCGTCCCTCGGCGGCCAGACCAGCCTCCGGGCTTGGTCGCCGGCATCGAACTACTTCGTGTGGGTGGGTGAGCGCGGGGTTGTCGACGAGTGGGGCGTCTTCGTCGGGACGGTTGAGAATCCGCGCCTGGCCGAGCTCCCATCGTTGCGGGACGGAAGCTCATGGAGCCTGCCGCTGTGGTCCGCCGACGAGAGCCGGGCGGTCGTCAACACGGACGAGCAGCACGCCGTGCTGGCGAACGGAGACGGCACGACGATCCCAGGCGCGCTGGAGTTCGACCGCGGTGAGGTGCTCGCACTATCGCCGAACGGCCGGCAGATCGCGTTCCGCGCCATCCGCGGCGAAGCGGGCAACCCGAGCACGATCGATGTCGCCATCGGCGATGGCTTCACCGCGCCGACGACAGCAACGAGCTTCTCGGAAGGACTTCTTGCCGTCGCCGCGGCATGGTCGACCGACAATTCGAAGCTGGCGATCGTCACCTCGGATGACCTCACGACAGCCGATGCCGGCTACACCCTGTGGATCACCGACGGCACTGGAGCGCCTCGGCAGGCCGGGACACCCATCCCGCCCGGGACCTATCCGCGCTCGATCGATTGGTCTCCAGACGGCGCGCACGTCCTGGTCCTGTCGCAGGAGCCGCCGGAGTCCTATCGGATGTTGGCGACCGTCGTCGCCGTCGCCGACGGTCGTGCTGTCCTGACCGCAACGACGGCGGTCTTCTCCCCGGACGGCCGCTTCGCAATGTACCTAGGCCCGCGGCCGAGCGGCGCCACGGGCGTGTTCATTGTCGAGCTGGCAACCGGAAGAACGGGCTTGTTTGGGTCGGCCCCGGGCGGGCTCGGCGCGTACACCTCACTCACGTGGCTGGAGGAAACACCGTGATCCGATGGTCATTCCAGGTCTTCGCAGCGCTCGTACTCCTGAGTATTGCCGCCGGCTGCGGCTCGTCGGGCAGCTCGATCCCGCGCGAGAGTGCGACCGTCATCGCGACCCCCGACCCCACTGACAAGGCAACCGAGAGGCCGCCGGCGACGTACGCGGCCCCTACTCTTCCGCCCCTTACGCTCCTCCCGTCACTCCCATCGAACGACCTCGACGCGAAGACGGCAGCGGCTCTCCAAGCCATCTTGAACAGGCATGTCGAGACCGGCCAGCCGGACGTGCTCGCCGCGGTGATCACGCCCGCCGGCACGTGGTCGAGCGCTGCCGGCGTCGATGGCCCTCAGGGCCGCCTCGCCAACCCGACAGATGTCTTCACGGTGGCGAGCGTCAGCAAGACGATCCTCGCAGCGGCCATCGTTCGCCTTGCCAGCGCGGGGACGATTGACCTCGACTCGCCGCTGGCCGACTACCTCAACGACCTACAAGTCGATAGCAACGGCGCAACCGTCCGGCAGGCGCTGGCGATGCGATCCGGGATTCCGGACACGCCAAGCCAAGTGCTGAGTGATGCCCGGCATGACTGCGAGCACGTCTGGACCCGGGCCGAGATCCTCGCGGCCATGCCGGCCCCCGACAACGCGCCGGGAACCGCGTTCGTCTACTCGAACCCGACGTACAAGCTCCTAGCCTACGCGACCGAGGGCGCGACCGGGAGACCGATGGCGGACGTGCTGGCGAACGAGGTGTTCGAGCCACTTGCCCTTGACCGGATTGTCGCGATGAGTGCGGACACACCCGCGCCCCAACCGTGGGCGCTGCCCATCGAGGGCCACGGCGGCGACCTGCCGCTGGCGTCGTTCGGAATCGGCGGAACGCTGCCGTGCCTTTCGGTCTCGACCCTCGCGACACCGGCTCTGGCCATCGCAAGCGACGCGCCAACGCTCGCCCGGTTCGGCTGGGGCCTCTTCTCAGGAGGTCTGTTTGACCACGACACGCTCGTGGAGATGCTCACGCCGGATGCGGTCGGGCACGGCCTGGGCATCGACAAGCTCCCGGAGTTCAGCGCCGACGGTGGCTACGGCCTGGTCGGTCACAACACGGGCTATGTCGCATGGCTCGTCATCCTGCCGGAACACCAGACCGTCGTTGCGCTCTGCATCAACGACGACAACGCGCGGGCGGAGATCGTCGTCCGCCAGCTCATCGATGTGCTGAGCGGCTGACCGGGGCCACCCTCCGCCCGCGCTGTGGACGTCAGGGAGCGTCGGGGGAATCGAGCTTCGGCCGATGCCCTGAGCCTTCCCGATTCGACGCCTCCGGGCGGTTTCGATAGCATTGGAAAAACCCCCGGAGGCGCCTGACCTATGTCGAAGTATGTCTTTGTGACCGGAGGGGTGACCTCCTCCCTTGGCAAGGGCATCACCGCCGCCAGCATTGGCCGGATCCTCAAGGCCCGCGGGCTTCGAGTCTCGATCCTCAAGCTGGACCCGTACATCAACGTCGACCCCGGGACGATGTCGCCGTATCAGCACGGCGAGGTCTTCGTCACCGATGACGGCGCCGAGACCGACCTCGACCTCGGCCACTACGAGCGTTTCATCGACGAGAACCTGACCCAGCTCTCGAACGTGACGACCGGCCGCATCTACCAGGCCGTGATCGCCAAGGAGCGCCGCGGCGACTACCTCGGCGGCACGGTCCAGGTCATTCCCCACATCACGAACGAGATCAAGGAGCGGATCACGCGCGTCGCGCGCGACGGCGATCCGGACGTCGTCATCGTGGAGGTCGGTGGGACCGTCGGCGACATCGAGAGCCTGCCGTTCCTCGAGGCGATCCGCCAGCTGCGCAAGGACGTCGGCCGGGCGAACGTCCTCTATGTCCACGTCACGCTGCTGCCCGCGCTCGCCGCGACCGGCGAGCTGAAGACGAAGCCCACGCAGCACTCCGTGAAGGAGCTGCGCGGGATCGGCATCCAGCCCGACGTCATCGTCCTTCGTTCGGACCACGAAGTGCCCGACGAGATTCGCGAGAAGATCGCGCTCTTCACCGACGTTGCCACGGACGCCGTGATCCCGGCGCCCACGGCCGAAACGATCTACGAAGTCCCGCTGATGTTCGAAGCGGCCGGCCTCGGGCGGCTTCTCGTCAGCGAGCTTTCACTGGGTGACCCGGACATCGAGCCGGATCTGACCGGCTGGCGCGCGCTCGTCGACCGGATCAAGGCGCCGAAGCCGGTCCTCGAGATCGCCCTCGTCGGCAAGTACATCGAGCTTCCGGACGCCTACCTCTCCGTGACCGAAGCGCTCAAGCACGCGGCCTGGGCCCACGGCGTGGATGCGAAGGTCCGCTGGGTCGATTCCGAGCAGCTGTCGAAGGAGACGCTTCACGACGCGCTCGAAGGCGCAGCCGGGATCCTCGTCCCCGGCGGGTTCGGCCATCGCGGCATCGAGGGCAAGGTCCTCGCCGCCCACTTCGCTCGCGACCATGGCGTGCCGTACCTCGGGCTGTGTCTCGGGCTCCAGTGCGCCGTCATCGAGCTCGCAAGGCAGGTCATCGGCTCGCGAGACGCGAACTCCACCGAGTTCGACATGTTCACCGAGAACCCGGTCATCGACTTCATGCCCGACCAGCGCGAGCTCGAGGACAAGGGCGGCACGATGCGCCTGGGGCTCTACCCGGCGCGCCTGGCTCCCGGTTCGAAGGCCGCCGCCGTGTACGGCCAGGAGGTCATTTACGAGCGCCACCGCCACCGGTTCGAGGTCAACAACCGTTACCGCCAGACGCTCGAAGCGGCCGGAATGGTGTTGAGCGGCCAGTCGCCCGATGGCCGGCTCGTCGAGATCGTCGAGCTGCGCGACCACCCGTGGTTCGTCGCGAGCCAGTTCCACCCGGAGTTCAAGAGCCGGCCCGAGCGGCCGCATCCGCTGTTCGACGGCTTCGTGACCGCGGCGATCGCGGTGCGCGACGGTCGCGAGCCGGAGTTCGTCGCGGCGCCCGCGGCTCCACCCGTCCTCGAGCACGCCCGCGACCGCGTCGACGAATCGATCCCCGGCTGAGCGTCGGAGCCCAGATGCGTCGGACCCACCTGAGCCTCTACTACCTCGCGGGCTACCTGATCCCGGCGGGCCTGCTCCTGCTCTTCGTCCCCGAGTTCGCCACCAAGCTGCTGCTCTCGGATCGCACGTACGACTACGCCCCGTTCCACCTCGTCGGCGTGCTGCTGCTCGTCATCGGCATCCTGATCGTGCAGATCATTCGGTTCCGGCTCGAGGCGCTCTACTCGACGACGCTCGTTGCGCGCGCGCTCATCAGCGCGACGCTCCTCTGGCTGTACCTCAACACCGGCGATCCGTTCTTCGCGGTGATTCTCGTCATCGTGCTCATCGGGGTCGGGATCACGGGGATCAGCTACCTGCTCGACCGCCGCTCGGCCTAGCCGCTCGGCCTAGCGACCCTCCTCCGCGGTCCCGCGCGGCGGCTCTGCGACCATTCGCCCGCCGCGGACGGTGGCCCCGACGACCATCGCCGCCGTGATCAGCACGACGTTCTTGATGATGTACTGACCTTCGAGCGTCGGCACGAACGGAAAGCGCATGAACGTCTCGTCCGGGAAGAAGACGAGCGGCAGGAACGTCCCGATCATCTGGACGGCGAGCAGGAACAACGTCGCGCGCAGGAAGCGCCCGGTCAGCAGGCCAAGGCCGATGAGCGTTTCCCATGTCGCGAGCACCGGCAACGAGAGGCTCGGCCCGACGACGCCGAGGGTCAGGCGTTCGATGGTTCGCGCCGCGAGGTCCTGGGCCGGACTCAGGTCCGGGAAGAACTTCAGGACGCCGAACCAGAAGAAGACGACGCCGAGCGCGATCCGCGCGACCGTCGGCCCGAGGCGGGCCAGGCTTGCCGTGATCCGTCGGTCGAGTGGTTCCATGACGGCGGGAACGCCTCGATCGGTCATGGCGCCAAGTATCGGCCCGAACCTCGTCCGGACGTAGAATCCTCGCGAACTTGAGACCGCCAAGCCGATTCCCGAAGGGAGTCACCCGATGAAGCTCTTCCTCGACACCGCCGACATCGACGAGATCCGCACCGTCGCCGCATGGGGCGTCCTCGACGGCGTGACCACCAACCCAACGCTGTACTCGAAGGTCGGCGGCGCGTCCTACGACGCGATCCTCCAGGAGATCTGCAAGATCGTGCCCGGCCCGGTTTCGGCCGAGGTCGTCGCCGAGGACGTCGAGGGCATGCTCACGGAAGGCCGCCACTTCGCGAAGCTCGCCGACAACATCGTCGTCAAGGTGCCGATGAGCGAGACCGGCCTCGAGGCGATGAGCCGCTTCCGGGCCGAGGGCATCAAGACGAACTGCACGCTCATCTTCACGGCGAACCAGGGCCTGCTCGCCGCGAAGGCCGGGGCGTCGCTGCTGTCGCCGTTCGTCGGCCGCCTCGATGACATCAACGAGGAGGGGATGACGGTCATCCGCGAGCTCTCGGAGATCATCCGGTTCTTCGAGTACGACTCCGAAGTCCTCTCGGCCTCGATCCGCCATCCGCGCCACGTCACCGAGTCCGCCCTTGCCGGCGCCCACATCGCGACGCTGCCGTTCAAGGTCTTCCAGCAGATGGTCCGCCACCCGCTCACGGACAAGGGCATCGTCCAGTTCCGAAAAGACTGGGACGACGCGCGCGCCGCGCTCGCCGCCCGCAAGGGCGACTGAGCCGAGGGGCGGCTCCGTCCGACCCCACCTGCCACCGCGACGGGCGCTCGACGCTCCGTCAGTTTCCCGTCGTGTGGCAGTTACGCAAGGCGAACGCGGGCGGTCGAGCCTGACGACGTGTCGGGCACGCTTTGCTTGTGCACGGATCGAGCTTCCTTGCCCTCGGTCGGCCTGTCGGCGATCGGCAACCGCTGCATAACTGCCACCTGGTGGCAATTCGACGGAGGTTGACGGTCAGCCACCGAGCCGCGCGGCAACATTGACGGCCGCCTGATCGGGAAGTAGACTCCAAGCATCCCCTCGACCGCGCCGCGGATGCCCTCCCGCGCGGCTCGAACGCCCCCGGCCCGCCTCGTCGCGGCCGCATTCCACAGGTGAACCCTATCCAAATGCCCGGACCTGACCAGCAGCGCGATCAGCGCGCACGCCGTCGACCCCGCCGTCGCCATCCCGCTCCTCGGATGCCCGTTACCGATCACGAGGAGCTCCTCGAGGCCGAGGCCGCCCGCGAGCGGAACGACCTCGACATCGCCGATCTCCAGGAGATGAGCGCCGCCGAGCTCAAGCAGGTCACTCGCGACCTCGAGCTCGAGGCCGTCTCCGGCGAGCCCAAGGTTGACCTTGTCGACCGAATCCTCCGTCGCCAGACCGAGCGCGCCGGCCATGCCTATGCCACCGGCATCCTCGACATCGTCGACGAGGGCTACGGCTTCATGCGGCGTCATGGCCTCCTGCCGGGACCGGACGATGTCTACGTCTCGTCCAGCCAGGTCCGCCGCTTCGCGCTCCGCGTCGGCGACCGCGTCTCGGGCGCCGTTCGCTCCCCGCGCGACCAGGAGAAGTACTGGGGCCTGATCCGCGTCGACAGCGTCAACGGCGTCGACGTCGAGACCGCCAGCCGGCGGCCCGTCTTCAACGACCTCACGCCGGTCCACCCGGACGAGCTCATCAACCTCGAGAGCGACCCGAAGAACCTCAGCCAGCGCCTCGTCAACCTCGTCAACCCGATCGGCAAGGGCCAGCGCGCGCTCATCGTCAGCCCGCCGAAGGCCGGCAAGACGATGCTCCTCAAGGCCATGGCCAACGGCATCACTGCGAACTACCCGGAAATCCTGCTGATGGTCGCCCTCATCGGCGAGCGGCCCGAGGAAGTCACGGACATGCGCCGCAGCGTCAAGGGTGAGGTGATCAGCTCGACCTTCGACGAGCCGACCGAGAACCACACCCACGTCGCCGAGATGGCGCTGGAGATCGCGAAGCGCCAGGTCGAGACCGGCCGCGACGTCGTGATCCTGCTCGATTCGATCACGCGCCTCGCGCGCGCCTACAACCTCGCCCTGCCGCCCTCGGGGCGGACCCTCTCCGGCGGCCTCGACCCGATCGCGCTGTACCCGCCGAAGCGCTTCTTCGGGGCGGCGCGGAAGATCGAGGAGGGCGGCTCGCTCACGATCATCGGCACGTGCCTCGTTGATACGGGTTCGCGCATGGACGACGTGATCTACGAGGAATTCAAGGGCACCGGCAACTCCGAGCTCATCCTGGACCGGAAGCTCGCCGAGAAGCGGATCTATCCCTCGATCGACGTCATGCGCTCGGGCACTCGCCGAGAGGAGCTGCTCCTCGAAGAGGGCACCCTCAAGATGGTCTGGACGATGCGCCGGATGCTTTCCGCGGTGGGCACGAACGAGGGCATCGAGCTGCTTCTCAACCGCCTTGCAAAGACGGATACGAACGTCCAGTTCCTCGCCGGCCTGACGAAGAGCCTGGACAGCTAGCGGCAACGGGGGGCCATACGGCCCGCACGCGACGGGCCACTTGACCGTTTGCAAGACCCCCGTAATGCGTGGTACGGTCCAGCCGATGTCGCAGCCCGCGGAGGAGCGGGCTCCGGCCGCGAAGTGAGACCCCCAGCTCGAATCTCGCGACCCTGGACGGCACCGGGTCCCTCCATTGACCCACGCTGCAGTTGTCCCGCCGTCCGCATCTGGAGACCGTATTGCTGAAGGCCCTGGCCGGCGTCCGCCGTCCCATCATCGGCGAACGACCCGCCTCGAGCGATCGCTCGGTCCAGCCCATCCCCGCGACCCGCTTCCAGCGCCGCTCCATCGGAGCTGTGCGTCGTCTGGCTGAGCGTGTGGTCGCATCTGCGCGTGCCGCGCTCGGCTCTGAGCGGGTCCTGCCCGTCGGCGCCGCGCTCCTCGTGCTCCTTGCCTCGATGGCCAGCTTCCAGCCCGCGGCCGCGACCGGCGGCACGACGACCGACACGAGCCAGGAAGCCCGCGTCGCCGTCGGCGGTGTCGACGGCAGCGGCGTCGTTGGCGCTCCGTATGACGAAGCCGAGCTCGAATCGATCTTCGGTCGTGCGAGCGGCTCGGCCGCCGGCTCCGGCGCCGGCTCGATCGTCGACGACGGCACCCTCTACAAGCCCGTCCTGCCCGAGACCACGGTCATCGACGGCAAGAGCCTGCTCCGGCGCTACGTCGTCAAGTCCGGCGACACGCTGATCGGGATCGCGGACCAGGCAGGCGTCTCGATGATGACCGTCTGGTGGGCGAACAAGCTCAAGGCCAAGGACGACCTCCACATCGGCCAGACGCTGGTCATCCCGCCCGTCAACGGCCTCGTCGTGACCGTCAAGGACGGCGACACACTCGACGCTCTCGCCACGACCTACAAGGTCGACGCCGCAGCCGTCGTCGACGTCAACCGCCTCGAGGACACGAACCTCGTCATCGGCCAGGTCCTGATCCTGCCGGGGGCTGTTGGCGCGCCGATTCCGGAGGCCCCAAAGCCGCCGCGGAGCAGTGGTGGCGGCTCGTCGAGCGGTGTCGGCGGCTCGTACACCGGCGGTCGCTTCGCGTGGCCCGTCGTCGGCGGCAACAACTACATCAGCCAGTACTTCCACTACGGCCACTACGCGATCGACATCGCGGCCACGTACGGCTCGAAGGTCGTCGCGGCGGCGGCCGGCAAGGTCGTCTTCTCCGGTTGGCGCAACAACGGCGGCGGCTACCAGGTCTGGATCTCGCACGGCGGCAACCTGTACACGGGCTACTTCCACATGTCGTCCCTCACCGTGAGCAGCGGCCAGTACGTCTCGAAGGCCCAGCAGGTCGGCCGGATCGGCCAGACCGGGTGGGCGACCGGTCCGCACCTCCACTTCGTCGTGTCGATCGGACCGATCGAAGGCGGGCAGCCGGTCAACCCGCTGCGCTACTACTGAGCCGCGGGCGCCTCGAGCGCCCCCTGCGGCGCCTCGGGCGCCGGCAGCACGGCTCTCGCCCGGGCCCTGACGCGGACCGGATGAAGTAGGGTCAGCCCGTGTTCCTCGACCAGGTCACGCTCTTTGTTCGTGCCGGCGCGGGCGGCGACGGCGCGGCGACGTTCCGACGCGAAGCCCACGTTCCGCGCGGCGGACCCGATGGCGGTGACGGCGGACGCGGCGGCTCGATCGAGCTCGTCGTCGACGCCGGCCAGACGACGCTCCGGGACTTCCAGCAGAAGCACCACTTCCGAGCGACTCCGGGTGGCCGCGGCGAAGGCAACAATCGGCACGGCAAGGCCGGCGAGACGTTGCGCCTGAGCGTTCCGCCCGGCACGTCCGTGTACGACGCCACGAGCGGCGCGCTGCTTGCGGACCTGGTCGCGGTTGGGCAATCGGCCGTGGTCGCGCGTGGTGGCCGCGGCGGGCTCGGCAACAAGCACTTCGCGACCTCGACACACCAGGCCCCGAAGCACGCCCAGAAGGGCGAGCCCGGCGAAGAGCGAACGCTCCGCCTCGAGCTCCGGCTCATCGCCGACGTCGGGCTCGTCGGCCTTCCGAATGCCGGGAAGTCGACGTTGCTCGCGGCGTTGACGGCGGCCCGCCCGAAGATCGCCCCATACCCGTTCACGACGCTCGAACCGAACCTCGGCGTGCTCGATCTCGGCGACGACGAAGATCGCAGGCCGACGATCGCCGACGTCCCCGGGCTGATCGAGGGCGCGAGCACCGGCGCGGGCCTCGGACATGCGTTCCTGCGGCACGTGTCGCGGACGCGCGTCCTCGTCCACGTCGTCGACGGCGCGGCGCGCGACGCGGAGTGGGATTACGGGGTCATCGTCGAGGAGCTGCGGGCCCACGATCCGGCGCTCCTCGCGAAGCCGCGCCTGATCGCGTTCAACAAGCTCGACCTGCCGGCCGCGAACGATGCGTGGCCGGCGTTCCAACGCGCCCGCAAGCGCGAGAAGGTGACGACCATCGGCCTGTCCGCGGACCGGGGCGACGGTCTCCCGGAGCTGCGCGCGGCGCTCGCGGCGCTCCTGCCCGACGCCGCAACGCTTGCAGAGGCCCCGCCGCCGACCGAGGTCGTCGTCCATCGGATCGACCCGGCCGTCGAGGGCTTCTCGGTGATCGCCGAGGGCCCCGGCAGGTACCGCGTGAAGGGCCGCCGGATCGAACGCATTGCCGCGCAGACGAACTTCGACATCGAAGAGTCTGCCGAGCGTTTCCAGCGCGATCTCGCCCGCCTCGGCATCGAGGACGCGCTGCGCGAGGCCGGGATCGAACCCGGCGACGTCGTTCGCATCGGGGCCGCCGAGCTGGACTGGGAGCCGGCGCCGTGGGAGGCGTGACGGGCGCCGGCGGGATCCAGCCAGCGGCCCCGGTCGTACCCGACTCGCTCGGGATCATGGGCGGGACGTTCGACCCGATCCATCTCGGCCACCTCGCCGCCGCCGACGAGGCCCGCGAGGTCCTCGGGCTCGAGCGGATCGTGTTCGTCCCCGCGGGCATTCCGCCGCACAAGACGGCCCAGTCCGTGACCGCGCCGGGGCATCGGCTTGCGATGGTCGAAGCCGCCATCGCCGACAACGCCGCGTTCGAGGTGAGCCGGATCGACATCGATCGGGCGGGTCCGTCGTTCACGGTCGACACCGTCGAGCTCGTCGCCGCCGCCGAACGCACCGCCGGGCGCGAGCCGGACCTGACGTTCATCCTCTCGTCCGAGACGCTGCTCGAGCTGCCGACGTGGCACGAACCGGAGCGGCTGCTGGACCAGTGCCGGCTCGCGGTCATGCCTCGAGCCGGCTATCCGGCCCCGGACCGAGCCTGGCTCACGGAGCACTTTCCTGGCCGCGAGGACCGTGTCGTCAGCCTCGGCGGGGCGCGCCTCGAGATCTCGTCATCGGCGATCCGCGATCGCGTGGCCCGCCGCCGCTCGATCCGCTACCTCGTGCCAGCCGCGGTCGCGGAATACATCACCGCGCACCGCCTGTACGCCGGTGGAGGCTGAGCCGTCAGAAGTCCCCGCAGATTGGAGTCGGCAGGGGCGTTGGCGCGCCCTCGACCCTGACCCGGACGAAGTACGGAACGGCCACCGAGTTCTCGCCGTCGCGCGACGTGAGCGACACGCGCATGATCCAGTCGCCCGACGGGAGAGGCGGGAGCTCGAGGTCGCCGAGCCCGAGGCCGCTGTACCCGGAGGTGAGCGTGTACGGACATTGAGGACGACCGCCGGTTTCGATCTCCGTGCGGGTCGCGAGCTCGACGACCCAGCCTGAGATCCGCTCGCTCCCGAAGGCGATCCGCAGCGAGCCAGCTGCCGCCAGATCCAGCGCCGGACCGTCGGGCAGCGTGGGCCAGCGCTGTTCGCAGACCTCGACGCCGTAGCGACCCTCACTGGAGACTTCGACTCCGCAGCCCAGGGCGAGCGGGATCGGATCGGGTGACCCTTCTGCCACGACGAATGCGTTGGGGACCGGCCCGACCGGTGCGTGGAGCAGCCAGTAGACCGTCTCCCGATCACCGTTCTCAAACTCGAGTGAGGTCTGGAGGACGAACGTCCCGAGCACCGGAAGGCTGGCGAACGAGAACACGTTCTGGGCAGCGAGTCGGGGATTGTTCGAGGGGTTGTCGGGTGCCTGATCGATGTAGTACTGGCGATCGCTCGGCTCGCCCGCCACGGGCAGCACGCCAGCCGTGATGTACCAGCTCGTGGCGCATGTGTTGCCCGCGATCGCAAGCGTCACCGGTCCGTCGACCTCGATCGGGCCAGCGCTGAGGAGCGCCTCGCGCACGTCGTTCGTGACCGTCGTCGAGCGCCATTGGTACTCGCCGAGGACGCCAGCGGCAACGGTCGCGCCAACTCGCAGCTCGACGCCCGGCGGCACCGTGTCGACGAGGAGCGGCCCGCACGCCACCGCCGGCGTGACGATCGGCCCTCCGTCGGGTGAGCCACCAGCTCCCGATGACGGTACGGGCGACTGCCACGCGACGTAGCCGCTGTTCAGCCGGTAGAGGTAGACGGCCCAGATGGAGTCCGTTTCGCCACCCGGCGTCCGCAGCTGCAGCGCCACCCGGACGATCCAGTCGCCGGCCGGCGGGCCGTCCCACGTCAGCTGTTTGGAGCCTCGTTCGAGGGGTGCCGGAGCGCGAACGGTCAGCGCCGTCCCATGCGGCCGGCCCGCATCGAAGAGATCGATTCCCAGCAGCTCGACGCAACTGACATCCGGAATGCGAAGCTGCATGCGGCGGGCCGCGTCGACCTGGACCACGTGCGCGACCGGAGCAACCACGTCGACGGCATCGATGCTGGCGCCGGTGCCGAAGGCCGGCTTTCGAGTCAGGAACGTGTTCAGCTGCCCGAAGCTCACCACCGGCGGCTTGACCGGGTCGACCGAGTTGACCGGACAGGCGTCGGTTGGCGCCGGGGAGCTCTCGACGGCAACGAGGCTCGACGGGGGAGCGTGGCTTGGCCCCGTCGTTGGCTTCGGGGCGAGCGGACCGGTGCCCAGGACCGCGACGACCACGATCGAGACCGCGACCCCGGCCGCGAGCCTCGGATCGAGGCGCCGGCCGTGGGCTCGGACGGACGCCGGCGGGACGTCGAGGCGGCTCGGGAGTGGCGACTCGCCGAGGTCGACCATCTCGCTCTCGGCGGCCTCTGCCGGACGGTCGTCGCCGTTCTCGCGGTTGTCGCGGGGCTCCGGCGTGCCGGTGGGCTGGTAGCGCATTCCCATCGTTGACGTCGCCAGCCCCCGCTTCGTTACGCGAGCATCATGGCCAGTCCGCCGCCCGCGTGTTGCCTTTTGCGGGTCCCCACCCGTCGGGGTACCCTGCCCCGAGTGTTCGAGACCGCAGATGTCCAGTCGTTCGCCGAGGGCCCATGCCCTCTGAGCTGAGGGCCCCGCGCCGGGCCGACGGCCTGCCCGAACGAACCCGAACACGATCCAGGAAGATTCCCGCCCCGCCGAAGGCCAAGCGCGTCGACGAGCGCTCGTCGCGCGAGATCGCGGGCCGGATCGTCGAGCTGGCCGAGGACAAGAAGGCCGCCGACATCGTCCTGCTCGACCTTTCCGGCCTGACGACGATGGCCGACTACTTCGTCATCTGCTCCGGCGGCTCGGAGCGGCAGCTCGATGCGATCGCCGGCGGGATCGTCGATGGCATGCGCGAAGAAGGCGTCCGACCGTTCGGTCGTGAGGGCACGGCGGCCTCACATTGGGTCCTCGTCGACTTCGGCGGAACGATCGTCCACATCTTCACGCCGCCCGAGCGCGACTACTACGACCTCGAGCGGCACTGGTCGGAGGCGAAGACGGTCCTGCGGGTGCAGTGAGCTTCGGCCGCGTGCGGGGCCATGCGTGGTACCGGCCGAGGCGGTACTGAAGGGTCATATTGACGAAAGGTGGTGCTCCATAGCATCGCCGTATGACTCGCATCCGCGAACGGTGCCCCGCCTGCAGCCGTCGCCTCATCACAACCCGGTTCGATGCGACCTTCCGCATGCCGGACCGCGATGAGCGGCTGTGCTTCGGGATCCCGGGCGGTCTCTGCGAGGACTGTCACCAGCTGTACATCGACCCGGAGCTGATCGAGCTCCTCGACCTGGGCCAGGGCCGCTGCGTCTTCGCGATCGAGAGCGACCTCGTCGTCCAGGAGCAGGCCTGGTCGTCCTGACCTCTTCCTGAACCTCTCCGGGCGCAGCTGCACGGCGCTCGACAACCAGCGAAGCGGGCCGGTCAGGGCCCGCTTCGTTGTTTACTGGGTGGTCAGCCTCCAGGCGCGACGGTGTCGCGGACCCAGAGCGTGAACGCCAGCCGATGCTGAGCGTCGCCGGCCGGGCTGCCCGGGACGCCCTTGACGATCGAGTCGAGCTCGACGAGGCCCTCGAGGGCTGCGTCGAGGTCGCGAGCCGACCACTGCTGGGCCTGGCGAGCGAGCATCTCGGCGCGAAACGGAACGAGGCGCATCGAGCGGACCAGCGAGCCCGGCGCTTCTCCAGCGGCCAGCCGATCCTCGACCTCGATCAGCTCGCGGATTCGGCGGTGGAGGACCGCCAGCAGGACTGGCTCCGGCGTGTCAGGCAGCAGCCGCTCCAGAAGGGCGATGGCCTTCGCGCCCTGGCGCATCCCGACGGCATCCACGAACGCCCAGATCGAGCCGGGGACGGCCTCCGACACGAGCGCCCGGACGTCGTCGGTCGTGATTGCTCGATCGAGTGCGTGGAGCGCGAGCTTCTCGAGCTCGCCGACCGCGATCCGGCCCTGCTCCCGACGATCGACGTCGCCTTCGCGGACGAACCCGCCGACACGCGTCGCGAGCTCCTTCGCGGTGCCCGCCGCCAACGCGATGTGGCGCTCCCGCGCGCGAGCCTCGATCCACGCCGCGAGCGCGCCCTCGCGTGGCGCCTCGAACCGGCGGACGTCGCCGCCGGCCGCGCGGACAGCCTCGGCGAGCGGCTTCTGGGGCGGGTCCTTGACCCCGGAGTCCGTCTCGACGGCGAAGGCGACGCCATTGCCCGGCGCGAGCGCGGCGAGGGTCTCGATCAGCGCGTCGCGGTCCTCGTTCCGACGCACGAGCGGCCCGGGATTCGCCACGATCGCGAGCGTCCCCGAGCCGAACAGCGAGCCGGTGGCAGCCCGCTCCCGGAGCTCAGCCAGTGTCCGGGCGGCGAGATTCGGATCCGTCGCGGCGCGCCAACGTTCCGGCGGGCTGTCCTGGAATGCGGGTCCGGTTCGGAGGCCCTCGACTGCGGCTTCGATGCCGTACGCATCGTCGCCCCAGAAGTAGGCAAGGGGCGCACGTGCGGCGCTGGTGGTGGGCACGTGGCGATGGTATCGGGGTCAGCCGGTGGCGGACAGGACGGCGCAGGTGAACGCCCGGGCAACCGTGGGTACCGCCGCCCCCGGAATGGCCGATGTGCGCGGGCCCGATGCGCTCACGGAGACCCGACTCGCTTCCAGGCTGACCTCGACGGAGCCGTTGCGGTCCGTCCGGTAGACCCGGGCGCCGGTCGCTTCGAGCCGCGCGATCGTCGATGGCGCCGGGTGGCCGTACGGGTTGCCGGTCCCGGCAGACACCACCGTGACGCTCGGCCGCACCGACTCGAGGAAGGCGTCGGTCGAGGCGGTCTTCGAGCCATGATGGGCGACCTTGAGCAGGTCGAGGTGGGGCAGGCCCTCGGCGATCAGCGACGGGTCGATGTCCTCCTCGACGTCGCCCGCGAGCAGGAATCGGCGCCCGGCGACCTCGCCCAGGAGCACGATCGACACGTTGTTGATGGCCGTTCCGCCGTCGGCCGGCTCGAGCGGTACCTTCCCGCGAACCGGCCACAGGACTCGCAGTCGGATCGCATCGATCCGCAGCTGATCGCCGGCGGCGAGCGTCCCGATCGGTCGGCCAACCTTCGCCAGCGCCGCACGCCATGCGGCGAAGCCGGGACCCGGGCCCTGCATCCCGGGTTCGAAGACGCGCCCCACGCGGTATCGCGCGAGCAAGCCGACGAGCCCGGCGACGTGATCCTCATGCGGATGGGTGAGGATGACCACGTCGATGCGGCGGTCCCATGGCGGAAGGCGCTCGTCGAGCGCGACGAGGAGCCGATCGGGATCCGGGCCGCCGTCGACGAGCAACCGACCGCCAGCGCCGCCCTCGACGAGGATCGCATCGCCCTGGCCGACGTCGAGCACGGTGACCCGGACGATGCCGTCCGGTCGATGGATGAGCACGATGCCGAGGCCGGCGACGGCGATCAGGAGCGCTGCCGCGGCCATCTTGAGGCGATGCGGCACAGCGGGTGCCTGGTGTCTGGTCGCACGGCGAATTGGGAACGCTGACGTGGCCGCGCTCCGGCGTGCCCGCCGGCGCGCGATGACGAGGATGACGGCGCCGGCGATCACGCCGGCGAGCGTCGACCACGGCGGATCCAATGCCACGCTCGCAAACGGCAGCCCGGCGCCAGCGCGGCCGATGCCGATCATCGCGCTCAACAGCGCCCACGCGGGGAGCCCGGCAACCGTTGCGATCGCCGCTGGTGCGCCGAGCAGTGCCAGCCAACCGCCGATCAGCGCGATGGCGCCCGCCGCCATCGCCGGCGCGACGAGGGGAACGACGAGGAGGTTCACGACCGGCGCGACGAGTGACAGCCGTCCGAAATCCGCGAGGATGACCGGCAGGGTCGCGGCCTGGGCGGCGAGCGATACGCCGAGGCTCTCGGCGAGGAGGCGCCTTGGCCGGCCGGGGTTGGCCCCGGCAAGCCGCGCCGTGAGCGGCGTGCCCCAGGCGATGAGGCCGGCCGTCGCCAGCGACGAAAGCTGGAACCCGGCATCGCCCGCCAGGCCCGGGTCGAGCAGCAGCAGCGCAACAACGGCAAGGCCGAGCGCCGCGGCGGCCCGCCCGGCGCGCCCTGACTCGCGAGCCAGGAGCGCGACGCCGGCCATCGCCGCGGCCCGCAGGACCGATGCGGACGCGCCGACGAACGCGACATAGAGCGCGATCGCGACGCAGATGAGGATCGAGCGGCGTCGCCGGCTGAGGCCGCCGGCGAGTGCCCCGATCGTCGCGCCGACGATCGCGATGTTCCAGCCCGAGATCGCCACGACGTGGCTGATCCCGGCCGTCGTGAACGCCGCGGCCACGTCGCGATCGACGCGATCACGGAGGCCGACGAGGATTCCGGCGGCAAGGCCGGCGGCTGGCTCTGGAACGGCGAGGGCCAGAGCCTCCGCCGATCCCCGCCGGAGACCCTCGAGCCGGCGCGCCAGATCGGTTGTCGCGGGCGCAACGTCCAGGCTCTCGGCATAGAGCGTCGCGGACACGCCGATCCGCCCGAGGTAGTGCCCGTACTCGTCGTCCTCGACGGGCCTCAGTCGGCCCTGCACGCTGACTCGATCGCCCGGGACGACGGCCGGGAAGCGTGGCAACATCGCCGACACGGCCAGGTCCGCCGGCGGATCGAGCTCCACGATCGCGGGTTGCAGGCCTCGCCGCGGCGCAGAGATGGACGTGACGACGCCCATCCACGGCCCATCGGTCGATGGCAGGGTCGCGGCGACGCCCGAGCCCGCCTGGACCTCGAGCGCGAGTCGAAGCCCGATCACGAGAAGCCCGATGGCGGCGGGGTCGGTTCGCCGGAGCCACGGCCGCCCCGCGACGCGGCTCGCGAGCGAGCTCAGCCCGAGTGCGAAGGCAACCAGGATGACCGGGATCGGGCCGACGATCGGGCCGAACAGTGCGGCTCCGACCGCCGCGGCCGCGAGCCAGCCGCTCGCGCCCACCGCTCAGCCGATCGTCACGAGGTCGCGAAGGCGTTCGAACGTCTTCTCACCGATCAGGCCGCGCTCGCGAAGCTCGTCCACTGACGCGAACGGACGTTCCGTTCGGGCGTCGATGATCTTTTGGGCCGTGACGGGCCCGATGCCGGGTAGCGCCTCGAGCTCGCTGGATGTCGCTGTATTCAGGTTGACGAGGCCCGGCCCGCTCCCACCGGATCCAGGGCTGGATCCTGCCGCGGCCGGCGGGTCGTCACGCGACGGCACCGCGACGGTCGCCCCGTCGGCGAGATGGGCCGCGAGATCGAGTCCGGCTGTCGCCCGCTCGACGTCGACGCGCGGACCGTAGCCCCCGGCCGCCTCGATCGCATCCGCGACGCGAGCGCCCGCCGGCAGGCGATACACGCCGGGGTTTCGAACGGCCCCGCTGACCTCGACGACGATCTCCAAACCCGCAGACGGGTCTTCGCTCGACCCGTCAATGGTCGCTCCTCCGCCGACCCCGATCGTGCCGCCCGGCGCGGAGATCGCGAGGACTCCGGCGGCGACGGTGATCGCGACCGCGCCGACGAGGGCGACGAGGATCGCCGTCCGATTCGCAAGCGCGCCCTGCGCTGCTGGCGTGTCAGGCGCGGACGCTGCCGCAGACCCACCTGCCGGCGTCTCGAGGACGCGCCACGGCGCTTGGTTGTCCACACGGGCTCCGATCGGGCGGGCGGCAACGTGCGATCGGGCGGGCGGCGACAGCGGGGGACCAGGCGACCCATGAGCGCCTGGGTGGGAATCGAAACGCCCTGCCTGTCGGGGCACTTCGACGGGCAGGGCGTCAGGCGCGACTCTAGCGAGCGCCGCTTAGCTGCGACTTACCTGACGATCATCATGTTGCGGTGGAGCACCGGATCGTCAGCGCGGCTCCCAGTCCACCCAGCGCGAGCCGTCCCACCAGCGATGCCAGACGCGGCCGTCGCGGCCGTTGGCGAAGACGTCGAGCCGCTCCGGTCCCCACGAGGACGCCGATGGCGTCACCGAGCTGTCCAGCTCGCCGCCGAGCGACTCCCAGGGATGCCAGTAGGTGTGGTCCCAGTAGCGGTTCCAGAGGGCGCCGTCCTCGAGGATGGCGAAGACCTCCATCTCGCCGGGCGCCCAGGCCGTGACCGCGGGCGCCGAGGCCAACACCCCGCCAAGCGATTCGGGTTCGCTCCACTCGCCGGAATCGAACGCCAGATGCCACAAGGCCCGGACTTCGTCGACCCAGAAGAGGTCGATTCGGCCCGGGCCCCAGGAGACGGCGGCGAGGCCGTCTCGGGTGGACTGGCGGTTCACGCGATCAACGGTAGCCGAGGGCTTCCGCGGAAGGCGAGCTGGTCGGATCGCTCCAGCTCGCGACTCGGGCCGTCGCCTGGCTGATGCCAAGGGCGGTGCGAGCGATGAGCCGGCGCGGGAACGACGGACGGAACGGCTCGTCCGCCTCGGTCTCTCGGCCGAGTGCGGCGAGTCGGGAGTCGTCAGCCTCGCGATGGAAAGCCGCGAGGCGATCCGCGACGATGGCGGCGTGAAGGAGATACATCGTGGTCACCTCGTTGGGTAGTCTTGAAGTTGACGGCGGTCCGGAAGGACCGACGGGTCAGCGGCGGTGGTCGTCCGTCATGGGCTCGCGCGAGTCCGTGCCCCAGAGGGCGGCTGCGACGTCGAAGGCCATGAGGATGAGGACGAGGCTCACCAGCACGAATGTTGCGGCGGTGATGACGGGCATTCGAGTGTCCTCCCTTCTTCCTGCTAACCAGTTTTTGGCTTCTTATCGGTTACAAGTGAAATCTACCCTCTTGCGCGTAACCTGTCAAGCGGTATAGAGTGGTTACACGATGTTGACAACAATTCCCCAGATCGAGTTCGGACACCCGGCCGACCACGGCCACGAGGTACCGCTCGAGGGGTCCTTCGACTTCATCAACACGCTCCACTACGACAATGGTTTCGAGATCGACGACATCACCGACGACAGCGACGTCGCCGCGTGGCTCGGGACGCACGGGATGCTCCACGAGCGGAATGGCAAGCCCGTCGAGCAGTGCACGGACGGCCTCGAACGAGCACGCGAGGTCCGTCACGCGCTCCGCGCCGTCGTCGATGCGACCGCCGAAGGCACGGCACCGGATCCCGAAGCCGTCGCGACCCTGAACAAGGTCCTCGGCTCCCGGATCGTGCCGATGCTCGAGGTCACGCCCGATGGCGGCGTCCGGACCGGCCATCGGCACCTCGGCGACACGGTTGACAGCGCTCTGGCGCTTCTCGTGGAGCCAATCGTGCGCGAGCTCGCCGGCGGTCGCCCGGAGCGCTTCCGGATCTGCGCGAACGAAGATTGCCGCGAGGCGTTCTACGACACTTCACCCACCGGCCGTCGGCGCTGGTGCGACATGCGTGTCTGTGGCAACCAGGCGAAGGTGGCCCGGCATCGAGCGAAGGCGAAGGCCGCCGCGAGCGCGTCACCGGCCGCCTGAGGGATTGAGCGAGCCCGAGGAACGAGTTCCGCGCTCCCCGGGCTCTCCCCGCGCCGCCCGGCTAGAGGCGGCGAAGGTGCCGCCACGGTAACCCGCTAGAGCGGAAGGCGCCCAATCACCTCGCCGTCGTCGACCTCGCCGGTCGGCTCGAACCCGAAGCCCCGGTAGAACGGCTCCGGGCCGCCCTCGGCCGGCACCCATGACGTCATGAAAGCGGTCGCGCCGGGCAGCGTCCGAACATGGTCGACGATCAGGCGCAAGGCCGCCTCGCCGAAGCCCAGCCGCTGGAACGGCGCCGCGATCATGAAGCGCCAGAGGAAGTACTCGGCCTTCGCCTCGTCGATCGAGAGCATCGCGAAGCCGACCGGCACGTTGTCCGCGTAGACGGCCCGCGGCCACGCCTCCGGCGAGTAATGCGCCTCAGCGAGCGAGACTGCGTTTGGGGCGACGAACCGGTGCTGGCCGGCTCCCACGGCGAGGCGGCAGATCTCGCGGACGGACTCGTGCGTGATCTCGCGCAGCTCCACGCGCGCGCCGTCCGAAACTGAACGGGGCCGGGGCAGTGCCGCCGTTGCGGCGTCCTGGTGCGATGTCCCCGCCGTCCAGGCGTCGAGCGCGTCGAAGAGCGGCTGGCTTTGGTCTGGGTTCGGTTCGGTCATGACGGGCTCATGCTCTCGGTGGCCGGATCTTGATCTGCGCCCGGAGAAGCGCGAGAAGCGCCGGTGCGCCGGCTTCCTCGAGCGTCCGGACCTTGACGTGGCGGATCTTCTTCCCGGTGCCCTCGACGATGCCGCTGGGATCGGGCAGGTCGGCGCCGTCGGCGAGCTGGAGGTTGACCCAGCTCTTGTGGCAGATGAGCGCGAACAGCAGGTCACGCATGCCCATCGTCCAGCCGTAGGCGATGAGCTTGTTGCCGAAGTCCACGCGCTCCTCGGCGGCAGGCGCCTCGGCGCGGATGAGGCGACGTAGCGCGTGCTCGATCGCCTGGAGCTCGGGCGGGTGTTCGTTCAGCAGCCGCGCGATGTCCGCCTCGGGTGCGTCGGTGCCGAGCATCAGCGAAGGACGATGTTGACGAGCTTCCCGCCGCCGGCCTGGATGACGCGATCGGGTGTTCGCCCGCCAAGCGCGGCCTGGACTTTGTCGCGCGACAGGACCAGCGCTTCGAGGTCGGCCGCGGAGATGCCGACCGGCACTTCAACCCGATCGCGAAGCTTGCCGTTCACCTGGACCGGCACCTCGCGCGTCGTCTCGGCGACGGCCGATGTGTCGAGGTCCGGCCATGACTCCGTGTGGATCGACGACCACGGCTGGCCGGCAGCGGCCTGGCGCCGCGACCACAGCTCCTCGGTGATGTGCGGTGCCGCCGGCGCCAGCATCAGCAGCAGCAGCCGGATCGCCTCGTCCCAGGCCTCGCCGCCGGCGACCGGTGTGCCGCGGTAGCGGTAGAGCGTGTTCGAGAGCTCCATGAGCTTCGCGATCATCGTGTTGAAGTGGAACGACTCGTAGTCGGTCGTCACGTCGCGCAGCGTCCTGTGCGCGGCGGCCCGGATGGCCCGGCTCGACGCCGCTGCGTCCTCCCCGGCCGGAAGGTCATCGGCGCCGTCTCGGCGGTCGCGACCCTGCGCATCGAGCACGAGTGCCCAGACCCGCCGCAGGAATCGGTGGACGCCCTCGATCCCGGTCGTCGTCCACGGCCCACCCTGGTCCCACGGGCCCATGAACATCAGGAACAGGCGCACGGTGTCGGCGCCGTACGACGCGACGAGGTCGTCCGGATCGACGGTGTTGCCACGCGACTTCGACATCCGCTCGCCGTCGGTGCCGAGGATCTGGCCCTGGTTGAACACCCGCCGCCACGGCTCGTTCTGCTGGACCAGCCCGAGGTCGCGCATCATCTTCGTCCACTCTCGCGCGTAGAGCAGGTGCATGACCGCGTGCTCGGCGCCGCCCGTGTACTGCTCGACGGGCGTCCAGCCCTCGACCAGGTCGGGGTCGAACGGGACGTCGTCGCGGTGCGGTGACAGGTAGCGATACCAGTACCACGACGAGTCGATGAAGGTGTCCAGCGTGTCGGTCTCGCGACGCGCCGGTTCGCCGCCGATGGGGCAGGCGACGTTCAGGAAAGCTTCGTCGCGCGTCAGCGGGTTCACGCCGCTCCCGGCGTAGTCCACCTCGTCGGGCAACCGGACCGGCAGGTCCTCCTCCGGGACGGGCACCGTGCCGTGGACGTCGCAATAGATGATCGGGATGGGCGTGCCCCAGTAGCGCTGCCGGCCGATCACCCAGTCGCGCAACCGATAGGTCACCGCCGCCTTGCCGAGGCCACGCCTCTCCAGGTCCGCGACGATCCGGCGGCCACCCTCGTCGGCCGCCAGGCCGCTGTACGGGTCGCTGTTCACGAGGACCTCGTCGTCGCTGTGCGCGACGTACGCGCCCTCGACCTCGGCCGACTCGTCGCCGCGGCGCGCGACGACATGTCGCACGGGCAGCCCGAACTTCTCGGCGAAGCCAAAGTCACGCTCGTCGTGTGCTGGCACGGCCATGATCGCGCCGGTCCCGTAGCCGCCGAGGACGTAGTCAGCCACGAAGATCGGGATGTGCTCGCCGTTGACCGGGTTGATCGCATCGGCGCCGATCGCGACGCCGGTCTTCTCGCGGTCGGTGGACAGGCGCTCGATCTCGGTCCGTGCCCCAGCCTGGGCCACGTAGGCGTCGACCTCGGCGCGCCGGTCCGGCGCGGTCAGCGTCGCGACGAGCGGGTGCTCAGGCGCGAGGACCATGAACGTCGCCCCGAAGAGCGTGTCCGGCCGGGTCGTGAAGACGCGGATCTCGTCGCCGCCCGGCTGATTCGCGTCGCTCGCGCTCGTGAACACGATCTCGCCGCCCTCGGAGCGTCCGATCCAGTTCGTCTGCATCGCCCGGATCGGGTCCGGGAACTCGATCTCCGAGAAGTCGAGCAGCTCGTCGGCGTACTTCGTGACGCGCAGGTACCACTGCTCGAGCTCGCGCTTCTCGACCTTCGCGCCGCACCGCCAGCAGCGCCGGTCGACGCCCTCAACCTGCTCACGGGCGAGCGTGCCGTCGTTCGGGCACCAGTCGACGGACGACTTCTGGCGGTACGCGAGGCCGGCCTTCAGGAACTGCAGGAAGAACCACTGGTTCCAGCGGTAGTACTCGGGATCCGCCGTGACCACCTCGGACTCCCAGTCGAACGTCGCGCCCATGCTCCGCAGCTGGCGGCGCATGTTGTCGATGTTCTTCATCGTCCACTCGCGCGGATTGATCTTGTTCTTGATCGCCGCGTTCTCGGCCGGCAGTCCGAACGCGTCGAAGCCGATCGGCAGGAAGACGTTCTTGCCGTGCATCCGCTGGTAGCGCGCGATCGCGTCCGTTGGCGTCTTGATGTACCAGTGGCCGATGTGCAGGTCGCCCGAGGGGTACGCGAACATCGTCAGCAGGTAGTAGCGCTTGCGCGTGTCCTCGAGCTTCGTCTTGTACAGGCCGAGCTCGTCCCAGCGCGCCTGCCAGCGCGGCTCGATCGAGGCGGGCTCGTACCGCTCGATCCGGGGCGCGCTGCGTTCCGTGGTCTGGGTCATCTGCGGGGCGATCCTCTGGCCAGCGTGGCCGGGTACGAAAGACCCCTCGTTCTCGAACGAGGGGTCACAGGATAGCCGCCCACCTTCGTGGGTCGGCTACCGAAGGACGAGGTCGAGGCCGAAGAAGCGGTTCATCGTCTCCGTGATGGTTGGTGGAGCTAAGGGGATTCGAACCCCTGACCTTCTGAATGCCATTCAGACGCTCTCCCAGCTGAGCTATAGCCCCACGCCGGAGCGCGGAGTATAGCGCAGGGTTCCTTCACGGCAGGACCCGCAACCGAAGGTGGACGGGCAGGCCGTACTGGCGATTCGTGTCCGAATGGGAGAGATCGATTCGGATGGCCCAGTCGCCGGCTTGCGGGACCAGCCAGCGGACGACGGTGCGGTTGAGCGAGTCACTCCCGCCCATGTTGCCGACGGTGCTTGGCTCGGCGCCCGGGAACACGTCCGACTGCTTCGCCCATTGGACGCCCCAGTAGTCGAGCGGCCAGTCCGGGACCTCGATCCGCACGATGTCGCCCTCGTGGGCGGTGAGGGTCGGGCCGTCCTCGAGCACCGGCCATGAGCCCTGCGGACACTCCTCGCCGTACCAGCTGCCGTCGTTCGTCGACAGGTACACGCCGCAGCCGACGACCGGAGTGACGTCCGTGCCGTCCGGCCCGATGACATGGATGGGCGGCGGGTCGAACCCCCGGATCCGGATCAGCCAGTAGACCTGCGCCTGGTGGCCGCCTTCGAAGTTGAGAAGGGCGCGGACATAGACCCGACCGATGCCGACGGACCTGGCGGTGATGTGGTTCTGCTGGGCGATGATCGGATTGTCCGTGCGATTCGTCGTGAAGCTGGCCCAGTCGGACTGACCCTGGTTGCTGAAGGCGGTCTCCTGGACCGCCGAGTCGCCCTGGGCGGGCGCGGAAACGATGGTCCAGCGCGTGGCGCAGACATCGCCGCCGATCTGGAACTCGATGTCGCCCTCGAACGGGATCGAGCCGCTCTCATCGAGTCGGAGGAACGACGGCGGCTGGACGGCGCCGAACCAGGTGAACGCACCGACCGTGCCCGGGATCGGATCCACGCCCGGCGCGACGAGATTGACGGGCGGCGGGGCGCCGTTGTCCGCTGGCGCGGCACACGCCACGGCCGGGGTGATCGCCGGAGTCGGCTCGATCGTCGGTCGAGGGGTCTCCGGCGCCTTGGTCTTGTTCGGGCCGACCGTGGCCTCACCGATGACGGCCCCGGGTGTGGACGTCGGCGTTGGCTCGGCGAGCGCGTTCGCGAGCGCGTTCACGAGGGCGCCACCGAACAGGAGCACGACGAGTCCGAAGCCGAGGAGCGTCTCGACGCGCGTCCAGCGTGCCCCGCGGGACGTCGCGATCGGCCGGATCTCGAGCTCGGCGCCATCCGCCGAGCGGTCGAGAAGGACGGCTCGGTCGTCGATCTGGGTCGGCGTCGTCCGGACGGGCCTCGGCACGACCTCGCCGGGCTCGGACGGCTGGCTCTGGTACGGCGGCTGGCGTCGCATCGGTCCGGGCAGCCTACGGCACGACGATGGTCACGCACCAGCCCTGGCGCCCGCACGTGGCACCATCTCGACGTGGTCGCCCGCGTCGTCGAAACCCCGGCCGCGGCCAGCCTGCCGGGCGGCCGCGTCGAGTACACGCTCCGCCGGAACCCGCGCTCGCGGACGCTCCGCGTCACGATCGACCCGCGGCGTGGGCTCGTCGTGTCGATCCCGCCAACGACGCGTCGCGGCTGGGCCCGGCCGGAGGCCAGGGTGGACGGGTTCCTGCGCGAGCGGGAGCGCTGGATCCGGCGTCACCTCGGGCGTCTCGAGCGTGAGCGCGCGGAGCACGCCGCGCGGGGCGGCCTGACCGAGGGCGCGACGATCCGCTACCGCGGCGCGCCGCACCGGCTCGTCATCGCTCCGGCGGCGCCGAGCGCGCGTCGATCCACGGTCGCGCGAGAAGGGCTCGACGAGGGCGACGCGCTCGTCGTCAGGCTGGCGTCGCGTGATCGGCGAGGCATCGCCGCCGTCCTCGAAGAATGGCTGCGCGCTCGCGCGACCGAGGCGATCAACCGGGCAATCTCGCTCCACGCCGAGGCGCTGCGCGCCACGCCACAGCGCGTGAGCCTGCGTGACCCGCGAACCCGCTGGGGCAGCGCCTCGCGCGAGGGCGCGCTGTCGTTCTCATGGCGCCTCGTGCTCGCGCCGCCGGAAGCGCTCGAGACCGTCGTCGTCCACGAGCTCGCCCACCTTCGGGTCTTCGGTCACGGGCCGCGCTTCTGGGCGCTCGTCGCGAGCCAGCGACCGGACCACCTCGAGTGGCGGCGCTGGCTGCGGCGCCACTCCAACGAGCTCCACCGCGCGCTCGACGACTGATCTCCGGATCGTGGTGGGCCGGGGCGGAATCGAACCGCCACAGCCGAAGGCGAGGGTTTTACAGACCCTTGGGCTCACCACCTGCCCAACCGACCCATTCGCCCGGAGATCGCGCGCCGGTCGTCAGGGACGCTCGGCGGTGGAGATGGTGGAGATGAGGGGACTCGAACCCCTGACCCCCGCGATGCGAACGCGGTGCTCTCCCAGCTGAGCTACATCCCCACCGATTCGGTCGCTCACCGGGGGCGGCGAACCGGCCGCGAAGTGTAGCACGGTGCGGTCGGCGGACCGGCTCGGACGGGCGCCGTCCCTACACTGTCGCGATGTCCAGCGGCCTCCTCCTCGGGCTCGGCGCGGCGTTCCTGTGGGGCCTCACCGACGTGTCCGCGGCTCTCGCCGGACGCCGCTACGGCAGCCTCCGTGTCGTCGTCTCGACGCAGGTCGTTGGCGTCAGCGTCGGCCTCGCGATCCTCCTCGGCGGGCTCGCGCTCGGCGGCCCGGCTCCGCAGCTTGAATTCGGCTCGGTCGCCGTGGCGATGGCCTGCGGGCTGTTCGCGTGCATCGCCTACGTCGGCTTCTTCACGGCCCTCAAGATCGGCCCGATCAGCGTCGTCAGCCCGGTCGTGTCCGCCTATGGCGGACTGACCGTGCTCCTGGCGGTCTTCGTTCGCGGCGAGACGCTGACGCTCACACAGGCGATCGGCGCCGCCGTCTCGACGGTCGGTGTCGTGCTCGTCGGACTGAACTTCGCCGGCGGGATGCGCGCCGTCAAGGTCGTCGGGCCGGGGGTGCTCTTCGCGCTGGTCGCCCTGTTCGGGTTTGCCGGGCTCACGACGATCATCGCCGACCCGATCCGCGAGATCGGCTGGCTGCCGGCGCTGATCGCGGCCCGGTCTTCGAATGCGCTGCTCTCGGCGGTGCTCCTCGGGATCGCGCTGGCGCGGCCCGCGGCGTGGACCGAGCGGTTCGTGAAGCCGAATGCCCCGGTGAGCGGTGTCGGACCGCTGCGCTGGCCGATCGCAGTCGTCGTCCTCGCCGGCCTGTTCGACGTCGCCGGGCTCGTGTCCTACGCGATCGGGCTCGAGGTTTCGCAGGTCTGGCTCGTCGGTCTCGCGTCGTCGTTCGGGCCGGTCGTCGCGGTCCTCGTCGCGGTGCTGTTCCTCGGGGAGCGGCCACGACCCATCCAGTGGCTGGGCATGCTGGGAATCGTGATCGGGATCGCGCTCATCGGACTCTCCCGGGCCGGGTGAACCCCGCACGGGGGTGACCATTGGGCCGGTGACCCGCAGCACCGGTTGCAGCGTATCCTCTGAGGCAGTGAGCCACGGGGGTATGTAGATGTCCTTGATCGGTCGGATCCAGCGGGCTCAAGAGCGCGCAGCCGAGACGCCGGAGACAACGACACCGGCGACCGTCCAGACGCAGACTCAGCGGCCCGGTGTCCGCCTGCCCGGCGCGACGCCGGCCCGCGAGGAGCTGATGCAGAACATCAAGCTCCGCCTCCAGGACGAAGTCATCGGCGGGATGGACACGAAGACCGACGTCGCCAGCCCGACCGAGGTCCGGAGCCGCATCGAGACGATCGTTGATCGGCTCCTCGCCGCCCAGGGCTTCGCGCTCTCCCGGAGCGAGCGAACCCGGCTCATCGAGGAGCTGGCGGACGAGATCACCGGCCTCGGGCCGATCGAGCCCCTGCTCGCCGATCCAACGATCACCGAGGTCATGGTCAACGGCCCGCGCCAGGTCTATATCGAGCGCAGCGGCCGCCTCGAGCTTTCGAACGTCGTCTTCCAGGACGACGAGCACGTGATGCGGATCATTGACCGGATCACGGCGCCGCTCGGCCGCCGTGTCGACGAGTCGAGCCCGCGTGTGGACGCACGTCTGCCCGACGGGTCGCGCGTCAACGCGATCATTCCGCCGCTCTCACTCGTGGGGCCTGTGATCACGATCCGGAAGTTCGCCGCGACGCCGTTCACCGTCGAGGACCTCATCCGCTTCGGCACCGCGACGCCCGATATGTTCGAATTCCTCAGGTCATGCGTCGAAGCGCGGCTCAACATCTTCGTGTCTGGTGGCACGGGCTCGGGCAAGACGACGACCCTGAACGTCATGTCGTCGTTCATCCCGAACGACGAGCGGATCGTGACGATCGAGGATGCCGCCGAGCTCCAGCTCCGCCAGGAGCACGTGGTGACGCTCGAAGCGCGGCCGGCGAACATCGAGGGCCTCGGCGAGATCACGATCCGCGACCTGCTGCGCAATGCGCTGCACATGCGCCCCGATCGCATCATCGTCGGCGAGTGTCGTTCGGGTGAGGCGCTGGACATGCTCCAGGCGATGACGACCGGCCAGGACGGCTCGCTCTCGACCGGCCACGCGAACAGCCCGCGCGACATGCTCGCCCGCCTCGAGACGATGGTCCTCATGGCCGGCTACGAGCTGCCGCTGGCGGCGATCCGTGAACAGATCGCTTCGGCGGTCGACCTCATCGTCCACACCGCGCGGCTCAAGGACGGCACCCGCAAGATCACGAACATCACCGAGATCTACGGGGTCGAGGACGACGAGGTCCTCACCCAGGACGTCTTCGTGTTCGAGCAGACCGCCTACACCGACGGCAAGATCGAAGGCCGGCTTTCGCCGACCGGGGTCCGGCCGACGTTCATGCCCGTCTTCAAGGCGAGTGGCATCCAGCTGCCGCCCGGCGAGTTCGGGATCCCGGCCGAGGACCAGGTCGTTCGGAAGGGCCCGATGCCGAAGCCCAAGGGTCGTTGGGCGACGGAAGGCTCCGAGGCGGCCGACGCCCTGCGGCCGCGGCTCGCGATCAGCGAGCCGGTGAAGGCCGGTGGGATGGTCTACATCTCGTCGATGGGGCCGGTGGATCCGGCGACCGGTCAGATCGTGCTCGGCGGGATCAAGGACCACACACGCCAGGTGCTCACGAACCTGAAGGCGAAGCTCGAGGCGGCCGGGAGCTCGTTCGACAAGGTCGTCTGGGCAACCTGGGCGCTGCGCGACCCGACCGAATACGACGCGTTCGCCGAAGAGTGGGCCCATGCGTTCGGTGGGAAGATTCCGTTCGGCCAGGGCGCCCTGATGCCGACGCCCGAGCGGCGGCTCGGCTTCCGCATCTCGATCGGGGTCATCGCCTCGTCCTGAGCACCGCCCCCGGGCCTGCGCCCTCCCGACGGCCCTCCCGACGGCCCGCCCGACGGCCCGCCCGCCTCGTTTCCACCAGATACGAGCTACGCTCGTACTACGTCCTCGGGACGCCCGATTCGGGTCCCGTTTACGAGCCGGGGTCGTACTAGCGAAGGATTCGGCTGAGAAGGCCCGACAGCATGCCAGTTCTGTAGGCCCGACGGGTCTCCGCCCGTTCAGGTCAAGGCTTTGGAGCGCGGACAGATGGGCTTCGGGTTGGTGGAGCGCTGGCTAGTACGACGACCAATCGTATTTGCAAGAAATCGCGGCCCGAGCCGTCTTGA
>DASRJS010000104.1:0-3557 GCA_035649355.1 Candidatus Polarisedimenticolia bacterium
CTCGAACAGCTCGAAGCTCACGGCGCTGACGAGCGCGCCGGCCCCGAACGCGAGCACGAGCCCGATCAGACGGCTCGGCCACGGCCGCAGGAGGCCGAGGAACATCCCGAGCACGAGAGACGATGCAGCGACCGCACCCCAGCCGAACGCCGCGCCCATGACGCCGATACTGACCAACCTCGCGGTCGGCGCGCGCGTCTAAGTAGTCGTCGTGTGGAGCGTCATCGACTCGCCCCGCCGGCGGCGCAGGCTCTTGATCCCCGCTGTCGCGGTCGTCCTCGCGATCCCGCTGATCTACCTGGGCGTCCACTTCTCGAGCCCCGGCTCGAAAGGCGAGGCGACCGGGCCGGCGGTCGCGGACACGGGGTACGCCGAACCGAAGCAGGTGCCGTTCACGGCGGCGAAGAAGCGCCAGGTAAGAAAGGCGCTCGCGCAGTTCATCGGCACCGCCGTCGCGCGGAAGGACGTCGGGAGCTCATGGGACATCGCCGGCCCGAGCCTTCGCGCGGGCATGACACGCAAGGAGTGGAGCTCCGGCGACATTCCCGTCACGCCGTATCCGGCTGCGCGCCACGGCCAGGGCGCCTGGGACGTCGTCAACTACTCGTATCCGCGCAAGGTCGGTCTCGAGGTGCTGGTCTTCCCGAAGCCGGGCTCCGGCTACTCGGTCGCGACGGCCGAGGTCGACGTCGTCAAGGGCCGTGACGAGCGCTGGCGCGTCGACTACTGGATGATCACGAAGTTCCACGGGCCGGGCGCGGCGGCCGCGTCGGACTCGCCGTCCGCGCTGAGCGAGGGCCCGCCGAAGGTGCACAAGCTGCCGGGGAGCAAGGCGGCGAAGCGAGACGCTGCGGTGGAGTCGGCGACCACGGGCTCACGCGCAGACGCGCTGTGGCTTGCAGTTCCGCTCGCCGTGCTTGCGCTGATCGTCGTGCTGCCGATCTCGATCGGCATCGCGGTCTGGCTCCGCAATCGGCGCGCCGCCGCCGAGTGGCACCGATCCAAAGGATAAAAACCCTGCAAACAGGCATATTTGCTTGTTGTTTGGCGTCGAAGTCTGGGGGTACGCGAACAGGAACGAAAACCAACGAGGGGGTGCAGTCAATGGCGACAGTCGAGATGTGGACATACACGATCGATACACCGCCGACCATCGACCTGACCGGCTTCAAGGTCGAGGCGATGGACGGCGACATCGGCAAGGTCGACGAGGCGACGAACGAGGTCGGCAGCAGCTTCGTGATCGTCGACACGGGGCCTTGGATCTTCGGCAAGAAGGTCATGATCCCGGCCGGCGTGATCCGGGACATCGACCCGGACACGGAGACGATCTTCGTCAACCGCGACAAGGACGAGATCAAGAATGCGCCGGAGTTCGACGAGCAGACGTATCGCGATCAGAAGTACCGCGATGAGCTCGGCGGCTACTACGGCCGGCCGAACAACCGGCTCTAGGTCAGAGCTCGACTGATGTTGTAAGCGAAGCCCCGCCTCGGCGGGGCTTCGTCGTTCTGAAAGCGGCTACCCTCGCGCGCGTGAGCTGGTGGATGTGGCTGCTCGTTGCCGGCGGCGTCCTGCTCGTGCTCTGGACGGCGCTCGTGTTCTGGCTCCACGCTGCGGGTCGCCGCACCGACGCCCGCGCGCTTGCGACGTTCATCCCCGACTGCATCGTCCTCGTCGCTCGACTCATGCAGGACGAGCGCGTGCCCCGCCGGAGCAAGTCGCTGCTGGTCGCCCTCGCCGCCTACCTCGCGCTGCCGTTCGATCTGATCCCGGACTTCATTCCCGTCGCCGGCCAGCTCGACGATGCGATCGTGGTCGCGCTTGTCCTCCGTCACCTCGTCCGCGCGAGTGGGCCGGCGATTCTCCGCGAGAACTGGCCGGGCCCGGAGCCGTCGCTCGAGGTACTCCTACGAGTCGCTCGCTGAACGCTTTACCAGCCGCCGAGTAGCTGCATATCGTCGTGGGGCAAGGGCGGCACGCGGTAAGGGAGGGCATCGATGACGAGATTCCTCTTGACGGCAACGTTCCTGGCTGCGCTCGTCTCGCTGACGACCGCGTCGGTCGGCTCGGCGCAGGGGCCGGAGTGCTTGGGAGCCCCAGCGACGATCACCGGCTCGGGGACGATTGTGGGCACGAACGGCGACGACGTGATCGTGGGCAGCGCGGGCCGGGACGTGATCGTGGCGCAGGGCGGCAACGACCTCGTCTGCGGCGGCCAGGGTGACGACATCATCCTGGGCGGCCTGGGCGACGACACCCTGGCCGGCGACGACGGGGTCGGCGGGCCGACGACGCCCGGCGGCGACGACCTGGTCCAGGGTCAGGACGGGAACGACGAGCTGTTCGGCGAGGGCGGTAACGACACGATGCGCGGCGGCAACGGCGACGACATGGTCGCCGGCTTCAACGGAGACGACGACATCTCGGGTGGCAACGGCGACGACTTCGCCGTCGGCGGCCCGCAGAACGACGTCGTGAGCGGCGACAACGGCAACGACGCCGTCTTCGGCGCGTTCGGGGACGACACGGTGAACGGTGGCAACGGCGACGACCTGGTGGACGGCGACCTGCCGAACCCGCCGTTCGTCGACCCGTTCCCGAACTTCGACAGCTGCAACGGCAACAACGGCACCGACGTGGCCCAGAACTGCGAGGCCACCACGAACGTGCCGTAGCTCCACCGGGTTCCAGGGAGCGGGCGCATCGGCGCGCGCTCCCCCGGATCCCTCGAACGAGGGATAGCCCCTTGAGGACGAGCAGGCCTCGCCGATGTAGGCCCGATGCGCCGCCCGCTGCTCGTGCTCGTGCTGCTTGCGACCATCGCCATCTCCCTCCCGAAAGCCGGTTTCGCGAAGACGAAATGGCCTTCCTCGGGCTCCAAGTCTCCCCACGCCTCCCGCGTGCAGAAGCTCGCTCGAAGGGTCGTCGGCTATGCCCGGCACCAGCTCGGCGTCCCCTACAGCTGGGGCGGAACCTCGCGCGCGACGGGCTTCGACTGCTCGGGGCTGGTGTACGCCGCCTACCGCTCGATCGGCTGGACGATCCCGCGGTCGTCGTGGGACCAGCTGCGCGCCGGCCGGTCGATCCGCTTCGCCCGCCTGCGCCCCGGTGACCTGCTCTTCACCGAGGGCGGCGGCCACGTCCAGCTCGTGGTCTCCAGGCGCGCCGCGATCTCGGCTCCGCAGACCGGTGAGCGTGTCCGCTACGTGCCGCTGGCGCAGCTCCGCCCGGAGTTCGCGGGTGCGCGGCGCGTGCTCAGGTAGCCGAAGCGGCGTCGACCGCGAACAGGCTCCACTCGCCGGGCACGCCCTTCAGCTCGCGGGCACCGCGGTCGGCGAAGGTCATCCGCGAGCCGATCACCAGGTCCTTGACGGTGTTCGAGACGAGCACCTCGTCAGCTTCGGCGAGGGACGCGATGCGGGCGGCGATGTGGACCGCGATCCCGGCGAGCCTGCCGTCGACCAGCGCCGCTTCGCCGGTGTGGATGCCTGCTCTGATCGAGAGGCCGAGTGCGCTCACCGATTCGGCGATCGCGGCGGCGCAGCGGATGCCAC
>DASRJS010000105.1:0-11577 GCA_035649355.1 Candidatus Polarisedimenticolia bacterium
GCGCGGCGGATGGTCACCGAGTTCGGGATGAGCGACAAGCTCGGCCCGCTGGCCTTCGGCAAGCGCGATGAGCTCGTGTTCCTCGGCCGCGAGATCGGCGAGCAGCGGAACTACTCGGACGACATCGCGAAGCAGATCGACGAGGAGATCCGAGCGATCATCGACCGCGCCTACGAGCGCGCGATGGACGTCCTGGTCGAGCATCGAGACCGCCTCGAAGCCCTCGCCCAGAAGCTGATCGCCGAGGAGACCGTGGACGCGGAAGGCTTCGAGAAGCTCTTCAGCGACCTGCCGCCGAAGGAGACGCTGCACGGCCTGCCGCCACGCAACAAGGGCGGCACCACCGTGGAGCCGATGCCCGAGGCGGCCGCGAAGGGCCACCCCGGCACGACGTCGCCCGCCCCGAACCCGGCCTGACCGGGCTCCCCGAGGCGTGACGGCGGACCTCGAAGCGTTCCTCGCGGAGTCGGCCGAGCGCCGGCTCGCGAGCTATCACGAGCTGCTGCGCATCCCGAGCATCTCGGGCCTGAGCGCGCATGCCGGCGATTGCCGGCGGACCGCGGAGTGGGTCGCAGCGGACCTGCGCGCCTCGGGCGTGGAGAACGTCGACGTCAGCGACACCGGCGGCCATCCGGTCGTCTACGGCGACTGGCTGCACGCGGACGGCGCGCCGACGGTGCTCGTCTACGGTCACTACGACGTCCAGCCGGTCGACCCGCTCGACCTGTGGAAGCACCCGCCGTTCGAACCGTTCGTCGAGAACGGCCGGATGTACGGCCGCGGCGCCGCCGACGACAAGGGCCAGGTCCACGCTCATCTGCGCGCCGCCGAGGCGCTGCTCGCGACCCGTGGCCGCTATCCGGTCAATGTCCGCTACCTCTTCGAAGGAGAGGAAGAGTCCGGCTCGCCCAACCTCGAAGCCTGGCTCGACGCGAATCGCGAGCGCCTGAAGGCCGACGTCGCCCTCATCTCCGATACCGGCTTCTTGCAGGGCAATCGACCGGCGATCTGCCTCTCGCTGCGGGGCAACATGTATGCCCAGATCGACGTCACCGGCCCCAGCGTCGACGTCCACTCCGGCGGCTACGGCGGCGCGGTCCAGAACCCGGCGAACGCGCTTGCCTGGATCCTCGCCGAGCTCAAGGGCCGCGATGGCGTCGTCCGGATCCCGGGGTTCTACGACGAGGTCGTCCCGCTGTCCGAGGCCGACCGCGCCCAGTTCGCCGGCCAGCCCTTCGACCCAGACGCGCTTGCCGCCGAGACCGGTGTGCCCGAGCTCGCCGGCGAGGTCGGCTACACGGTTCCCGAGCGACGAGGTGGTCGCCCGACGCTCGACGTCAACGGGCTCTGGGGCGGCTTCCAGGGTGAGCGCACCAAGACGATCATCCCGGCCCACGCACATGCAAAGGTCAGCTGTCGGCTCGTTGCGGACCAGGAACCTCTTGTCATCTTCGAACGCCTCAAGGCATTCGTCCTGCAGCTCGCGCCCGTCGGCGTCCGCGTCGACGTGACGCTCCTCGACACGGCCCGACCGCTCAACACGTCGGCCGAAGAGCCGGCGGTCCAGGCGGCGAGTCGGGCGGTCGAGCAGGCGTTCGGTGCCGCGCCGCTGTACCAGCGTGGCGGCGGCTCGATTCCGGTCGCGGCCATGGTCCGCGACGCGATGCATGCGCCCGTGGTGTTGATGGGCTTCGCAAACGACGACGACAACGCCCACGCACCGAACGAATCGATGATCCTGTCGAACTACGAAAACGGCATTCGGGCGATCGTCCACTTCTTCGACGACCTCGCGACGACGCCGCTTGCCTGAGGCCATCGACGCCGAGCCGAACGGTACTTTCGGTGCACGCCAGGCCGTCCGCTCGGGTCACTGGCGATCAGGAAGCCGGTGCTACGATGCGGGCCGGCGTCTAGACCGGGGAGGATGACCGAACGTGGCGACTGCAACCAAGGCTGAGAAGGCCGCAACCTGGCGGCTCGAGACCGACAACGGGGCCCTGGCCCCGCGTTCCGCCGTCGACGTCCTCGTCGACCTGAACGACAAGGTCGTCAGCGGCCAGCTCGGCGAGTACCAGCCCGTTCCCCTCGGCTTCACCCCGATGGACAAGACCCTCGGCGCCGGCATTCGCCCCGGCGAGATGCTGCTGCTCGGCGGAGCGCAGGGCACCGGCAAGACGACGATGGCCCTCCAGATGGCGCGCAACGTCGCGGCCTCGGGCCAGGCGAACGTCCTCTACATCTGCTTCGAGCACGACGAGGCCTACCTCCTGAACCGCCTGATCTCGATGGAGTCGGCCCTGGCCCACCTCCCGCAGAAGACGGGCGCGATCAAGATCCAGGACGTCCGCAAGGAGATCCTCGGGTCGTGGATGTCCGAAGGAGCCGGCGCCAACCTCGCATCGAACCCGCGACTGCGGCCCTCGCTGGACCGGATCGCGCGCTACGGCCAGAACCTCTTCCTCATGAAGGGCTCGGCGACGGCGAGCACGGTGGACAACATCCGCAAACTCGTCCGCCAGCACCGCGAGCTGTCGGGCGAACGGCGCCTGCTCGTCATCGTGGACTACCTCCAGAAGGTGCCCCAGATCCCGGAGCCCGACACCGAGAGCGAGAAGGTCACGTACGTCGTGAACGGGCTCAAGGACGTCGCCCTGTCCGAAGAGGTGCCGCTCATCGCGATCGTCGCGGCGGACAAGGAGGGCCTGAAGGCCGCGCGCCTACGGAACTTCCACCTGCGCGGCTCGTCGGCGATCAACTACGAGGCCGACATCATCCTGATCCTCAACGAGAAGTACCAGATCGTCGCCAAGGTCAACATCGAGTTCAACCCGTACCAGGCGCAGCGCTTCCGCGACTGGATCGTGGTCTCGGTCGAGAAGAACCGCGGCGGTCAGGACAACGTCGACCTCGAGTTCGAGAAGCACTTCGAGTTCAGCACCTTCGATCCGCACGGCCGGACGGTGCAGGAGAAGCTCATCGAGGAGCGCCTCTACAACGACTAGCGCGAGGTGGCGCGGCCACCTCTAGACTCGGCGGGTGAGTCCCGCTCCCGGTCGCTTTCCTGCGGTCATCGAGATCGTCGTCGAGATTCCCAGCGGCAGCCGCAACAAGATCGAGTTTGACGAGGCCGCCGGCGTCTTCCGGCTCGACCGTGTCCTCTCGTCGGCCGTCTTCTACAACTTCGACTACGGCTTCATCGAGCGCACGCGCGCCGATGACGGCGATCACACGGACGCCCTCCTGATCATCGACGAGCCGACGTTCACCGGCTGCCACGTTTGGGCCCGCCCGATCGGCGTGCTCGAGATGCGCGACGAGAAGGGCGGCGACTTCAAAATCCTGTCCGTCGCGGTCGCTGACCCGAACCAGGAGCATGTCGAACGGCTCGACCAGGTGCGGCCGCACCGACTCGTCGAGATCGAGCACTTCTTCCAGACGTACAAGCTGCTCGAGGACAAGCGGGTCGAGGTCGTCGGCTGGCGCGACGCCGAGCGGGCGCGTGAGATCCTCGTCGCGGATCGCGAACGCTGGGAGCTCGAGTCGCCGGAGCGCTGAGCCGATGATGGGCGGGGCTGCGCGGCGATACGAGCCAGAGGCGCGACTGTTCGTCGCTGTTCCGCTGCCCGCCGCGACTTGCACGGCGGTCACCGCCGTGGTCGATCGCGTCCGCGATCGTCTCGCCGCTGCCGACGCGGACGCTGCGACCCGCGGCGGGGCGCCGGGTGGGCGAGTCCGCTGGGTCCGCATGGATGGCCTCCATCTCACGTTGCGGTTCCTCGGTGGCACCGCGGAAGAGCATCTCGCCGCCCTCTCGCGGGCCGTGGACGCGGCGGCCGCTGGATCGGCCGCGTTCGAGGTCGCGATCGATGGCGCTGGCGCGTTCCCGAGCCCGGCCCGGCCGCGGTCGCTGTGGCTCGCGATCGTCGCCGGCGGCGATGCGCTGACGGACCTCGCCGTCCGGATCGACGAGGCGGTCGTCGGGGAAGGCTGGCCCCACGACGATCGACCGTTCCGGGCCCACCTCACGCTGGCTCGGACCGACGGCGTCCGGGCCGGTCCACTCGCGGCCCGGGAGCTGGCCGACGCCGCGAGCGGCCTCAACGAACGCTTCCTCGCCGATCGGATCGTCCTGTTTCGGAGCCATCTCGGTGGCGGTCCGGCGCGCTACGAACCGCTGCATGAGGCTGCGCTCGGCGCACCGATTGCCGGGCCGGATGCGCAGCGCTAGCCTTCCGGTCCCGACACCCTCAAGCGAGGCGAACCACCATGGCGATCCAGCACTCGCAGCGCACCCGCTTCACTCTTGACGAGGATCGGATCCCGCGGGCCTGGTACAACATCGCGGCCGACCTGCCAGAGCCTGCGCCTCCGGTGCTGCATCCCGGAACCGGCAACCCGATCGGCCCCGCCGATCTCGCTCCGTTGTTCCCGATGGAGCTGATCAAGCAGGTCGTCAGCCAGGACCGCGAGATCGAGATCCCGGACCCGGTCCGGGCCGCCTACGCACTCTACCGGCCAAGCCCGCTGCACCGGGCCTGGCGCCTCGAGAAGGCGCTCGATACGCCCGCGCACATTTACTACAAATACGAGGGCGGGAGCCCGTCCGGGAGCCACAAGCCGAACACCGCGCTGGCGCAGGCCTTCTACAACAAGGAGGAGGGCGTCACGCGCCTCGCAACCGAGACCGGCGCGGGCCAGTGGGGCAGCGCCCTCGCGTTCGCCGGCGCTGTTTTTGGGCTCGACGTGAAGGTCTACATGGTCCGCAGCAGCTACGACCAGAAGCCGTATCGCCGGGTCCTCATGGAGACGTACGGCGCCGAGGTCGTCGCGAGCCCGAGCCCGGAGACGGAGTACGGCCGCTCGGTCCTCGCCGAGAAGCCGGACCACACGGGTTCGCTCGGGATCGCGATCAGCGAGGCGATCGAGGACACGGTCACGCACCCCGGGACCAAGTATTCGCTCGGCTCGGTGTTCGACTTCGTGCTGCTCCATCAGACGGTCATCGGCCAGGAGTCGATCGAGCAGATGGCCATGGCCGGTGAGGAGCCCGACGTCATCATCGGCTGTGCCGGAGGTGGCTCGAACTTCGCCGGGCTGACCTTCCCGTGGCTCGGCCGGATGTTCCGTGACGGCGCCCGCTACCGGATCATCGCGGCGGAGCCCGAGGCGGCGCCGTCACTGACGCGCGGCGTCTACGCGTACGACTTCGGCGATACCGCCAAGATGACGCCGCTCGTGAAGATGCACACCCTCGGGTCCGGCTTCATCCCCGAGCCGATCCACGCAGGTGGGCTCCGGTATCACGGGATGTCGCCGCTCGTGTCCATGCTCAAGGAGCGCGGCTCGATCGAGGCCCGGAGCGTGCACCAGCTCGCCTGCTTCGATGCCGGCGTCCGGTTCGCCCGTGCCGAAGGCATCCTGCCGGCCCCCGAGCCGACCCACGCGATCAAGGTCGCGATCGATGAAGCGATTGCGGCGCGTGACGCCGGCGAGTCGCGCGTGATCCTGTTCAACCTCTGTGGCCACGGCCACTTCGACGTGTCGGCGTACCAGCAGTACCTCGGCGGGACGCTCGAGGACTACGAGTATCCGGCCGCCGCGGTCGAGGCAGCGCTGCTGTCGCTGCCGCGCGTGTAGGGTCGTGTCCGGGGGCGGATTGCTCCAATCCCGGAGGGGCGCTAGGCTTTCGGTCCCGCGACCTCAACAGCGACGTTGCATCGCGACAACGGAGACCTGGCAGGCCTCTGTCGCAGTCGCTCGTCTGGCCTCAAACTGGGACGCGGGGGGATCGAACAGTGCCGAAGCTCGTTTGTCGTTCGTGCGGACAGGGCGTCTACACCACCGCCCCGTTCGAGCAGCTGTTCGCCGATGAGCGACGCTGCCCGCGCTGCACCCAGCTCCTGTTTTCCGACCGACGCTCGGGTGCGAATCGACGCAGGGCGCAGCGTCGCCGGCCCATGGAAGCGATGGCCGGATCGCCGGCGGCTGCGGTGACGAGCGGCGCGCCGACCAATGGGTCCTCGGGGAACGGCGCCGTCCCGCACGACACCCCGATGGCGTCAGAACGGGCGAACGAGACGCCGGTTGCTGCGCTCGTCGCCGCCGAGGCGGAGCGTCGAACCGGCGATCGCCGCCAGGTCCGCCGACGCCGCGATGATCTGAACCCCTTCCAGCGAGCGTCCGAAGAGGCCGGCTGGGTCGAATAGCCGGCGTCCGCGTCCCCGATAATCGGCGGATGCGGATCGCGTTCCTCGGTCTCGGCCTGATCGGCGGGTCGATCGCACGCGCGCTCCGCGCCGCGGATTCCAACGCGGCTGGCGAGCTGCGCAGCGCAACGCTCGTCGCGTGGACGCCGACGGGAGCCGGACCGAAGGCCGCTCTCGCAGCCGGGGCGATCGACGAGGTTGCGCCGACGCTCGAGGCGGCCGTTGACGGAGCCGACCTCGTGATCCTGGCCGCGCCGCCGCTGCGGGTCCTCGAGCTGCTCGCTGCGCTCGCGGCGATCGGCCACACGGGCCTCGTCACGGATGTCGCGAGCACGAAGGCCGCGATCGTTGCGCGCGCCTCGGAGCTCCACCTCAGGTTCGTTGGCGGGCACCCGCTGGCGGGCCGCGACACGAGCGGCTTCGAGGCCGCCGACGCCGGGCTGTTCGACGGGCGGCCATGGGCCGCCACCACCGACGACGCGTCAGCCGACGACCTCGACCGAGTCGACGCCCTTGCCGCGGCCTGCCGGGCCATTCCACGCCGAGTGACGGCCGCGGACCATGACGCCGCGGTCGCGGGCATCAGCCACCTGCCGCTGACGCTTGCCGCGGCCCTCGTCGAGGCCGTCGCGGGTCGAAGCGTGGGCGGCGCCCCCGCGGCCTGGCCGCTCGCCGCTGAGCTGGCCGCGAGCGGCTGGCGCGACATGACCCGTCTCGCCCGCGGCGACGCGGAGATGGGCTCCGGGATCGCGGCCACGAATGCCGGCCCGCTCGCGGCTGGCCTGCGCGATGTCCGCGCAATCCTCGACAGCTGGATCGAGGCGCTCGAACGACCCGGCGGTCCGGATGCCGAGGCGCTCGCGGCACGGCTTCGAGATGCCCGGGCCCGCCTCGTGGACGACGCATGACCGAGGCGACCACCAGCGTCGAACAGGTCCTCGTCGTCCCGCGATCGACGCTCATGGGCGACCCCGGCTGGCACGGCATCCGGACGAACGGCCTCGGGGCGTTCGAAGCGTTCGTGGCATCAGCCGGGCGGTTCGCGCCGCGACCCGAGATGGAGGTCAGCCGCGCCTGGAAGCAGGTGATCCCGTATCTGGTGCTCCGCGACGCGGATCGCTATTTCCTGATGCAGCGCACGCGCGCCGGCGGCGATGTGCGGCTCCACGATCGCTGGTCGATCGGCGTCGGCGGTCATCTGAATCCCGGCGACCGCGACCTGCTCGGTGGGCTGCGCCGGGAGTGGCACGAGGAGCTGGTCGCGGACTTCGAGCCGGCGTTTCGGCTCGTTGGCCTGCTCAACGACGACACGACCGACGTCGGCGCCGTGCACCTTGGCGCGGTCTACGTCGCGGAATCGGACGGGCGGCCCGTCGAGGTGCGTGAGACGGACAAGCTGCGCGGCGCGTTTGCGAGCGCCGCCGAGGTCCGGGCGGTGGCACCGGATCTCGAGACGTGGAGCCGGCTCGCGTTCGACTTCCTGGAGGAGGGCCGAGTCCTCAACTCGTGATCTCTGGCAGGCAACAGATTCGACACAGTCCGGTCGGATCGTTGCCTCGGAGGTTTTGCGTCGACGCGATGACGACGAAGGTGACGACGTGGACGGTCGAATCGGTGCCTGCGGCAGGACGCATCGACGGCTACCAGACGAATTCGTACCGTCTCGGGCATCACCGACTCGGACGCCGCGGGCCCCCCAGCGGCAGTGGTGCGATACTTCGAAGCGGAACACAGACGATGAACACACGTGGCCGCCGGAGGGTTCGACGCGGCCTCTCGCTCATCACGGCCCTTCTGGGCGTCCTCATGTTCGCGGCGGGTGCTGCAGCCAAGGGCCCCACCGTCGTCGTCCTGCCCACGACCGGCATCGTCGACCAGGGCATGGCCCAGTACCTGGCCGACGGCATCGCCAATGCCGAACGCGATGGCGCCGCCGCGGTCGTCATCAAGCTGAACACGCCGGGCGGCTTCCTGACGACGACGAACGACATCGTCGGGACGCTCCTCGAGGCGAACGTCCCGGTCATCGTCTGGGTCGCGCCGGCCGGCGGTTTCGCGGCCAGCGCCGGGACGTTCATCACGCTCGCCGGCAACATCGCGCTCATGGCGCCGGGCACGAGCATCGGCGCCGCGTCGCCGGTCGGCGCGGAGGGCGAGGACATCCCCGAGACCCTCCACGACAAGGTCTACAACGACGCGATCGCGAAGATCACGGCGATCGCCGAGGAGCGCGGCCGAAACGTCGAATGGGCCGTCAGCGCCGTCAAGGATGCGAAGTCGTCGCCGGCGAGCGAAGCGGTCGAGCTCGGCGTCGTCGACGGCATCGCTGCGTCGCTCGAGGACGTCATCTCGTTCGCGAACGGCCGCGAGGTCACGGTCGCCGGCGAGCAGGTCACCCTCGAGCTCACCGGGGCCGTGACCAGCGAGCAGACGATGAGCCCGTTCCTGTCGTTCATCCGCCTGCTCTCGGACCCGACGATCGCGTTCCTCCTGTTCAGCGTCGGCTCGGCTGGCCTGATCGCGGAGCTCTGGAACCCGAACTTCGTCACCGGCATCCTCGGCGGGATCGCGATCATCCTCGCGTTCATCGGCCTCGGCGCGCTGCCACTCAACGTCGGCGGGCTGATCCTCGTGATCTTCGGGATCGTGCTCATCGGCCTCGAGCTGACCGTCACGAGCCACGGCCTCCTCGGTTTTGGCGGGGTTCTCTGCCTCGCGATCGGCGCCACGGCCCTCTTCCGGCCGCCGACGAACCCGTTCGAACCGCTGCTGCAGGTCGCCCCGCTGCTCATCGCCGTCATCACCGTTACGGCCGGCGCGTTCGTTGCGCTGGTCGCCTTCGCGGCCGTCCGCAGCCGGCGCTACGCCCAGGCAGGAGGCGTCGGGCTGGCGGTGCCCAGCGGGACCGCGGGCATCGTCCGTCGCCCGCTCGAGCCCCTCGGCTCGATCTATGCCGGCGGCGAGGAATGGAGCGCGAAGACCTCTGACGGTCGATCGCTCGAACGGGGTACGCCGGTCAGGGTCGTTGGCAACGCGGGACTGACGCTCATCGTCGAACCCGATCGGTCACCATCGTCGTCCTAGGAATCCTGGAGGAACCCCGTGGAAGGTCTGCCGGTCACTCTCGCGATCGTCGCGTTCGTCCTCGTCGTCGTGATCGTGATCCTCTACCTGTCGGTCCGCGTGGTCCGGCAGGGCTTCATGATGGTCGTCTATCGCCTCGGCCAAGCCCGCGAGGAGTGGGTCCGCGGACCGGGCCTCAACTTCCTGATCCCGTTCATCTGGACGCCCAAGATCGTCGACACCCGCGAGCAGTTCATCGAGGTCCCCAGCCAGACGACGATCACGAAGGACAACGCCCCGATCAACGTCGACTTCCTCATCTACTGGCGGATCGCTGATCCGCTGAAGAGCGTCGTCAACGTGGCGAACTTCGCCGGCGCGCTCCAGGGCGTCGCCACGACGACCCTCCGCGCCGTCATCGGCGACATCCTTCTCGACGAGGTCCTTTCGAAGCGCGAGCAGATCAACGAGGTCCTCAGGGTCAAGCTGGACGAGGTCACCGAGCGCTGGGGCGGCAAGGTCACGACGGTCGAGATCCGCGAGATCACGCCGCCGCGCGACGTCCAGGACGCCATGAACCGCCAGCTATCTGCAGAGCGGACGCGGCGCGCCGTCATCACCGAGTCCGAGGGCACCCGGCAGGCCGCAATCAACGTCGCCGAGGGCGCGAAGCAGGCGAACATCCTCAACGCCGAGGGCGATCGCCAGGCGGCGATCCTGCGAGCCGAGGGCTTCAGCCTCGCGCTCACGCAGATCTTTGGTGCGGCGAAGGGCATCGATCAGAAGACGATGGCGCTGCAGTACCTCGAGGCTCTCAAGGCGCTCGGCAACAGCCCGTCGACGAAGTTCGTGATCCCGACAGAGTTCACGCAGCTCGTTGGGCCGGTGAGCGCGTTCATCGGGGACGCGATGAAGGGCGAGCGCGCCGAGCGCGGCTGACCCGCCATCCGCGGCTATACTCGCCTGCGTCGTCCGGGGGACCGCGATCCCGGGCGCCACCGTGCGCGTGGAGGCCCCTCCGACATATGACGAAGATCCTCGTCATCGACGATGACGCGAACGTCCAGCGCGTCCTTCAGTACACCCTCAAGCAGGAAGGCTTCGAGGTCGTCGTAGCGATCGACGGACCCGAGGGCATCCGCATGTGGGAGGAGCAGGTCCCGGACCTCGTCCTGTTGGACGTCAGCCTGCCGAAGCTGGACGGCTACGCGGTCGCCGCGAAGATCCGTGAGACCGAGGGCGGCACGGGCCACGTCCCGATCATCATGCTCACGGTCGAGAAAGAGGTCGAGCAGAAGGTCCGCGGCCTTCGCGCCGGCGCCGACGACTACCTGATCAAGCCCTTCCATCGGGCCGAGCTGCTGGCCCGGATGAAGTCGCTGCTCGCACGATTCACGCCGCGGGCCGGTGGCAGCCAGGTCGGCCGGCCGCCGCTCGGCCGGCTGCTCGCGTTCTATGGGGCCAAGGGCGGCGTTGGCGCGACGACGATCGCGATCAACGCCGCAATCGCGCTCCACAAGGAGCTCAACCGAAAGGTCGTCCTCGTCGACGAGGTCCTCCAGTTCGGCGACCATCGCGTCTTCCTCGATCTCGGCCTGGATCGAAAGAGCGTCTACGACCTCGTCTCGGCGCCGAACATCGACGCCGATCTCGTCCGCTCGGTCGTCGTGAAGCACGAGTCGGGGATCGACCTTCTCCTCGCCCCACCCAGCCCGGAGCAGGGCGATCTCGTCACCGAGCCCCAGATGCTGTCCGTGCTGACCCAGCTGCGCCAGCAGTACGACTACGTCATCGTCGACGTCGAGAAGCGACTCGGCGACCTCACGCTGTCGACGCTGGACCATGCCGACCTGATCTTCGTCGTCATGACCGCGGACCTGTCGTGCCTGAAGAACGTCCGGCTGATGCTCGAGGCGCTGACCCACGTCGGCTACGACCCGCTGCGCGTGAAGCTCGTGCTCAACCGTTCGAACGCGTTCACCGGGATCAGCATCCAGAGTGCCGAAGGCGCCCTCAAGCGGACGATCGAGCACAAGATCTCCAACGAGTACCGCGTCGCGATCAGCGCCCAGAACAGCGGCGACCCGTTCATGCATTCGAAAGCCGACTCGCCGCTCGGCCGTGAGCTCGTCGAGTTCGTGCGGGCCGTCGACAAGCAGCTCGGGCCGGCGGCCGTCGCCGGTGCCCCGGCAGCCTCGGCGGCCGCGCGCGGCTAGACCCTCCGCGACCCCTGGTCCGCGCCAGGTGATCGCGGGCTAAGCGCCAGGTGATCGCCGGGTGAGCGGTCGCCGCCACCATCGGCGGC
>DASRJS010000106.1:0-2090 GCA_035649355.1 Candidatus Polarisedimenticolia bacterium
GCCGGGTCACGGACCTCCGGCGCCACGCGCGCGGCCAGGTCCTGCATGACATCGCCGACCAGGCTGACGCCACGCTCGATGCCCTCCACCCGCAGGTTGTCGACGGCCGCCTGCGTCGGGGCGAAGAGCCACGTCGAGAGATTGTCCGCGAGGATTCGATTCAGCTCCTCGGGCATCCGCCGGTCGAAGCTTCGAAGGCCGGCCTCGACGTGCGCGACCGGCAGCCCGAGCTTCGCGGCCGCGAGCGCTCCGGCCAGCGTGGAGTTCGTGTCGCCGTAGACGAGGACGGCGTCGGGATGGGCGTCGAGCAGGACCGGTTCGAGGCCCTCGAGCATCGCGGCGAGCTGGGCCGTGTTGCTGCCGCCCCCCGCGCCGAGGCTGTGGTCCGGCTTCGGCAGCCCGAGCTCCGCGAAGAACGTGCCGGCCAGGGTCTCGTCCCAGTGCTGGCCGGTGTCGACGAAGACCTCGTCGTGCCGGGCCCGGAGCGCCGGTCCGAGTGCGGCCGCCTTGATGAGCTGGGGCCGCGTGCCGACGATGCTGACGAGCCGCATCGCCGCCGTCAGGCGCGTTCGACGGGCGCCGGCTCCGGGTTGCCCGCAGCGGCCACGCCGATGCCGCGGTAGATCGCGCCCTCCGGCAGGCGCAGCGAGCGCAGCGAGTTCCGACCGTCGATGAGCAGCCGCAAACCGCCGAACCAGGCCGGGTCGAGGTCCCGCCAGGCTGTGTCCGTCGTTTGGCTCACGATGACCTCGGCGGCGCTCGGCGAGCCGGGATGCCACGGCGTCGCGCCCAGCACCTGGATCTCGCTGTCCGAGAGCAGCGGGTCAGCGGCCTCGACACGCGCGCCCGCGGCGAGCAGCGCGTCGACGAGCGCCACCCCGCGCGAGTAGGCGAGCTCCTTGACCCCGGCTCGATACGTCAGGCCGAGCACGAGGACGGGACGATCGTGGAGCTCGCCGACGGTCTCCCGAATGACCTTGAGCGCACGCTCGACCTGTCCGTCGTTGACGGCCCGTGCGCGGGCGACAAGCCCGAGCTCCGGTGCCCGCGAGAGCAGGAAGTGCGGGTACACGGGGATGCAGTGGCCGCCGACGCCGAGGCCGGGCTGGTGGACGTGCGAATAGGGCTGGCTGTTCGCCGCGTCGATGACCTCGGTGACGTCGACGCCGATCCGGTCGGCGTAGGCAGCGAATTCATTCGCCAGGGCGATGTTCACGTCGCGGTACGTCGTGTCCGCGAGCTTCGCGAACTCGGCCGCCTCGGCCGACGACATCGCGACGACCTCGGCGTCGAGGACCCCGTCGTAGAAGCGAGCAGCGAGCGCCGTCGCCGCTGGTGTGAGGCCGCCGACGAGCTTCGGATAGGTCGCGAGGTTGCGCAGGACCGCGCCCGAGAAGAGCCGCTCGGGCGAGAACGCGACGTCGAAGTCCTCGCCCGCCCGCAGGCCGCTCGCCCGCTCGAGCTGCGGCGTGAAGCGGCCGCGCGTCTCGCCGACGGGGAGCGTCGTCTCGAAGATCACGAGGCTGCCAGCGTGGATCCCGGGTCCAATCGAGCCGACGGCCGCATCCATGATCCGGAAGTCGGGCTGGTGGCGGTCGTCGAGCATGACGGGGACGATGAGGACGACGACGTCCGCCTCGCGCGCGGCCGCTGCGGCATCGCTCGTCGCGCGGAGGCGGCCCTCCGCATGCGCGGTCGCGACGAGCTCGGCGACGCCCGGTTCGTCAAGGTCGCCCGTGCGTCCGGCGTTGATCGCCTCGATGACACCCTCGGAGACGTCGACGGCGATGACGCGCCAGCCGTGAGAGGCAAACTGCGCCGCGAGCGGCAGGCCCATCTTGCCGGCGCCGACGACAGCGACCGTCCCTGATGCGTCCGGCTGGCCCTGCCAGGGCGAGGCAAATCGCGGCGCCGGATGCCGGCACGGGTTCGCCGGAGGCGTGATCGCGCCGCCGAGCAGACTCGCGGCGTTCGAGGGTCGTCGGACGATGGGCATGGTCGGTGGGCGTGCCTCAGCGGGCCGGGAAACGTGCGTCAGCCGAGCCTGCGAGAGCGCCGGCGTGGCCGCTCCGCAGCATAAACGGTCGGGT
>DASRJS010000107.1:0-4482 GCA_035649355.1 Candidatus Polarisedimenticolia bacterium
CCTGGGACGCGCTCGCGACGCTCCGCATCGATGGCCTCGCGGAACGCGACCCGCGCCGTCTTTCCGGCGGACAGCAGCAGCTCGTGGCGATCGCCGGGCTCCTCGCGCTGCGTCCGCAGCACCTCGTCCTCGACGAGCCGACGGCCCAGCTCGATCCCGAAGGGACGCGGCTTGTCGGCGAGGCGCTGCGGGCGCTCGCCGGGACGGGGACCGCGCTGCTCATCGCCGAGCACAAGACCGATCTCCTCGATGGGCTCTGCCAGCGGGTCGTCGCCCTCGAGGCCGGCGCGATGGTCCTCGACGGGCCCGCGGCGGAGACGCTCGGCTCACCGAAGCTGGAGGCGCTCGGGGTGGAGCCGCCGTCCGCGGTTCGGCTGCGGCGGGCCGCCGCCGAGCGCGGTCTGACGCTGCCGGCGGGAGCCGCCGCGTGATCCGCTGCCGCGGCCTCGTCCACGTGTATCCGAACGGGACGCGGGCGGTCGACGGCGTGGACCTCGCCATCGAAGCCGGCGAACGGGTCGCGATCGTCGGCCAGAACGGCTCGGGCAAGTCGACCCTCGTCCGGCACTGGAACGGCTTGCTCCGCCCGACGGCCGGCGAGGTCGAGATCGACGGGCGAGCTGCGGCGGGACAGCGGGTCGCGGCCCTCGCGCGGACGGTTGGGATCGCCTTCCAGGACCCGGACCGCCAGATCTTCGCGGGACGGGTTCGAACGGAGGTCGAGTTCGGCCCACGCAACGTCGGGTTACGCGGCGCAGCGTTGACCACGGCGATCGACGCCGCGCTCGACGCCACGGGCCTGACCGACGCCGCCGCCGCGAACCCATACGACCTCGGGTTCTCGCGTCGGAAGCTCCTCGCCCTCGCTTCGATCCTCGCGATGGGCACGCCCGTCGTCGTCCTCGATGAGCCGACGACCGGCCAGGACGCGCGGGGCACGAAGCGCGTGGAAGCCGTCGTTGCGGACCTCGCCGCGCAGGGCCGGACGGTCGTCGCCATCAGCCACGACATGCGCTTTGTCGCCGAGAACTTCGCGCGGGTCGTCGTGATGGCCGCCGGCCACGTCATCCTCGACGGGCCGCCCGAGGAGGTCTTCGCGGAGCCTTCCTGGCCGAGCCTCGCTTCGACCTACCTCGAGGCGCCGCTCAGCGCCCGGCTCGGCGCCCGACTCGGCCTCGGCTCAACCCCCACCGACGCCTCGCTGATCGACGCGCTCGGCGGTGCTACGGCTGGCGGTTGAACCAGACCCCGCCCGGGCCGTCGTAGCTGAGGCCTTCGCCCCAGATCGCGATCGTCTTGCCCGCGTTCGTGATCGCGATCTCGCCGTAGTCACCGTAGATCTCGAGGTAGCCATTCACGGTTTTGTAGGCCGCGCCACCGCCGGCGTCGGAGAGCTTCACGGGCGCGCTCCACGTTGCGCCGCCGTTCGTCGAGGCGCTGTACCAGGTGTTCCACTGGTCGGCGTTGCCGCCGCCCGACGTCTGCTGCCACCAGGCTCGGACATCGCCGGCGCCACGCGACTCAAGCGCGGGCGCCGTCGCCTCCTCGCCGGACGGCGAGAGGAAGACGTTGGCCTGCCACGTATTGCCGCCGTCCGTCGAGCGCTGCGAGTAGATGCGCTGGAGCCCGCCGGCCGCGGTTGCGCCGTCGTAGAGGAGGAGGACGTTGTTGTTCGCGTCGACCGACAGCGCCGAGTGGCCGAGGTAGAAGTCGGGCGGGCAGCCAGCGGCCGTGCAGGCGAGCCCAGGCTGGATCGACGCGACGAGGTGATCCTCCCAGGTCGTCTGGCCGGGTCGAAGGATGAAGACGTGCTCCTCGATCACGTCGTTCGGCGTCGTGCCCTTGTTGCCGCCGCCGCCGTAAAGGATCGCGGTCTCGGCGAAGTAGGCCGTGCCGTTCGGGGCGACGTCGGCATCGAAGGCGAAGTAGTAGCGGCTCGAGTCGACGAGCTTCGTCTGGGTCCACGTCGCTCCAGCGTCGCTCGAGACGGCGGCCCAGGGATCGCCGCCGGTCGGGCCGTTGAACGAGATGTAGACCTTCTGGCCGTCGTCGCTCATCGCGAGCACGGGCTTGTCGTTCCACGAGACGTTGCCGTACGTCTTGACCGGCGCTGACCAGGTCTGGCCGCGATTCGTCGACTTCGTGAACATGACGTTATAGCCGTTCATGTAGACGGCGTAGACCTGGCCGCTGCTCGGGACGACTTCGACGATCGGGTCGAACTGGCCGGAGCCCTTGCACGGGCAAAGGGCCTTTGTGGCGCCCCACGTCGCCCCGCCGTCGCTGCTGATTCGCAGCGCGATCCAGGGGTTCGGGCAGTTGCCCGAGCAGCCCGGCGGCTTGCCGGTGCCATAGCGCGTGACGAGCGTGTACACGAACGCGCTGCCGGGATCTGCGGCGATCGCCGGCTCCCAGTCATCCGGCGCGGACGCTTCGAACGGGATCTCGCCGGCCCAGCCGGGCGTCGCCGCCGCCTCGATCGGCCGTTGCTGCCCGACCTTGCCCGCCTCGCGCGCTCGCTCGAGCGCCTCCATCCGCTCGGCGACCTCCTCGCCCTGTTCGGCCGCCTCGGGGTTGTCCTCAACCGCAGTGGGCTTCGAGCCGCCAGGGCCGCCGCGGCCCGGCGCGAGCGCCGGCTGGACGGAGCCAATGGCCAGGGCAATGACGGCGGTGATCGCGGCGATGACCAGGATCGTCCGCGTGGTCGAGCGCTTCATGGACTGCGGTCCTCCTCCGGATGGGCGTCCGGTTCCCACGTCCCACGAGTTCGAGGTGCCGACGCTAGGCCGCTGGCTGGCCGCCGGTCAAGCACGCGGCCCACGGCTCGATCTCAGCCGGTGCCGTCCCGCACCGGCGGCGCTGTCACGTGATCGTGAGGGCGACCTCGTGGATCTCGTCGTTCAGGACTCGCCATGCGCGGACGGACTCGGCGCCGGTCAGCGCGTTTGCTTCCTCCGGCGCGAGCGAGACAAGCAGGTACAGCGCGTCCGGGTAGAACGCCAGTCGTCGATCCGTCGCCGACGGCACGGCCGGCGTGTGGGTGTGCGAGTGGACGATCGCCCAGAAGACCTCGTCGGCGTCGTCCGTTTCGATCGTCAGTCGCAGCAGATCGTTTGCGTCGATCTCGTACAGGTAGCGCGATTGGGCCGCGTTTCGCGCCGGCTCGAACCGGAGCGCGACCCCACCCTCCGCCGCTGGGCGATCGCCGATGATGACGCCGCAGGCCTCGAGCGGCTCGCCGGCCCGGGCATGCGCGACGATCGCGTCACGGATCGCCGCCGGCAGCTCTGCCGTCGCCGGCCCAGGGTGGCCGGCTACCACCAGTTGACGCCGCCTTCGAGCTCGGGCTCCATCTCGTCGAGATTCTTCGCGAACGTGCCGGCCGAGAGGTATTTCCAGCCTCCGTCCGCGAGCAGCGCCACGATCGTGCCCCGCTCCATCTCGCGCGCCAACCGGGCCGCGACGACCATCACCGCGCCGGCGGACGGCCCGGCGAAGATGCCCTCCCGCTCAACGAGATCGCGCAACGCGGCGATCGCGTGGCGGTTCGAGACGAGCATCCGCGCGTCGAGCAGGGACGCGTCGAGGATCTCGGGGATGAACCCGTCGTCGAGCGAGCGCAGTCCCTGCACGAGCTCCCCGGGGAGCGGCTCAGCGGCGACGATCCTCACCCCCGGTTTCGCCCGCTGGAGATACCGCGCGACGCCCATCAACGTGCCGCCGGTCCCGAGCCCGGCAACGAACGCGTCGATCTCCGGGCAGTCGGCCAGGATCTCCGGGCCGGTCGTCGTCTCGTGCGCCCGCGGGTTCGCAGGGTTGCCGTACTGGTACGGCATGACGAAGCGGGAGTCGCGCTCGACGAGCACCTTCGCGAGCGCGATCGCCCCATTCGACCCTTGCGAGCCGGGGGAATCGATGACCTCCGCGCCGAACAACGCCGCCATCTGGCGTCGCTCCTCGGTGACGTTGTCGGGCATGACGAGCGCGACCCGGTAGCCGCGCCGCCGGCCGATCATCGCGAGCGCGATGCCGGTGTTGCCCGAGGTCGGCTCGAGGAGGATGGAGTCCGAGCCGATGGCGCCCCGCGCCTCGAGATCCTCGACCATCGCCAGCGCGACGCGATCCTTCACCGAGCCGGTCGGGTTGACGCCCTCGAGCTTGACGAGGATCCGGACGTTCGGGTTGGGCGACATCCGCGGGACCTCGACGAGCGGCGTCCCGCCGATGACGTCGAGGATGCTCGGGTAGCTGCGCCCCGGCCCTGCCGGTGCGGCCGAGCCGTCAACCGGCCGAAGTGCACGGATCGCGGCCATCGAATTGACCTCGCCCGGGTCAGGCACGCCCGCCGGCCATCGCCGGCAGGAGGCGCACCTCGTCCGTTTCGGCGACCGGCGTGTCGAGGCCGCCGAGGTAGCGGACGTCCTCGCCGTTCAGGTAGACGTTGACGAAGCGGTTCAGATCGCCGTCCGGGGTCAGGACCTG
>DASRJS010000108.1:0-17830 GCA_035649355.1 Candidatus Polarisedimenticolia bacterium
TCGGCGACGTTGGCCAGGGCGCCTGGGAGGAGATCGACGTGGCCCGCTGCTGCGGCGGCGGCCTGAACTACGGCTGGAACATCATGGAGGGCAACCACTGCTTCAGCCCGAGCAGCGACTGCCCGAAGGCCGGGCTCACGCTGCCGGTGACCGAGTACAGCCACGACTTCGGGGTCGCGGTCATCGGCGGCTACGTCTACCGCGGTCCGCAGGCAATCCTCCGCGGCGGCTATCTGTTCAGCGACAACTACTCGGGCCGGATCTGGGCGTTCGCGGCGGCAGGCAACGGCGCCAAGCCGCTCGTCCAGGTCGGCCAGGGCGCGGTCGGCGTCGCCGGCTACGGTGAGACCGAGGAGGGCGAGCTGTATGCCGCCGACCTCGACGGCAACGTCTATCGGGTGGTCGGCACCGCCCGCTGAGTCCCGAGCTCAGATCGCGAGCGGGCTCGCCTTCTCCGGGTCGACGCCGAGCTCCTTGATCGCGGCTGCCGCTTTCGCGCCCGTAATCGTCCCGGCGCGGGCGAGCGCGCTCATCGCCGCGGCGGCGATCGACGGCGGGTCGATCTCGAAGAACGTCCGGAGGGACTCGCGCGTGTCGCTGCGCCCGAAGCCGTCGGTGCCGAGCGACGTGAATGGGCCTTCGACCCACGGCGCCACCCCGTCCGGGATCGCGTGGAGCCAATCCGAGGCTGCGACGATCGGGCCGCCGTCCGGGCCAAGGACGTCGGCCACGTACGGTCTGCGCGGCGCCTCTGCCGGGTGGAGGCGGTTCCAGCGTTCAACTGCCAGCGCGTCGCGACGAAGGAGCGGGAACGACGGCGCCGAGTAGACCTCCGCGGCGACACCGAGCTTCTCGGCGAGGAGGCCCTGGGCGGCGATGACCTGCTGGAGGATGGAGCCCGAACCAACGAGACGAACGCGGGCCGCCTTCTTGCCCACGGCGGGCGCCTCGGCGAAGCGGTAGATGCCGCGCAGGATGCCCTCGTCGATGCCCTCGGCTTTTGGCGCCTGCGCGTAGTTCTCGTTGTAGAGCGTCACGTAGTAGAGGACGTCCTCGCCGTTGACGTACATCCGCTCGATGCCATCGCGGATGACCGCTGCGAGCTCGTAGGCGAAGGTCGGGTCGTACTGGCGCAGGTTCGGGACGACCGAGCCGAGAACGTGGCTGTGGCCGTCGTCGTGCTGGAGGCCTTCGCCGGTCAGCGTCGTGCGTCCGGCCGTGGCGCCCATGAGGAAGCCGCGCCCGCGGGCATCGGCGAGCTGCCAGATCTGGTCGCCGGTCCGCTGCAGGCCGAACATCGAGTAGAAGATGTAGAACGGGATCACGGCGTGCCCGTGGGTGGCATACGACGTCGCCGCCGCCTGGAAGCTCGCGGTCGAGCCGGCTTCGGTGATGCCCTCCTCGAGGACCTGGCCGTCCTTCGCCTCGCGGTATTTGAGGATCAGCTCGCTGTCGACCGGGTCGTAGCGCTGGCCGGAAGCGGCGTAGATCCCGACCTCGTTGAAGAGCGGGTCCATGCCGAATGTCCGCGCCTCGTCCGGGATGATCGGCACGATCCGCGGCCCGAGATCCGGGTCGCGGATGAGGTTCCGGAGCATCCGGGTGAACGCCATCGTGGTCGAGACCGGCGTGGCCGAACCGGCCGCGAACTCGGCGTCGAACGTGTCCTTCGGCTTCGGCAGCGGCTTCGCCCGAACCACGCGCTTCGGGATCGACCCGCCGAGCGCCCGTCGCCGCTCCGCGAGGTACTGGACCTCCTCGGAGTCCTTGCCGGGGTGGTAGTACGGCGCGCTCTTCAGCCCGCTGTCGGGGATCGGCAGCTCGAGCCGGTCGCGGAAGATCTTGAGCTCCGCCTCGGACAGCTTCTTCGCCTGGTGCGTGATGTTCCGAGCCTCCACGCCCGGCCCGAGCGTCCAGCCCTTCACGGTCTTCGCGAGGATGACCGTCGGTGCGCCCGTGAACTCCGTCGCGGCCTTGTACGCGGCATAGACCTTGCGATAGTCGTGGCCGCCCCGTCGAAGCTTTGCCAGGTCGTCGTCAGTCAGGTGCTCGACGAGCTTTCGAAGCCGCGGGTCAGGCCCGAAGAAGTTCTCACGGATGTAGGCACCGCCGGCGACCGAGAACTTCTGGAACTCGCCGTCGAGGGTGTCGTTCATCTGCTCGACGAGCACGCCGTCGACGTCGCGCGCGAGCAGGTCGTCCCACTCGCGGGCCCAGATGACCTTGATGACGTTCCAGCCCGATCCGCGGAACACGGATTCGAGCTCCTGGATGATCTTGCCGTTGCCGCGCACCGGGCCGTCGAGGCGCTGCAGGTTACAGTTGACGACGAAGGTCAGGTTGTCGAGGCCCTCGTGCGCCGCGACGTGGAGCGCGCCGAGCGATTCGGGCTCGTCCGTCTCGCCGTCGCCGAGGAATGCCCAGACTCGCGAAGCGCTCGTGTCGAGCAGCCCGCGGTTCTCGAGGTAGCGGTTGAAGCGCGCCTGGTAGATCGCGCTGATCGGCCCGAGGCCCATCGAGACCGTGGGGAACTCCCAGAAGTCTGGCATCAGCCGCGGGTGGGGGTACGAGCTGAGCCCGTTCTGCGGCGGCGTCTCACGCCGGAAGTGGTCGAGCTGCTCCTCGGTCAGGCGGCCTTCGAGGAACGCGCGTGAGTAGATCCCCGGCGCGGCGTGGCCCTGGTAGAACACCTGGTCGCCCGGCTGGCCGTCGTCCTTGCCCCGGAAGAAGTGGTTGAACCCGACTTCGTACAGGCTGGCCGCGGATGCGTACGTCGCCAGATGGCCGCCGATGCCGCTGAACTGGTTGTTGGCCCGGAGGACCATCGCGACCGCGTTCCAGCGAACGATCCGCCGGATCCGCAGCTCGATCGCCTCGTCGCCCGGGAAGAACGGCTCCTGCTCCGGGCTGATCGTGTTGATGTAGCGGGTCTGCGTGAGCGGCGGCAGGCCGACGTGCAGCTGGCGGGCGCGCTTGAGGAGCTTGTAGAACAGGAACCGCGCCCGGGTCTCGCCTTCCTCCTCGACGACCTGGTCGAGCGATTCGAGCCAGTCGTTCGTCTCCGACTCGTCGATGTCGGGCAGCTGGTGCTTGAAGGCGTCGAGGTACATCGGCCGGAAGGGTAGCCCAGGCCGTGATGCATCGCCCCTTGCGGGACCGGCTCGGCGCGGTTGCAGGACGGTGGCGGAGGGGTGGCCGGGACGGTCTAGGCCGGGTCGAGGCGCAGGGTCGTTCCGAGGACGTCTTCGCGGAGCATCGCCCCGAGGCTGTACGAACGGCGGTACTTGCGCTCGAGGCCGGCGCTGCAGGCGGCGATGCTCGCGGCGTCTGTCGCGGGAACGGCGCGGAACGGGATTCGCCGCTTGGAGACGTGGAGCGCCACATCCGGCCGCTCGAGCGCTTCGCGGTACCAGCGCGCGGTTGGCCCCCGGTAGCTCCGGATGTAGACCTCGCCACCCTCGACCATGACCCAGATGATCGTGCGATGAACGGCGCCGTCGGCGGCGCGCGTCTCGATCCTCACTTCCTTCGCGGCGTCGAGGTCCGCGAGGTCCCGTTCGTCCGTCATCGCGCGCAGCCTAGCGCCGAACGCTGGTGCCGGGCGCGGGCCGTTGTCACGTCTCCGTAACGGACCTGGGCGTCGCGGCGAACGCATCCGCGACCGGCGACCCGGCAGGATCGAGGTCCAGAAACCCCTCCCTCCGGGGAACCGAAGGAGACTCATCCATGGCCACGCAACGAGACAGCAGCACCGTTGTCGTCTCCGATACCGGTGGACGCGACAACGGCACGAACATCGCGCTCGCGGTCATCGCCGTGATCGCGGTCATCGTCCTCCTGTGGTGGATCGCGTTCGGTCCAGGCAACAGCGGCGGCGGTGACAACGGCGGTGGTGGCGGCGGGGCCAACCCGTCGCTCACGATCCCGAGCAACCCACTGCCGAGCGCACCGGCCTCGTCGTGACGGCCGCATCTGCAGAACGCCGAGGCGGGCCTTCGTCCGCCTCGGCCACGCTGCGCTAGCGTAGGTGGATGGCCACCTACGACCCATCCACGGCGCTCGTCGTCGTTGACGTCCAGAACGATTTCGCCGACCCGAACGGCGGCTTGGCCGTCGCTGGCGGCAGCGCCATCCTGCCCCTCGTGAACGCGAGCGTCGCCGACGCCCTTGTCGGCGGCGCCTTCGTCGTCTACACCCAGGACTGGCATCCCGAGTCAACGCCGCATTTCGCCAAGGACGGCGGCACGTGGCCGGTCCACTGCGTCGCGGGGACGTGGGGCGCCGAATTCCACCCATCGCTCGACGTCGCCGGCCCGACGGTCCTCAAGGGCTCGAACGGCGAAGACGGCTATTCCGGCTTCACGATGCGCGACCCGGTCTCGGGCGAGACGATTCCGACCGAGCTGGAGGGCCTCCTCCGAGACCACGGTGTGGAGCGCGTCGTCATCGTCGGCCTGGCCACCGACTACTGCGTGAAGGCGACCGCCCTCGATTCGGTCGAGCTGGGGTTCGAGACGATCGTCTTCGCCAATGCCACCGCGGCGGTCAATGTCCAGCCGGGTGACGGCGAGCTCGCGATCAACGAGATGTCGACGGCCGGCGTACTCGTGCTTGGGGCGTCGCAAGGCTCGTGAGGGTCCACCTCGTCGACGCCACCTACGAGCTGTTCCGCGCCTACTACGCGCCTCGCCCGCCGGTCCTTGGCCACGGCAACGTCAACCTGAGCGGCGTCTCCGGCGTCGTCGAGCAGCTCCTCTATCTGCTCCGCGAGGAGGGCGGCACTCACGTCGGCTGCGCGACCGACCGGGTCATCGAGTCCTTCCGCAACGACATGTTCGCGGGCTACAAGTCATCGTTCGGGATGCCTCGCGATCTGCTGGACCAGTTCCCGATCGTCGAGGAGGCGATGGAAGCGCTCGGGCTCGTCGTGTGGCCGATGGTCGAGTTCGAAGCTGACGACGCGATCGCCGCGGCGTGCGGCCGCTTCGCGGGTGACCCGCGCGTGACCCAGGTCCTCGTCTGCACGCCTGACAAGGACATGGCCCAGCTGGTCCAGGACGCACGGGTCGTGCTCCTCGACCGCCGCCGCGCGATCACGTACGACGAAGACGGCGTCCGCGCGAAGTGGGGCGTATCGCCTCCGTCGATCCCGGACTGGCTCGCGCTCGTCGGCGACTCGTCGGACGGCTATCCGGGCCTGCCGGGTTGGGGGGCGAAGTCAGCGGCGGCCGTTCTCGCCCGCTACGGCTCGATCGAAGCGATCCCGGCGAGGGCTTCGGCCTGGGACGTCCCGAGCCTTCGTGGCGGCGTCACCCTGGCGGCTGTCCTGCAGGAGCGGATGGATGAAGCCCTGCTGTATCGCTCGCTTGCACGCCTCCGGACCGCAGATGACGGCGTCGAGATTCCGCAGACCGACGTGTCGGAGCTCGAATGGCAGGGGACGCCGCGCGCGGCGTGGGAGGCGTTCTGCGATCACTGGGGCCTCGATCGACTGCGCGCCCGGCCCCACCGGTGGGTTGAGTGACATCACGTTGGCGACGCGCCCGGCCGAAGTTGCCGGGGGCGTGACGATGGCTGCTGGCGAACGCGGTCGGATCATCCTGATCAACGGCACCTCGAGCAGCGGCAAGACGACCCTTGCGCGTGCGCTTCAGGCGGCCTTGCCGGAGCTGTGGCTCGAGATGGGCATCGATCGCTTTGCGTACGCTCTTCCGGGTCGAGTCGACGGCCAGCTGACGTGGCCCCTGCTGTTCTCTTACGTGCGACCTGACGGACGGTCGGATGGACCATTCACGATCAGGACCACGGGCCTGGGCCACCGCTTCATCTCCGGCATGCACGCGACCGCAGCTGCCATCGCCGACGCGGGCATGAACGTGATCGTCGACCACGTCATCCTCGAGCAACGATGGGTCGAGGAGATGGCCCGCCTTTGGGCAAGCTTCGACGTGCTCAACGTCGGTGTCCGCTGTCCGCTCAGCGTTGTCCTCGAGCGCGAACGGGAGCGGGAGGATCGGACGCTCGGCCAGGCGGAGGCGCAGTTCGATGTTGTCCACCGCTGGACGACGTACGACGTTGAGGTCGACACATCTGTCCTCGCCCCCGACGAAGCCGTCGATAGGATCTCGGCGGCACTCGACGCGATGCCGCGGCGGGCGATCTCGGGTGACGTTCGCGCACGCTGAGCGAGCTGCTAGCGGCGCTGGATTCAGCCCCCCCTCAGGAGATCCAGCAACGCGCCGTGGTGTGCTGGCGGCGCGGCCAGGACGCCGATCGAGCGTGAGCTCGCGGCGATGTCGAACCAGGGGCCGCCGACGAGGTTCGTGACCGTCGCGCCACCTCGCTCCGCGATCAGCCCGGCAGCGGCAATATCCCAGGTCGAGAGACCGCCCTCCTGGACGAACGCATCGAAGCGACCCGCGGCCACGTAGGCCAGCGCGAGCGCCGCAGCACCCATGGATCGGGGCACGCGGATCGCCCTGCGCAGCGCACGCGACCGGGTGACCGCCGCGCGACCGCTGATCGAGACCGAAGCGACGTAGTCGGAAAGCTTGTCCTTCGTCGAGACCGTCAGCTCGCGCTCCGAGCCGTTGGACAGGTGCAGGACCGCGGGTCCGGTGATCGTCGCGGCGAACGACTCGCCTCGCGCCGGGTCGCGGACGACGCCGACCGCGGGCCGGCCATCGATGACGAGCCCGACCGCGACACAGAAGAACGGGATCCCGTTTGCGTAGTTCACGGTCCCGTCGAGCGGGTCGACAACCCAGACCCGGCCGCGACCGGACGTTGGCGCATCCTCGCTCGTCCTGGCGTGGCCGCGCGCTCCCGCATGGCCGCCGGACTCCTCGGCGAGGATCGCGTCACCCGGGAACGTCGCGCGGATGCCCTCGAGGATCAGCGCCTCGGACAGGTGGTCGACCTCGGTGACAACGTCGCGGGCGGACTTGTGCTCGATCCGCTCGAGACGCTCGAACCGAGCCATCTGGAGCTCCCCCGCGCGCGCCGCGATCTCAAGCGCGAACGCAAGCTCGGCCGCCAGCGAATCGCGGGTCACGGCGACGTGCACTGGACGCCGAGCGCGACCGGCTCGCTGCCGAAGGCGGAGATCTCCCGTTCGAAGCTGATCGTTCCGCCGGCAGGCACGACCGGCGTCTGGACCCGAACGACGTGGCCGGTGATGGGACCACGCGGGTCAGTGAGCACGCAGTTCGTCTTGCCGGCACGGGTCCCCGCGTTCGAGATCTCGATCGTGACCGTGAGTCCCGGGCCCGTTGGGACCGCGTCAACCACGGTCGCCGTGAACGGGCCCAGGCCGGCGAGCGTCACGCGGGCCACGACGGCGAGGAAGATGACGAACACGATGATCGCGGTGATTGCGATGCCGTGCGCCTGAGACGAGGCCGGGTCGGACAGGCCGAGCGGATTGCACTCCTCGCAGAGGGCGACGTGCAGCTGCACCGGCCGGCCGCAGCGGACGCATGCGTGCGTCTGGGCGGCATCGGTCGGCGCCAGGTTCGGGGTCGTCACCAGCGGTCGGTCGCCCCGACGAGCGCGTCCACGTCCTCGGCCGAGCGGGCGAGCACGATGGCCCCGTCGGCCCCGGCTGCCTGCCAGCGGGCCCAGGTCTCACGCGGCGCCTGGACCCAGGGGCTGTCGACGATCCGTTCGTCGCTCAGCCAGTCGCGCTGGAAGCCGGCGAGCACCAGCTGGTCCTCGCGCCGCCGCCCGGCGGCCTGGAGCGCCTCGAGATAGATGGGCAAGAGCTCCTCGAAGTTCTCGAACGTGCTCCAGCCGTCGCCGATCCGGGCCGCAAGGCGAGCGCCGGGCCGCGTCTCCCCGCCGATGATGATGGGCGGCGGCGGGTCGGCGACCGGATAAGCGGTCGCGGCGGTCAGCGGGTAGAACGGCGACGGCCGCGACACCGGGCCTCCGGACCACAGGGCGCGCATCACCGCGACGGCTTCCTCGAGACGCGCGACGCGCTCCGGTGCCTCGGGAAAGTCGATGCCGTACGCCGCGTGCTCGCGGGGGGCGCCACCGATCCCCAGCCCGAGGATCAGCCGCCCGCCGCTGGCGATCTGCAGCGTCGAGGCCATGCGGGCCACCACGGCCGGGTGGCGGTTCATGTTGTTGAGCACGAACGAGCCAACCGTGGCCCGGCTCGTGACGGCCGCGGCCATCGCGAGGATCGTCCAGCCCTCTACCACGGGCACGGTCGTGTCGCCCTTGCCCATGAAGTGGTCCCAGGCCCAGATGCCGGCATACCCGGCGGCGTCGAGCCGCCGCGCGCTCTCCAGCCACCAGCCCGGCTCCGACCGGACCGTGCGGAGACAGACCCCGATCGGGAGCCGACCGTCCTCGCCGGCCACCTACAGCCCGGTCTCGAAGAGCCGGATGTCCTCCGTCGAGATCGTGTGGCCGTCGCCGCGCGTCGGGCCGAGGGCCGCTCGCGCGCCGAGGGCGTCGAGGTCCGCCGGGAAACGCCCGATGAGATCGAGCACGACCTTCTGGATCCGCTCGGCGTTCTGGGCGAAGACCTCGAGGACGCTCAACGCATCGACGGCCTCGGTGCCCTCGTGGACGCCGGCGTCGTAGTCGGTGATCAGGGAGATATTCACGACCGCCATCCCGAGCTCGCGGCAGAGCCACGCCTCGGGATACTGGGTCATGTTGATGACCTCCCAGCCGGCGTCCGAGAACCACTTCGATTCCGATTTCGTCGAGAAGCGCGGGCCTTCGATCACGACGACGGTGCCGCGTTCGTGGACCTCGATGCCGTGGTCGCGGATCGTCTCGATGGCGAGCTGCCGGAGGACAGCGTCGTAGATGTCGGCCGACGAGAGGTGCGTGACGATCGGTCCGTCGTAGAACGTGTGGGGGCGGCCGTCCGTGCGGTCGACGAACTGGTCGCAGACGACAAAGTCGCCGGGCCTGACGTGCAGCGCGAGCGATCCGGCCGCGCACGGCGAGATCACCGCCTTCACGCCGAGCGAGCGCATCGCCCAGACATTCGCCCGGTAGTTGATCCGGTGCGGCGGGATCGTGTGGCGCCGGCCGTGACGCGGCAGGAACGCCACGCGGCGGCCGCCGACCGTCGCGAGGAAGAACGAGTCCGACGGCGGCCCGTACGGCGTATCCACCTTGATCTCGCGGACATCCGGGAGGAGCGAGTAGAAGCCGGATCCGCCGAAGACACCGATCTCCGCCCTGTCGGTCACGAGCTCCTCCTCTGCCACTGACGTGAAGGCGATTCTAGCCACGCCGCCCGAGGTCGCCCGATACCGCGGCTGGCCGCCTCGCTACGATGGCAGCACATGACCGAACCGACGAAGCCCGCGGAGCCCGAAGTCCCGGGTCCGCCCCCGCCCGGCCCGTCCTTCGAAGCGCGGATGGAGTCGTTCGGGAAGGACGTCGGAACGCGGATGGAAGGCCTCGGCAAGGAGGCCGAAGATGCCGCACATCGCTGGTCAAATGACCCCGGCGTCAAGCAGAACCTCACGTTTCTCGCGCGGATGTGGGGCCTGGTCCTTCTTGCGGCCGGCGTCTGGCTCTTCGCCGGCGTGACGCTCGGATACGACCTGCCGAGCCTGCCCCTGCGCGACCTCTGGCCGGTCGCGCTCATCGTCCTCGGAGGCGCGGTCATCCTGCGCGGGCTCGCCCGACGGACCTGACCGGGGGCTTCGCGGCCGGCGCGACCGAACCGGCGACCATCGACGAGCGGCTCGCGCTCGCGCATTGGCGCCGAACCATCGCCGAGCTCTACGCACAGGTTCGACGCCTCGCTGTCAGCGACCCGTTGGATGCCTGGAGGCACTGGCGCACGGTCCGCGAACGGCTCTACCGCGAGCATGCGCAGTCGCCGGTTCCCGCCGCCGAGCGTCCCGCGTTCCGGCTCAAGGCCTGGCCGTATGACCCGCGTCTGCGGTTCGAGGTCACGGTCGAGCCGCTGGCCGCCGCGATCGAGCTGCCGATGCGCATCGGCGGGGTCATGCCAACGATCCCGGTGGGGCGGCTGCGGTTCAGCGCGCTGGGCAGCGAACAGAGCCTCACGGCGTACTGGCTCGGCGGCTACGCGGATGGCCTCTTCCTGCCATTCCGAGACGCGACAAACGGCACCGAGACCTACGCTGCAGGCCGCTATCTCCTCGACACGGCCAAAAGCGCCGATCTCGGCGGGGATGCGAGCCGCCACACCGTGATCATCGACTTCAACTTCGCCTACCAGCCATCGTGCGCGTTCGACCCGCGCTGGGCCTGCCCGCTCGCGCCGCCCGAAAACCGACTGGCGATCCGAATCGAGGCCGGGGAGCGGCTGGTCTGACGGCGGGCGAGCGCATCGTCTGACCGCCCGCGACCCTCCGGCGGTACTTCCGAACGCGGCTGGCCAGACCCGGCCCTACCATCGGCGCCGTGACGCCGACCTCGATGATCGAGCTGAGCCCCGTCTCGCGAGCATTTCTCGAAGCGCCGCGGGTCGCGACGCTCGCGACCGTGACCGCGTCGGGAACCCCGGTCCAGGCGGTGATCTGGTTTCGGCTCGAGCCTGACGACTCGATCCTCGTCAACAGCCGCCTGCCACGGCGCTGGCCGACCGCGCTGCTCCACAGCCGCCGTGCCTCACTCTCGGTCATCGACGAAAACGACGGCCTGCGCTGGCTCGGCATGGACTGCCACGTCCTCACGGTCGACGACGACATCGACCGGGCGCGGGCCGACATCGTCGCGCTCGCCCACCGCTATGACGATCTCGGCGCGGTGCCGGAGTTCATGACCCAGAGCCGGATCTCGTTCCGGCTGGCGATCAGCTCCGTGCACGACCACCTGGGCGACGAGTGAAGGCGTGATCGACGAGTGATCGACGAGCCCGGCCCGATCAAGTTCGGTGCGCAACTCTGGTCGCAGGCCAGCGGCTGGCCGCGGCTCCGCGACGCCGCCCAGTCCGCCGAGGCGGCCGGCTGGGACAGCGCCTGGACGTGGGATCACCTCCTTGCGATCTTCGGGCCGTGGGAGCAGCCGATCTTCGAGGGCTGGACGACGCTCGCCGCGCTGGCCTCGGTCACGACGCGGCTGCGGCTCGGCCTCATGGTCGGGGCGAACACGTTCCGCAACCCGGGCCTGACGGCGAAGCTCGCGACGACGCTCGACCACGTCTCGGACGGCCGTGCGGTTCTCGGCATCGGTGGCGCCTGGATGGAGCGCGAGCACGACGCCTTCGGGATCGACTTCGGCGCGACGGTCGGTGAGCGGCTCGATCGGCTCGACGAGGCCGTCATGCTCCTGCGCCGCCTCCTCGACGGCGAGCGCGTCACGCACGAGGGCCGCTTCTACACGCTCCACGACGCCGTCTGCGCCCCGCGGCCGATCCAGGCCCGGATGCCGATCCTCATCGGCGGCTCCGGGCCGAAGAAGACGCTCCGGACGGTCGCGCTGCGCGGCGACGCCTGGAACACCTCCGGCTGGGTCGACGAGGTCCGAACAAAGCTCGAAACGCTCGACGGCCATTGCGCCGACGTCGGGCGCGACCGCTCGGAGATCGAGCTCACGGTCAGCTTCCCGATCATCCTCCGCGACCGGCGTGCCGACGCCGAGGGCGCCTGGGCCGCGCTCATGGCGAACAACGGCGCGGAGAGCGGGGGCAACGTGCCGCACCTGTTCGGCTCGCCGCGGGAGGTCGCGGACGAGATCCGGCCATACGTCGAGATGGGCTTCCGGACGGTGATCGTCCGGCTGCCCGCCCCGTACGACGACGAGACGCTGGCGCGGATCGGCGAGGTCCGGGCCGCGCTCGCCGATGCCTGAGCCGGGCGCGCGAACCGTCGTCGCCCTCGCGGGCGGGGTTGGGGGCGCGAAGCTCGCGGCCGGGCTGCAGGCGCACCTCTGCGAGCGGCTGACGGTCGTCGTCAACACCGGCGACGACCTCGAGCGTCAAGGCCTACTCGTCTGCCCGGACCACGACACGGTCCTGTACACGCTCGCCGGAGTCGCCAACCGGGAGTGGGGCTGGGGCCTCGAGGGTGAGACGTTCGCGGCGGCCGAGATGCTCGAGCGCTACGGCGAGGAGATGTGGTTCCGGCTCGGTGACCGCGACCTGGCGACGCACATCGTGCGGACGCGGCGGGTCCGCGAAGGGGCACGCCTGACCGAGGTCTCGCTCGCGCTGGCGAAGGCCCTTGATGTTCGAGCCACGATCCTGCCGATGACGGACGACACCGTTCGAACGGAGGTCAGAACCGACGACGGCTGGCTCGAGTTCCAGGACTACTTTGTCCGGCAGCGCCAGGCGCCCGACGTCCGAGAGGTCCGCTTCCGTGGCGCGGAGGCGGCCGAGGTGAGCGCGGAGGTCTTGGCGGCGTTCGCGGCCGCCGAGCTGATCGTCGTCGCGCCGTCGAACCCGATCGTCTCGATCGGGCCGATCCTCGCCGTGCCCGGTGTTCGCCCGGCGATCGATGCGGCCCGGGCCCGCGGCGTTCCGGTCATCGCGGTGTCGCCGATCATCGCCGGGCGGTCGCTGAAGGGCCCGGCCGATCGGATGCTCGCGTCCCTTGGCCACGACGCGTCGGCGCTGGGAGTGGCCCGGATCTACGCGGACTGGATCGACACCTTCCTCCTCGACCGCCTGGACGCGGGCCTCGCGGACGAGGTGGCTCGGCTCGGGATCGAAGCGATCGTCACCGACACCGTGATGGCCGACGACGCCGGCCGGGCGCGGCTCGCCGGCGAGATCCTCACGCACGCCCCGAAGGCAGTCGCCTGATGGCGGACGACCGCTTGCGCCCCGATCTCAGCCGGACGTGGGCGCTGGTGCCGCTGCGCGGGCTCGAGACGGCGAAAACGCGGCTCGGGGGCGAGCTCGACGCAGAGGAGCGGCTCGATCTCGTGATCGCGATGGCCCGCCGGACGCTTGCGGCAACCCGCGATGCTCGACGGCTCGCCGGCACCGTGCTCGTCACCGCCGATCCGGCCGCCGCCGAGCTCGCGGCAGCGTATGGCGCCGAGTCGCTGGTCCAGCGGATCGCCGGTCTCAATGCGGCCATCCGCGAGGCCCGTGCTCGGGCGCTGGATCGTGGAGCAACAGCCGTGGTCGTGCTCCCGATCGACCTGGCGGCAGTGTCGGCAACGGCGATCGACGAGGTCGTCCGCGCGGCGACAGACCATGAGGCGGTGGAGAACGGGCTCGTCGTCGTTGTCCCCGATCGCCACGGCAGCGGCACGAACGTCCTGCTCACGGCGCCGCCGGAGGTGATCGATCCGGCGTTCGGACTGGACAGCCGGGCCGCCCATGCCGCGCTGGCCGCGGCCGCGGGCGCCGCGTATGTCGAGCTCGGTGGCCCGCTGACCTTCGACGTCGACACGGCCGAGGACCTCCTCGCCACGGAATCGCCCGGATGAGCGGCTCCGCCGGGCGTCTCGAGGTCGTCGCCCTCGACGGCATGCCGGAGGTCCGGCCCGGCGACGACCTCGGTGCCCTGATCGTCGCCGCGCTCGAGCAGACCCCGGACGTCCTGCCGCTCGCGGACGACGACGTCCTCGTCGCGACCCAGAAGGTCGTTTCGAAGGCTGAAGGCGCGGTCGTGGACCTGACCACCGTGGAGCCGCGGCCCGAGGCGATCGAGTGGGCGCGGCGCTGGGAGCGGGACGCGCGGGCGATCGAGGTCGTCCTCCGCGAGGCGCGCCGGATCGTGCGGATGGAGCGCGGCGTCCTCATCACCGAGACGCCGCACGGCTTTGTGTGTGCAAACGGCGGCGTCGACGCCTCGAACGTGGGACCGCGCAGCGGCGACCTCGTCACCCTCCTGCCGCGGGACCCAGACGCCTCCGCCCAGCGCCTCCGCGGCGCACTCCGGGAGCGATTCGGGACGGACGTCCCGGTGATCATCTCGGATTCATTCGGCCGGCCGTGGCGTCTGGGGATCGTCGACGTCGCGATCGGCGTCGCGGGCCTCGCGCCGATCGACGACCTCCGCGGCGCGCCGGACGCCGATGGGCGCGTCATGCGGACGACGGTCCGCGCGGTCGCCGACGAGCTCGCGTCGGCCGCCGAGCTGGCGCTCGGCAAGGCCGCCGGGCGCCCAGTCGCGCTCGTTCGCCACGCCTCGTTCACCCGCGCAGAAGCGACGATTCGCGACGCACTCCTGCCGGCGGAGCTCGACCTCTTCCGCTAGCGTTCCGCCGCACATGAAGGCCGGGCTCCAGATCAGCTCGTTCACGTGGCCCGGCGGCACGCCCGCGCTGGCCGAGACGTTCGCGCGTGTCGTCCAGACCGCTGACGACGTCGGGTTCGACTCGATCTGGGTCATGGACCACTTCTTCCAGATTCGCAGCGTCGGCCGCATCGAGGAGCCGATGCTCGAGGGCATGACCGCGCTCGGCTACATGGCCGCGCTTTCGAAGCGGGCGCGGCTTGGGCTGATGGTCGGCGGCATCCACTACCGGCTTCCGGCGCTGTGGCTGAAGTCGGTGACGACGCTCGATGTCCTGTCGGGCGGCCGCGCCTGGTTCGGGATCGGCGCCGCCTGGAACCGGCAGGAGTCCGAGGGCCTCGGATTCCCGTTTCCGCCGCTCGGCGTCCGCTTCGAGATGCTCGAAGAGACGCTCCAGTACGCCTACGGGATGTTCGACGGCGAGCTCGGCTCACGGGGCGAGCTGGACGGCCGCCATTACACGGCGACCCACCTCCTGAACTCGCCGCAGTCGCTCTCGCGACCACGGGTCCCGATCATGATCGGCGGCGGTGGCGAGCGGAAGACGCTGCGCCTCGTGGCTCGCTACGCCGACGCCTGCAACGTCTTCGGCGGGCCGCAGATGCTCCACCACAAGTACGCCGTCCTGCGCCAGCACTGCGAAGCGGTCGGGCGGCCGTACGACGAGATCGAGCGCTCGACGCTGCAGTCGGTCCGGATCTCCGAGGACGGGGCGGACGACACCGAGACGCCGGCCCAGGTCGTCGATCGGTTCGGCGAGCTTTCGGACGCCGGTGCCCAGCACGTGATCTTCTCGGTTCGCGATGTCTGGGACACAGCGAAGCTCGAGCTCCTCGGGCGCGAGGTGCTGCCGGAGCTGGCGGCTCTCTGACGCAACGGCCGAACGGCGCCCGCCACAGGTACAACCTTCCCCCTCGACCCTCCCTCGCTTCGGGCCCACGCTGATCACGACGACCGGGAGTCTGTCCGCTGGGGGATGCGGCTGACCGAATTCGTCACAGTGGGGGAAGCGCGTGCCGTTCCGCTGCGCCTTCGTTGCGCCATGGCGATGAAATCGCTGTGGGGCGCCCCGGGCGAACCGCCCGAGGAGCGGCGCCTGACGATGGACGCCGGCCGGCCGGGCGTGCCGGTCTTCTCCCCGATCGACCCAGCGCCAACCGGGCGTCCGCGCCACGTGAGTCGCGAGCTGGAGGTCGATCCGGACGTCGACGTTGCCGCGGCCATCAATCGCGGCATTGCGACGATGCTGTGGGCGGTCGACCAGATCGAGCTCCACGATCCCATCCTGCCCGCGACGATCCGGTTCGCGTCACGCAACGGTCCAACCCGGATCGCCTCGCCGATCCTCGGTGCCTGGCGCCTGCGCCTGAGCGGCCACGGTGGTCGCGGCCGTGAGACGCCGTGGGACCTCGGCTTTGATGCGTTGCCGGGATCAGCCGCGTACGCCCGAACCGACGGCCACGGCGCGCTGTGGCAGCCGCGCGAGAGCGATTGGATGGATCGCGATCCCAGCGGCTTTGCCCACCGGCTCCTCAGCCCGATCGTCCTTGCCGAGAACTTCGAGTTCCTGGCCGGCCTCGAGGACGATCGCAACGCCGAGCTCGCGCGCGCCGCGACCGAGCTCCTGCGCGAGGTCCAGCCATTCGCCGAAGCGGACCTCGGCGCCTGCGTCGTCGGCGACGACCCGTGGCGCGACACGTTCGCCCTGTGGCTGCTCGTGCGTCGCCAGCGGGCGCTCGCACGCCTTCATCCGCTGGCCATCGCGATCGCGACCCGCTACGGAACGCTCGCCAGTCGTCTCGCCGGCCTCGTCGCTGGCGTCCGGCATCCGTTCGAGGGCGTGCCACTCGTGTCGGCCAACGCCCACCTCGGCGTTGCGCTCTGGGCCCTCGACTACCGCCCGTCGCTGCTGCCCGGGTTGGTTGCCTTCGTTCGATCGCGTCGCCGTCCGAATGGCGGCTTCGGCGAGGACGGCCAGCCGGCCGACGTCCTGACGACCCTCGCCGCCGGCGACCTGCTCGCATCCCTCGACCCCGACTTCGACCCCTCGATCACGGCAGCCTATCTCGCGTCGGCGCAGGAGCCGGCTGGCTGGTGGCGCGCGCTCGATCCGGAGACGCCGTGGCTCACCGGCGCGATCGTCGAGTGGCTCGAGGCCGCCGGGCAGCCCTTCGCCCAGCGCTTCCGCTGGCCGGTGCACCAGCGACTGGACCTCGATCGGAAGACGGGCGTTTCCGGCTACGGCGCGTTCGACCGGATCGCGCGCGTCTTCGACACCCTGCCAGGCCTGGCGGGTGCCCGCGTCGAGCTCGCGTTCAGCGACCTCGTCCGGTTCCGCGAGTTCAACAACCGGTTCGGCCAGGAGATGGGCGATCGCGTGCTGCGCGCCTTCGCAGCGGCTCTCGCGGACGTCGGTGCGGCGCTACCGATCCGCGACGGCGGCGACGAGTTCATGGTCGTCGGCGCCCCGACGCGAACCGGGCTCCTCGATGACCTGCTCGAGCTCTGCTCGGCCTGGCCCGCACGGTTCAGTGCCGAGTTCGGCTCGGACGTTCCGGCGGTGGCGCCCCGCTTCATCGTTGCCACCACGAACGGCCGCGAGCTCGTGAAGACCCGCGAGCAGCTCGGTCGCGCAATCACGCACCTCAAGGAGCTCCATCCGGAGCTTGGCCCAACCGGGATCATCCGCCCGCTCTGACGTCGCGCACCACACCAGGGCGGCGACAATGACTCCCAGGTCTGAGTGTGACTGGGCAGCGATTCGGGGGAGTATCGAGGCCCTCAAGTTGGCTCGGAGGTGGCCTCCGAGGGTTTAGCGGGGTCATCGAACGGGCCAGCGGGGCTAGTTATGTCTGAATTGGGCACCCCTGGCACTCGCTGGAGCCTCGGCGAGCCGCTTGTGGGCGCCGAGAGCCTCACACTCAGAACCCCCAGTTCTAACTTGGGCTGGATACTCCCAGGGGGTATGCGCATCGTGGTAGGATGGACGGAGCCATGACCGACTCCACGCCGACCGCGCCACGCGGTCCCGAATCGAACGGGAGCAAGCCCGGGGCTAACCCCGCGAGCGCGCCCGGAAGCAGCCCGCTCGACTTCGGCCTCACGATTGATTTCTCCGGTGATACCTCCGTCAGCGCGCCCGCCGCGGCGGCACCAATGAACGCGCCGCCGATCGCGTTCATGCCCGACCTGCAGGCCGAGGCCGGCGCGCCCAGCGTGCCCGTCGGCGGCAGCGGCCGAACCGAATCAAAGCTGATCATCGTCGGCTCCGGGCCAGCCGGCCTGACGGCCGCGATCTACGCCGCCCGGGCCAACCTCGAGCCGATCGTCCTGGCTGGCTCGGTGCCGGGCGGCCAGCTGACGCTCACGAGCGACGTCGAGAACTACCCGGGCTTCCCCGAGGGCATCCAGGGTCCCGAGCTGATGGAGCTGTTCCGCGCCCAGGCACTGCGCTTCGGGACGCAGATCCACGACGTCGACGTCGACCGCGTCGACTTTTCGAGCCGGCCGTTCAAGCTCTGGGCGCGCGGCGTCGAATACCGCGCCCAGGCGGTGATCGTCGCGACCGGCGCGTCTGCGATCTGGCTCGGCCTCGAAAGCGAGACGCGGCTGCGCGGCCGCGGCGTGTC
>DASRJS010000109.1:0-70612 GCA_035649355.1 Candidatus Polarisedimenticolia bacterium
GCGCTGCTCGCGGCCGCGGCGGATCCGCGCGTGGCCGCGGTCGTCGCGACGTCGACTCCCGCCGACCCGGCGCGGTTGACCCGGCAGACGTTCCGCCTGGCGCGCCTGCCGATCCCCGACCTCATCGCCTATCCCCTCGCCTGGTGGACGTCCCGCGTGTTCGTCAAGCCGCGCGGCCATCGACCGTCAGAGGTGTCGGCAACCCAGGCGGCCCGCCGCTTCCGCGGTCCCCTCCTCCTCGTCCACGGTGATGCCGATCGCGTGGTCCCGTTCGGCCACCTCGCCCGCCTCGAGACAGCGGCCCGGGCGGCGCGGGCGGACGATCCGGGCTCCGGGCCGGTCGAGTCGCTCGTCGTCCCAGGCGGCGAGCACAGCTGGCTCTACGAGTTCCCGGCGTACCGCGTGACCGTCGCTCGGTTCCTGGCCCAGGCCCTCGGCGGGCCGAACCCGCCGGAGCGCGCCGCGCAGCTCGCGGAAGCCGTGCCCGCGGTGCGTCTTCCGGACACCGACGTCCAGCTCGGCGCCATCGCCGACGAGCCGGGCGGATTCCGATCGCTTGCGCGGGTCCTCCGACCCACGAGCAGGCCCCGAACCGCGGCCCGACCGTGACTGCCTGGGAAGCGATCCGGCGCGTCCGTGTCGTACGGAAGTTCGCCGCGAAGCCCCTCCCAGCCGATACCGTCGAGCGGATCCTCGATGCCGGACGCCACGCCGGCAGCTCGAAGAATCAGCAGCGCTGGGACTTCATCGTCATCCGGGATCGCGAGCATCTCGCGGCGCTCGCCGAGGTCGGTGCATACGCCGGTCATCTCGCCGGCGCGACGATCGCGATCGCGCTCGTCACGCCCGGGGCGCGGACGGCCGCCGCCTCGTCATCCGTCATGTGGGATCTCGGCCGCGCCGCGCAGAACATGGTCCTTTCGGCGTGGGAGCTCGGGATCGGATCGGTTCCGGCCACGGTCTACGACCACGCGCTCGCGGCGCGCCTCCTCGGTCTGCCCGATGACCGCCGCTGCGACTTCCTGCTGTCGTTCGGCTACCCGGCGGACACCGACGCGCTCACGGCTCCGCCGAAGAAGGGCGGCCGCAAGCCGCTCGAGTCGGTCATCCGCGAGGAGCGCTGGTAGCGGCGCCCCTGCCCGCGCCGCGCCAGGTTTCTTGCACATACGACCGGGGGTCGTGCTAGCTGACCTTCCACCACTCCGCGAGCCGGCAATGGCGATTGCCCGAACAGGAGATCGAGCGTTGTCACCGCGTGCGCCCGGGTTGCGGGGCTGATTCGGGCGCTAGTACGACGCGGGCTCGTACGTGGTGGAAAGACTGCCTGGCGTGAGCGACGCCGGACGCGGGACGCCGGCGGCCTGACCAGGAGCGCTCGTAAGCGCTACTGCCAGCGGAAGAAGCGCGCCGAGATCAGGAAGCAGATCCCCAGGAACGCGATCAGGACCGCGAAGCACAGCCATAACGGCGAGAACGGCGTCCCGCCGACCATCGCCTGGCGCAGCCCGTCCGAGAGATACGTCAGGGGCAGGGCCCGGGCGACGGCCTGGAGGGCCGGCGGCATCGCGTCGATCGGGAAGAACGTGCCCGAGAGGAACATCAGCGGGAACTGCACGATGCTCGCCATCCCGTTCGCCGCCTCCTCGGTCGGCGCGAACGATGCGACGACATAACCAAGGGCAATGAACGACACCGAGCCGGTGAGGATCAGGGCAGCGATGACGAGCAGGTTGCCCGAGATCTGGACGTCGAACGCGTAGGCCCCGACGCCGACGATGATCAGCGTCTGGACGATCGCGATCAGCAGGCGCATGACGACGTTCGAGCCGACGAGCTGCCAGCGCCGCAACGGTGTCGCGGAGAGACGCTTCAGGATCAGCTTCTCGCGATCGGCGACGAGCGGCAGCGCGGCGAACACGCCGAGCTGCATGAGCGCCATCCCGAGGATGCTCGGCACGAGATAGCTGATGAACGTCAGGTTCTCGGTCTGGATCCTGCGTGGCGTCGGGATGACCGCGGGGCCGCGACCGCTGACCTCGAGGTTGATCCGTCCCAGGACCACGCCGACGAGCTGGTAGGTCGCGGTGGTGCCGTTCTGCTGGGTCGGGTCCGTGTAGACCTCGATCGACGCAGGCGGGCCGGGTTGCGTGACCAGGCTGTCGACGGCCGCGCCGTAGCCCGCCGGCACGACGAACACGCCGTCGACGTCGCCCGTTCGCATGGCGGCGAGGGCATCGTCTTCGGTCTTGTCGACGAGCTCCACGTTCTCGACCCCGGCCAGCGCCTCGCGGAGGGCCGCCGAGCGAGCGCTCGAGTCGTGGTCGACGTAGGCGTAGGTCCGCGTTGAGTCGCCACCGCCCGTGAAGATCGCGCCGAACATGACGATGAAGATCAGCGGGAAGGCGAGCGTCCAGAACAATGCCGCTCGGTCGCGCGTGAAGCTCCGGATGTTCGCGAGGATCAGGATCAGCAGCGCGCGCATCGGTCCCGCCTAGTCTCGCAGCGCCCGGCCGGTGAGCACGAGGAAGACGTCCTCGAGGGTCGGCCGGCGCACGAGGAGGTTCTCCGGTTCGGCGCCGATCGCCTCGGCCGCGTCGAGCACTGCCCCGATCGTCTGGGGCACATCGCGCGTGTAGAGCACGACCTCGCCGTCCTCGTGGGCGATCGACGCGACGCCGCCGATCGCGCCGAGCTGGGCGTCGTCGAGACCGGCAATGGCATCGAAGCGAACGGAACGCTCCTGGAAGTGCCGACCGACCAGCTCCTTGACGGTCCCCGTTTCGAGGATCCGGCCGTGGTCCATGATCGCGAGGCGGTCGCAGAGGATCTCGGCCTCTTCCATGTAGTGCGTCGTCAGGAGGACCGTCCGGTCCTCGCTGCGGAGCTCGTTGACGATGTCCCACAGCGACCGCCGCGCGGCGGGATCAAGGCCCGTGGTGGGCTCGTCGAGGAAGACGACCTCCGGGTCGTTGATCAGCGCCAGGGCCACCGCGAGGCGCTGTCGCTGACCACCGGATAGCTCCTTCGTCCGCGTCTTCCGCTTCTCGCCGACGTCGAAGCGTTCGATCAGCTCGTCGGCCGAGCGACCGGGCCGGTTGCCGTAGAAGCTCTTGAAGAGCTCGAGAACCTCGGTCACCGTGAGCTTCGGGTACAGCGCCGCGGTCTGGAGCGACACGCCGATCCGTGGCTTGAGCGCGTCGGCGTCGCGGTTGCAATCGATGCCCAGGACGGTCGCAGTCCCGGAATCTGCACGACGCAGGCCCTCGAGGATCTCGACCGTCGTCGTCTTGCCCGCGCCGTTGGGACCGAGGAGCCCGAAGACCTCGCCTCGGCCGACCTCGAACTCGATGCCGTCGACGGCCTTCGTGTCGCCGTAGGTTTTGCGGAGATCGCGAACGACGACGACTGGGTCGTGGACCGCGGAGCGCTCCGCGGTCATCCGATGCGCTTGCGCAGGTAGGCCGTGACCGCTCCGTCGTAGCCGAGCGCCTCGTACAGCTGGCGCGCCTCCGGCCGGTGATGGCCGGCCGTGATCTCGACGAACGCCGCTTGGTGCTCGCGTCCGAACGACTCGGCCTCGGCCATCAGGCGATGGCCAACGCCGCGTTCGCGGGCGCCCGCGTCGACGACGACGGCGAGCACGCGGACGAAGCGATCGTCGTGCTCGAAGCGGGGTACGGCGTGAACGGCGATGAAGCCGATCACCTCACCGGCCTGCTCCGCGACGATGACCGCGGCGTCGGGATCGTCGAAGCGCGCGAGGCGCGAGGCGACGTCCGTCGGGCCGACCGGATAGCCCTCATCGGTCAGGAGCTCGGCGATGCGGCCTGCGTCCGTCGCGGCTGCGGCCCGCAGCGTCAGGGCCTCCGAGCTGATCACGCGGTCATGGTAGCGCCGGGCGCCGTCAGCACGAGATGCGGGCCCCAGGCGCGTCCGCCGAGGACGACCCGCTCGGTCCCGAACGGACCCCGGCCGACAGCGGACAGGACGAGGCCACCGAGGTTCGCCCGCGCGAGCAGCCGCGTGTCGTCGAGTCCGGGCGCGACCCAGGCGACCGCAACACCCTCGCCGCGCCGTGCCAGAGCTGCGGCGAGGCGGCCCTCGGTCGTCGGCTCGAGCAGGACCAGCGCCGGACCGTCGTCATCGCGTTCGAGGCGGAGGCAGCGGGCGCCGAGTGGCCCTTCTGCGGGCATCGCAACGGGCTCCTCCTCGGGCAGCCCGAGGACCCGCCGCAACTCCCCAGCCGCGCGATCAGCATCGACCGTCGCCCAGCCGATCGCATGCAGCTCGATCGTCTCCGGTTCGCCGCGCAGCTTGAGCCGGCGCGCCGGGGCGGCAATGGCGAGCGCCTCAGCGACGAGCGCATCGAACGCCGCGCCGTCGCTCACTCGACCTCCGTTCACTCGGCCGCCGCTCAGCGCTGCAGGAGGGCGGTCACGCCGCCGTCCGCGAACGCGTAGCCGAGCCGCTCGTAGAGATGGCGCGCAGCGTCGTTGCCGTCCTCGACACCGAGGAAGATCGTCTCGCTGCCGGCCGCGAGCGCATCGTGCGTCGCCGCGGACGTGACCAGCCGGCCGAAGCCCCGCGTCCGGTATCCGCGGCGTGTTCCGATCGCGGCGAGGAGCGACGCCCGGCCGTCCGTCGTGCGGCGAGCAACCGCAACGGCCTCACCCTCGACCCGCACGAGGACGAAGCTGATCGCCGGGACCTCGAGCATCTCGACGACGTCCGCTTCGATGAGGACGTGGAAGGCCGGATCGAGCTCGAACGCGTCGGCGATCACGGCCGCCACGTCGCGTGCGGCGCGAAGGCGATCAGGCGTGGTCATGTCGACCCGTTCGACGGCGACACCGTTCGCCGTGCCCACGGACGCCGCGAGCTCGAGCGCCGAACGGTCATCCAGGTACATGTATCGGCTTGCGCCAACCTGGCCGAATCCGGCCCGCTCGATGCCGGCGATCCGGGCGTCGTCGAACGGCGCGGTCAGCCAGAGGTGCGGCCGCCGGGCGATGCGATCGAAGACCTCGCGAACCGCCCGCAGCCAGTCGTCGATATCGGTGTCCGCGTCGGGCAGGACGGGATCGACGAGCCTGTTGAAGACCGGCTCGTGATCGTCCGGATCGTGGACGAGCCAGCCGCCGAGGACCTCGCGGATCGTGCGCCGCGGCCAGCGATGGGCACGCGCCTCGAGCGCCAGGAGCGTCCCGACCCGGAGGCGTCCGGCTCGTCCGTGAAGGCCCATCGGGCGCACGATACCCGCCGCCCGTTCGAAGGCCCTCCGAAAATCCGCTCACCCGGTGAGCGCGTATTGTTCCCCGGATCCAGGGCGAAGATGTCCCCGTGACGCCTGAGGAGGTGCGACTCGTGTTCCGACGACTCCCTGCCGCGGCCCTTGCGCTCGCCGTCTCGATGGTCCTCGCCGCCTGCGGCGGAGCCACGAGCCAGGCGCCGTCCACCGGTCCGAGCTCTGAACCGAGCGCGGCGGCCAGCCAGGGCGGCCCGGTCGCGTGTGAGCAGGCGGCTGCCGACGCCGACTTCGCGGGCAGCGTCTCGATCAAGGACTTCACCATGGACCCGACGACCGTGACGATCAAGGTCGACGAGGCCGTGGCCTGGACGAACAACGATTCGGCGTCGCACACCGCGACGATGGACGACGTCGACTGCTCGACCGACAGCATCGCCAACGGCACGACCGCGAAGCTCGTGTTCCACGTCGCCGGCACGTACAAGTACCACTGCCGGATCCACTCCGCGATGACCGGCTTCACGGTCGAGGTCACGCCCTAGTCCAAACGCTGCCGGGCAGCCGCGCCCGGCCCTCGCGCCGGGCACCAGGTCCGGCGACGTGCAACCCTTCAGCCGGACTCCGTGTTGAAGGGATCGATGGACGCCGACGTCGACCTCGCCAAGCGCCTTGCCCGTGACCTCGACGGCTCGTTCGAGGCCCTTGTGGTGGCCCACCAGGACCGCCTGTTCACGATCGCCCGGCGGCTGCTCGGCGATGCCCATGACGCCGAAGAGGTGGCGCAGGACGCGTTCGTCCGGGCCTACCGGGCGATCGAGGGCTACCCGCCCGAGCGTGTCCGCGAGCTGCGGCTGCGACCGTGGCTCGCCGCGATCGTCGTGAACCTCGCCCGAAACCGCCGCCGGCGCGTCGCTGACCGCCAGCCAGCCTCGCCGCTGACGCCGCTGCTCGAGAACGGCCTCGACCTCGAGGACCAGGCTTCGGCCCGACCCGAGGCGCGTCACGCGACCGCCGAGTCGCGCCGCGAGTGGTCCGCCCGGCTCGCGGCGTTGCCGGTCGCCTACCGCACAGCGGTCGTCCTCCGCCACGTCGACGGGCTGAGCTACGACGAGCTCGCCGTGGCTCTCGGGCGTCCCGAGGGCACCGTCAAAGCCCAGGTCCATCGCGGCCTGCGGCTCCTGCGCGCCGCGCTCGACGCCGAAGCCACCACCGACCGCCATTCGAACCACACGGAGATGTCCGCATGACCACGCCCCTCTCGCCCGATCGACTCGCCGAGCTTGCCGAGCTCGATGACCATGCCCCGGCCGGCCTGCGACCGGACGTCCTCGTCGCCGTCGGGCTTGCCGACCGCTACGCCCCGATCCCAACGCCGCTGGGTGAGCTCCACGTCGCCTGGAACGGCCGTGGCGTCTCGTGGCTCGGCAGTGCCGACCGCGATGACTTCGAGGCCGGCTTCCATCGCACGATCCGGCGCCCGCTGGAGCCCGTCGATCGCGTGCCGGATCGGCTCGGTGAAGCGATCGAGCGGCGAATCGAGGGCGACCGGCGTGTCCGGATCGACCTCGACCTTCGCGGCCGGACGCCGTTCGAGGTCGCCGTCTGGCACAAGGCGCTCGAGATCCCGCGCGGCGAGGTCCGGCCGTACGGCTGGGTTGCCTCCGAGATCGGGCGGCCACGGGCCGTCCGGGCCGTCGGCTCCGCGCTCGCCCACAACCCGGTGCCGCTCGTCGTGCCGTGCCATCGCGTCGTTCGGTCGGATGGCTCGATCGGCCAGTACTCGCTCGGCGGCCCAGATTCGAAGCTGAAGATGCTGACGTTCGAGGGCCTCGCGCCGCTCGAGCTCGAGGCCGCCGCGCGAACCGGGGAGCGGTTCCTCGGCTCGGACACGACGCACATCGTCTGCCTGCCGAGCTGCCACAACGCGCGGCGCATCACGCCGCGCCACCGCGTGCCGTTCCGATCGCTGGCGGCCGCGGAGGCCGCTGGCTACCGCCCATGCCGCGAATGCCGGCCGGCGTCGGGGGCGACGCTCGTCGCCTGAGATCGGCGGGCCTCATCCGCCGCCACCAAAGCGCAACCTTTGGCCTACTGGACTAGGCCATCGGGGTTCGCTAGACTCCAGCGAAACGCCGCTTGGACCAGCAGGGTATGCCAAAAAGTTCCGCCGTTTCCAGCTCGCGTCTCTGGCTCGCGCTCCTGACGATCTATGTCATCTGGGGCTCGACCTACCTCGGCATCGCCATCGCGATCCAGTCGGTCGAGCCGTTCACGCAGGGTGCGATCCGGTTCACGATCGCCGGCCTGGTGCTGCTCGCGTGGGCCCGGCTGCGCGGCGGCGCAAACGTTCGCATGCCAACGCGGCGCGAGTGGCGCGACGCCCTGATCATCGGCGGGCTCCTGTTCGGAGGCGGCAACGGCCTCGTCGGCTGGGGCGAGCAGACTGTGCCGTCCGGGATCGCCGCGCTCCTGATCGCCCTCGTCGCTGTCTGGTTCGCGGTGTTCAGCCGAATCTTCTATGGCGATCGGATCCCGTTGATCGTGGGAATCGGGATCGCGGTCGGCATCGCCGGTGTGGCGCTCCTCGTCTGGCCGTTCGGGTCGACCGCGACCTTCGACGGTCCCGGGATCCTGGCCCTCATCGGCTCGCCGATCTGCTGGGCCAGCGGCTCGATCTTCGCGGCACGCCGCGCGAAGATGCCCGCGAACCCGATGGTCGCGACCGCGTCCCAGATGCTCGCCGGCGGGCTGTCACTCGGGCTCCTGGGGCTCGTGACCGGCGAGGCCGGCCGGTTCAGCCTGGAGATCTCGACGGCGTCGCTGCTGGCGATCGGCTATCTCCTGGTCTTCGGCAGCCTCGTCGCGTTCTCGGCCTACAGCTGGCTCCTGCGCCACGCGCCGCTGCCGCTGATCGGCACGTATGCCTTCGTCAATCCGATCGTCGCCGTCGCGCTTGGATCGATCTTCCTGTCCGAGCCGATCACGCCGCGGATGCTCCTGGCGGCCGCGGTGATCGTCGTGGGCGTCGCGCTCGTGATCCTCGGCCGCTCGAGACTTCGGGCCGCCAGCATCGCGGCAACGGCGGCGCCCGTCGGACCGACGAAGCTGAGCGCGGCGATCTCCGACCCAGGCTGACTGGGGGCTTAGCCCTCGGCGAGGATCGTCCTGGAGACCCGTCGCGCCATCGCCATCACGGTGAGCATCGGGTTGACGCCGAGCCCGGTCGGGAACGTCGAGGTGTCGGCGACGTAGAGGCCCGGAACCACCGCCCCGCCCGTATCGCGACGGACGTGGCCGCGTTCGTCCGCGGCGTGATCCCGGGCCGATGCGCCCATCCGAAGGCTGCCCATCTGGTGGGCCGAGAAGACCGTCCCGCGATTCGGTCCGAAGTCGAACGATGCCAGGCCATCGACGAAGGCTTCGAACGCCCGCTCCGCGCTCGAGCCATGGGCCCGGGCATCGAAGAACGCGCCCGGGGCCCCGAGGGCGAGGATCTCGTTCGCGCCGGCGGCTCGGGCCAGGCGCGCCTCCGTCTGGAGCGCATGGCGCAGGGTCGCGATCCCGCGTCGGTCAAGGCGGTAGTCGAGGCGGACGCGGCCGGCCCGAGTCAGTCGAACCGTGCCCTCGCCGCCGTCCCGCGTCACGGCGATGAACGGCCCGAACGTGCGGGCCCGGCTCATGAGCTCGCCGTGCCGCGCGCGCCCGGTCCACGGCAGCGCGAGCGCGATCAGGCCGGGATGGCCCGGCGCCGATTCGATGACGTACCCGTTCCGGTTCGTGTCGCCCGTGACGAACTGAATCGAGCGAACCGACTGGAGCGGGCCCCGCCAGGCGTCGATGGACTCGTCGAACATGCCCGCGACGACGGGCACGGGATGAATCCTCAGGTGGCGCCCGGCCGCCGGGTGGCTGAAGCCGCTGGCTTCGACGATTGCGGGCGTCCGAAGGGCGCCCGCGGTCAGGACGACCTGCTCGGCTCGGACCTCGATCGGCCGCGTCCGGACCTCGACGGACCCCGGGGCGAGCGGGATCGGCTCGCCCGCCTCGCCGACGACGACCGCGAGCCCGGCGACGCCCACGGCACGGCCGCCCTCCACGAGCACCCGCAGGACGCGGACCCGCGGCACGATCCGCGCCCCGGCAGCGTGCGCACGCGCGAGATGGACACGCAGCCCGGATCGTTTCGAGCCGCGCCGGCAGCCGAACGAGCAGGTCCCGCAGTCATCGCATGGACCGCCGTCCCGCATCGTGGAACCCGCCTCCCAGCCGAGGACCGCGGAGCCGCGGACGATCGCGGAATCCTTCGGCGGGATCGGCGCGGAGGGCTGGATCGCGAGCTCGCCGGACACCGTCGCGATGTCCGCATCCCACTCCGCGCCATCGAAACCGTCGAGCCCGTGCTCGGTCGCCCACTCGCGGCGGACCTCGAGCGGCGCATCGATGCTCGTCATCCAGTTCACCAGCGTGCCGCCGCCCACGCCGCTGCCCGCGAGCAGCGTCACGGAGCCATCCCACGTGGAGAGCAGGCCGCGGTTGAGATAGAGGCGGATGTAGCCGTCGAGCTCGTCGCTTGGCATCGAGGCCTCGTTGACGAACGGCCCGGCCTCGAGGACGACGACGGACCGCCCGGCCTCCGCGAGCGCCGCCGCGACGACACCGCCGCCAGCGCCCGATCCGACGATGACGACGTCGGCGTCGAGCGAGATCGGTCCCTGATCCACGTCCGAGGCGCGCGCGACGATCGTCGGCTCGATCGGCGTCAGCTCCGAGGTCACCGGCGGCTCGTCCCGGACGTAGCCCATGCCCGCGAGAAGCGGATTGGCGCCGGATTCGCCAGGATCGGCGTAGGCGATGGATGTGAGGAGCTTTCGGTACGCGTGAGCGCCGGCGCGGAGGACGCCGATCGGCGAACCGAGCCAGCCACGGAGCACGGCCTCGCGTGCGCTGATCGGGAGGTTCGCGAACGCCCGAGGGCGGCCGGTCAGGAGCAGCGTCCCGAGCCGCGTGCCGAGCAGCCGCAGGACGAGCCTGAACTGCGCCAGCTGCGTTGGGTCGAGTCCCCGAACGGCCGCTTCAGCGGCGAGGTTGACCCGCCGTTCGATGACGTCGGGCGTGCCCTCGACGAACGTTTCAGCGAGCGCCGCCAGCGCGCGTCGTTCGCGGCGACTCCAGCCAGTCGGTGGGGTGGCGCGCGGGCCGGGCCGGATGGTCATCGGGCGGCCGGCCTTCGAGCGGGCTGGTCGATCAGCCGCGGAGGGCGGCGGCGGACCCGGCAGGCAGCCGTTCGAAGCCCTGCGCCGGCAGCGGCTCGCAGCGGATCGGCCGGTCCTCGCGATAGCCCAGCGCGTAGTCGGCCTGGATCAGCGTGTGCAGCTGGCTCGTGCCCTCGTAGATGACCGCCGCCTTCGAGTTGCGCAGGTAGCGTTCGACCGGGAACTCGTTCGAGTACCCGTTCGCCCCGTGGACCTGGATCGCATCGAGCGCGCTCGCGACCGCGTGATCCGTCGCGTGCCACTTCGCGAGCGAGGTTTCGCGGGTATTTCGAACCCCGTGGTTCTTCAGCCAGCCGGCGCGCCAGGTCAGCAGACGGCCCGCTTCGATGCCCGCCGCCATCTTCGCGATCATCTGCTTGACGAGCTGGTGCTCGCCGATCTCGACGTCGAACGTCTTGCGCTCGTGGGCGTACTTCACCGATGCATCGAGGCAGGCCTGTGCGAGGCCAACGTTCCCCGCGGCAACCGTGTAGCGGCCCTGGTCGATCGCGCTCATCGCGATGAGGAAGCCCTCGCCCTCTTCGCCGATCCGGTTCTCGAGCGGGACCCGGACGTTGTCCATGTTGATGATCCCGGTGTTCCCGGCATGGATCCCGAGCTTGCCGTGGAGCGTCCCGGTCGAAAGGCCCGCCATCCCGCGCTCGAGCACGAAGGCGGTGACGCCCTTGTGCTTCTTCGACCGGTCGACCGAGGCGAAGACGAGGAACTGGTCCGCGATGTCGGCGAGGCTGATCCAGATCTTCTGGCCGTTGAGGACGTACGAGTCACCGTCCCGGCGCGCGGTCGAAGCGAGGTTCCCGGCGTCTGTGCCCACGCCCGGCTCGGTCAAACCGAAGGTCGCGAGCTTCTCGCCCTTCGCCTGGGGGACGAGCCAGCGCTCCTTCTGCTCGTCGGTGCCCCACTGCATGAGCGTCAGCGAGTTCAGTCCGACGTGGACGCTCTGGACGACGCGAAACGCGGTATCGCCCTTCTCGAGCTCCTCGCACAGGATCGCGAAGCTGATGTAGTCCATGCCCGAGCCGCCCCAGCGCTCCCAGACCGGCGCGCCGAGGAACCCGAGCTCGGCCATCTTCTCGAAGACCTCGCGGTGGACCTCGCCCTTGGCGTCCCACTCCCGGATGTGGGGCTTGATCTCGGCGTCAACGAAGGAACGGGCGCTGTCGCGGACGAGCCTGTTCTCGTCGGTCAGCGTGAAGTCGATGGGCATGCGGCGATTCTGTCACGCGCCGAGGTCGGCCTGTTCGCCGCCTATACTCGCCGCCATGCCCACCGCCCCGAAGGCCTCCGGCCTCGATCTTGGCGCGCTCGCCGCGCCGCACCTCACGCCGGCGCTCGGACGCTATTTCGAGAAGTCGTGGAGCCACGGCGACGGCCACCGGCTGTACGACACCGACGGCAAGGCCCACCTCGACTTCGCCAACGGGATCGCGGTCACGGCGCTCGGCCATGTCCATCCGGCGGTCACCGCGGCGATCCACGCGCAGGTCGACAAGCTCATCGGGCCGACCGGCGCGCTGGGGTTCTCCGAGCCGGTCGCCCGGCTTGTCGGGCGGCTCGCGGCGACGTTGCCGGATCCGATCGACACGATCTTTCTGCTCAACTCGGGCTCGGAGTCGATCGACGCGGCGATGAAGCTTGCCCGGCGCGTCACCGGCCGCAGCGGCCTGATCGCCTTCCAGGGCGCATTCCACGGCCGGACCTACGGTGCGACCTCGATCACGAGCTCGGCCCTGAACTACCGGAAGGGCTACGCGCCGTTCCTGCCGGGCATCCACCTCGTGCCCTATCCCCAGGCCTGGCGCGAGCACGACGGCGACGAGGACGCGGCGACGGAGGCATCGTTAGCCGCGCTCGACGAGGTCTTCGAGAAGCTCATGCCGGCGAACGAGGTCGCGGCGATCATCATCGAGCCGGTCCTCGGCGAAGGCGGCTACATCCCCGCCCCACACCGGTTCCTCAGGGAGCTGCGGCGGATCTGCGATGCGAACGGCATCCTGCTCGTCGCCGACGAGGTCCAGACCGGCTACGGCAGAACCGGGCGGATGTGGGCCTTCGAGCACGCCGGCATCGTCCCGGACGTCGTCTGCATCGCGAAGGCGATCGCGAACGGCCTGCCGCTCTCGGCGATCGCGACGCGGCGCGAGCTCCAGGAGCGCTGGGGCCGCGGCGCCCACGGCTCCACGTACGGCGGTAACCCGGTCGCCTGCGCAGCGGCCCTCGCCGTGCTCGACACGATCGAGAGCGAGGGACTGGTCGCGAATGCCGCCGCGCGCGGCGCCGAGCTGAGCGCCGGATTGGCACGGATGAAGGCCGAAGACGAACGGATCGGCGACATCCGCGGGCCGGGGCTGATGATCGGCGTGGAGTTCGTTTCGAATCCGAAGACGAAGGCCCCGGATGGTGACCTTGCGGTTCGGGTCGTCGCGAAGGCCGCGGACCTCGGCCTGCTCGTGTTGACGTGCGGTCAGCAGCACCAGGTCATCCGCTGGATCGCGCCGCTGAACGTGACGCCGGCGGAGATCGTCGAGGGGCTCGAGCTGTTCGGCGAGGCGCTCCGAACCGCCTGATCAACCCCAGACACGCGAAAGCGCCCGCGCAGGCGCGGGCGCTCGGAGTTTCGCGAGGTCAGCTGTTCGCTGCCGCGTCCGGCGTTCCCCGCTTCGTCGGACGACGAAGCGAGCTAACGATTGGTGTGAAGGAAGCGGAGGACGTCTTCGAGCCGGAACCGGCGGTCGCCGCGCTTGCACACCCGGTAGAAGGGCAGCTCGCCGCGGTCGCCGAGTCGCTTCACCGTGTTCACGTGCAGGTGGAGCATCTCTGCCACCTCTGACGCGGTGAGCATGGGCCCGAGCTCACTGATCGCCATCGAAGCCATCTATGCGTAGCCTTTCAACTTGCAGCGAGTCCACGCGGTTGTGCGGGGCGACGACGGGTATGGTCCGGCTCGCTGCTGATGGGAACCTATCGGTGCTGTCCGGGCCCGCCAAGCCGTACTTCGGTCGGGTGAAGGGCAGTACGAGAGGGTCCGCTAGCATCGGCGGCCCGTGAATCCTTCTCCGACGCCCTCCTACCGCGCCCTCCTCGCGGTGCCGTCGCTGGGTCGCGCCCTGCTCGGGACGCAGCTTTCGCGCCTCGCCCAGTCGATGGTCGGCGTGGCGATGGTCCTGTTCACGCTCCTCGAGTACAAGTCGCCGGCCCTGGCCGGCATCGTGACGTTTGCGAGCCTGGCGCCGGGCCTGATCGTCAGCCCGATCGCCGGTGCGCTCCTTGACCGCCTGGGGCGGGTTCGACTGATCGCGATCGACTTCGTGATCGCGATGGTCGCCCTGGGGCTCATCGGGGTCCTGGGTGCGCTCGACCGCCTGCCGCCGTGGCTTCTCATCCTCATCGCCGCGGTTAGCTCGCTCACGGGCATCTTCAGCGCGACCGGGCTCCGGACGCTGTTTCCGCTCATGGCGCCGCGTGAGCTTTGGGAGCGCCTCAACGCCGTCGATTCGAACGGCTACGTCATCGCCTCGATCATCGGGCCGCCGCTCGCGGGACTCGCCGTCGGGATCGTCGGCGGGCCGCTCACCATCTTGTCGATCGGGCTTCTGTACGGCGCCGCGGCCGTCGTCGTCATCCGCGTGCCCGAGCCGCCGCACGATGCGGTCATGAGCGGCAACCTGCTGACCGATGCCTGGGAGGGCCTGAAGTACACGTGGCGCAACGCGACGCTGCGCGGCCTCGGCTTCTCGATCACGGTCGCCAACCTCGGCTACGGGATGATGACGATCGTCGTGCCGCTGATCATCCTGGAGCGGCTGCACCTCGGCGAGGCAACCGTCGGGCTGGTGTGGGCGCTCCAGGGTGTCTTCGGAATGGTTGCTGGCTTCGCGGCGGGCCGCTGGGACACGCGCGGTCGGGAGCGGCGACTCATCGTGATCCCGACGCTCCTCGTCGCGCCGGCCGCGGCGCTCCTGCTCATCGACGACGGCCTGTGGCCGATCCTCGTCGCCATGGCGGTCATCGGCTTCGTCATCGGGCCGCTCGATGTCGCGATGTTCACGCTCCGCCAGCGCCGCACCGACCCGGCCTGGATGGGTCGCGCGTTCGCGATCTCGATGTCGTTCAACTTCGCGGGCTATCCGGTTGGCGCGGCGATCTTCGGCGCGCTCGCCGGCTACTCGATCGAGCTCTCGATCGTCCTCGGCGTCGTCGCGATCCTCGTTTCGGCCGTGCTCGCCCAGGTCCTGATCCCGGCATCCGAACCCGGCGTCGCGCCTGCCGCCTGAGCGTCAGCCGCCTCGGAAGCGCCGGGTCAGGTTCTGGGGGAACGTCGGGCCCGGTGGCGCCGGGATCCGAGCCAGCTCCTCGGGCGTGGTCGCCTTCCGGCGAGCCAGCTCGAGCTGGAGGCTCCGGGCGCCGTTGCGCATGACCCAGAAATGGTTCGACCGGAAGAGCGGCTTCAGGAGCCGGGAGAGCCGCCGGATGAGCGGCTGCTCGGCGCGGACGCGCCACTCGTAGCGGAGGTCGACGCGGTCGCCGTCCTGGGCCAGCGTCCACGTCCCCTGCCCGACGAGATCGCCGGTCGCGGCCACGGTGAAGCCGTGGGGCCGGCGGACATCGACGACCGTGAACCGGAGGTTGAGGCTGTACGGCATCCAGCCCTTGACCTTGTAGCTGAACTCGCCGCCGACGCCGTCGGCGTCACCGCGCTTGATGCCCTTGTACTCGAGCCAGGCGCACGGCCACCAGCGACCGTAGTCGTCCGGATCACCGATGACCTCGGCCACGTCTTCGAGCCGCCCGGGGAGGCGCCAGCGGTTGATGAACCGGTACTCGTTCGGCTCGAGGGTTGCCTCCTCCGATTCGAGGACCTCGGTCCTGGCATGCGCGTCGCCTGCCTGGACGCTCATCGGCTCCGCTCCTCCAGATCGGTCGTCGCGGGCGCGGCCGCGACCGTGACGCCACGCCGGCTGGCCCAGGCGCTGCCGAGCTCGCTCGGGATCTCGAAGCCCGCGCGCTCGTATCGGTGGCTTCGATCGCCATCCGGGTCAGCGATCGATACGCCAGCTCATCGACGAGGTCGCCGACCGAACCCAGCGAGCGGTCGAAGAATTCCAGCGTCCGGCCGATCGTGCCGTAATGCCGGATCAGGTGATCCCACGGCCCGCGAGGGACGGCCATCCAGTCCGCGACCTGCTTGCCGACGAGGAGCCGGATGACGGCCGGGAGGAGGCCGTCGAAGGCCTCGCCGGGCATCACCCGGTCGTGCATCTCGATGAGGGCCTTGGTCAGCATCGCGCCCTCGGGCGAGGGGCCGAACTGGCGCCGCGCGATCAGCGCGCGGAGCTGCGCCGCCTCCGCGATCGATGTCGGGATGATCGCCCGCGGGATCCCGAGGAGCTCGCCGATCACCCACCACGCGTAGCAGTAGTCCTCAGCGTCCTGCGGGTCGAGATCCACGCCGAGCCGATGCAGCCCGGCGACGACGTCGTGCGAGAACGTGAGCAGCGCGAGGAGCATGTCCTCCTGGCACAGCGGCACGCCGAGCTCGTCCGTCGGCCAGCGGCCACTGTTCGCGATGAGGTCGCGCAGCGACGAGTGCAGCAGGCGAACCTTCTGGATCGCCCGGATCCCGCCACCGCCCTCTTCGAGGCCGCCCGGAGCGAGAACAAGGAGGACGAACTGCGACGTCTCGGCGGCACGGTGGTAGAGGTCGTGGCGCATCCGGCTGCTGAACATGAGCGCCTTGACGCCTTTCGTCGCGGCGTAGCACCAGATCAGCGACGCGGTCGAGAGGATGAGGGCCATCTGGAGGCCGTGCTCGCGGAATAGCTCGGCCGCCCTATCGAGGCGAGCCCGGTCCACGTCCGGCGGCAGGCGCCCGCTCGTGCGCAGCCAGTCTTCGAGGTCGTCGGGCAGCTCGGCCGGCACGACCTGGTCATTCCGTTCGAGCCTTCGAAGGCCGCCGTTGACGGCGCTCGTCTCGCCGCGCGCGATCACAGCCGCAACGAGCCCGTCTGGCACGGGATCGCCTTCGAGGCGCAAGGCATCGAGCAGCCGGTTCGTGTAACGCACCGCAGGGCACCCAGCTAGCCGCGTCCCGGCGGTAGGGTACGCGCCCATGCGCCGACGATCTGTTCGAATGGGAAAGTGGCGCCCCCGGCAGGATTCGAACCTGCGACCTTCCGCTTAGAAGGCGGCTGCTCTGTCCACTGAGCTACGGGGACGCGGTAGCGCCAGTTTCGCATGACGGCCGGCTTTCTCTCCGCCGAGCCTGACGTGCGTTAGGGTGCTCGCCACAGTACTGGAGGGCTTGGATGGGCAAGGTCCGCGTCGTTCGGGGCGCCGATCACGAGGCGCTGCCGTGGACGGAGACGCCGCGACCGGAGGGCGACACGAACCCGGCCGGCGAAGAGGTCACGAGCTTCAAGAGCGGCGACGGACGATTCATGGTCGGGCTGTGGCGGCGCGTCCCGGAGACGGGCCCGATGGCTCTCGACGATTACCACGAGGTCGCGCTGATCCTCGAGGGCGACGTCGAGGTGACCGATGAGGACGGCTCCGTCCACCGCGCCGGACCCGGTGACCTGCTGATCACGCCGAAGGGCACGAAAGCGACGTGGCACGCCCTGACGCCGATCAAGAAGGTCTGGATGATCTATTCGGGCGACTGAGGAAACGTTGACAGAGGGCAGGCCGTCGCGCGGTCGGAGGCTGGACCGCGCGATCCCGGCCGCGATCTTCGTCTCGAGCCTTGTTCTCATCATGGCCCTGATCGGGCTGACCCGGGGCTTCGCCATCTCACCAACGACTGGGCCGGGCGACTCCGCTGCGTTCGCGGCCGAGACGGCGACGCAACAGCCGACGCCGCCACCAACGCCCACGACGGCGCCGACGCCCCGTCCGACGCCGACGCCACAGCCGACACCGAACCTCGTCGCGGCGCCGCTCACCGGCCGCCTCGTCACGGAGGCGCAGGCCGCCCAGCACCCGATCGCGGTGATGATCGACGACCATCGAGACGCCAGGCCGCAGTCCGGATTCAACGCCGCCTCGGTCGTGTGGCAGGCGCCGGCCGAGGGTGGCATCCCACGCTACATGCTGATCTTCGGCGAGACGATCCCGGCAGCGGTCGGGCCCGTTCGCAGCGCCCGCCAGTACTACATCGAATGGGCGGCTGAATGGCGGGCGATGTACGTCCACGGCGGGGGCTCGCCGGAAGCACTGCAGACACTCCGAGCCTCAGGCCGCGGCCAGCTCGTCTGGAATGCCGACGAATTTCGCTGGGGCGGGCGCTATCTGTGGCGTTCGAACGAGCGATTCCCGCCCCACAACGTCTACACGGACGGCGAGAACCTGCGTGCCCTTGCCGGCGTTCTCGGTGCAGCCGACGGACCGCTGCCCGCCGCCTGGACGTTTGGACCGCCGACAGACGGGGACCGGCGACCCGTGGGCGGCCAGATCCGCGTCGTTTACCCGTACGAGACGGTCACGTTCCAGTACGACTCCGTCACCAATACCTGGCCGCGCTACATCGACAAATCGACGCTCGCGCAGGTCGACGCCGCCGATGGTGTCGTCGTTGCGCCTGCGAACATTGTCATCCTCCGGATGCGGTTCGGACCGCTCAACGACGGGTCGAAGAAGCACCGACTCGAGGCCGACTCGATCGGCACGGGCGAGGCCTGGATTGGCACGAACGGGCGGATCATCAAGGGCACGTGGCGCAAGGACTCGGCGACAAGCCCGACACTCGTCTTCGGCGCCGATGGGGAACCTGCCGTGCTGGTTGCCGGCCAGACCTTCGTCCAGGTCATCGCCCTGTCGTACGACTTCTCGGTCACCGCCGGCCGACTACCGACGCTGGAGTACAGCCGCCTGCCCTCTGCACAGCGCTGAATCTGTGGGCCACTGACCAACCGCCCTATTGACAGGCGCGCACGGCGCGAGACTATCCTCCGCGCCCCGGCGGCCGATGGCTGCCGGTCGAGCGACTGGGAGCCCAAGCCCGCCGCATGCCACCGCGACCGCGCACCCTGCGAGTGCCCGCAGGTTCGTCGGGCCTCGCGACCGCGACTGCGACCGCTGCTGCGGCAGTGGCGGCGACCCAGCTCGCCCTCGAGCTGCCGGTCGAGCTGCCACGCATCGCGATCGAGCCCGAGTGGAAGGCCCAGCAGCGCCTCTGGGGCCACTCGTTCCACCCGATGTGCTCGTATCTCGCGAGCTTTCCAGCCGCAATCGCGCATGCGTTCATCGCCCGCTACAGCCGGCCCGGTGATGTCGTCCTCGACCCGTTCTCCGGCCGCGGCACGACCCCGCTTCAGGCCTCGACCGAGCGCCGGATCGGCGTCGGCAACGACCTCAACCCGTTCGCGCACCTGCTGACCGCCTCGAAGGTCGAGTCGCCGACGGCGCCCGCGGCGCGCACTCGCCTCACCGCCCTTCGCCTGGGCTGGGCCGCCGAGGCGGCGGGCTGGGAGGCGTTGGCGGTCCGGCTCAGCGCCGCGAAGCCCGACCTGTGGACCCGCGTCCCGAGCGTTGGCTCGCACCTCGATCCCACCGACCGGGCCAGGCTCGACCAGGACGGCGAGCCGGTGCCACCGGAGGTGACGCTGGCCTTCCACCCGCGCACGCTTGCACAGCTGTTGTTCGTGCGCGCGAACCTCGACCTGGAGGAGCGAACGGATCGGTTCCTCGGCGCCGCGATCTCGGGCATCCTCCACGGCAAGAGCGCGTCGTACCTCTCGACCGTCATGCCGAACACGTTCAGCATGGCGCCGCGCTACGTCCGCGACTACGCGGCACGGACGGGCTTCGAATCGCCGGACCGCGACGTCTTCGATGGACTGTCGAAGAAGCTGGATCGTCTCTTCCGCGACGATGCGCCCGCAACCCCGGGCGTGGCTCTTCTCGGCGACGCTCGCGATGTCGGCCTTCGAGCCCGAGCCGCCCTCCGAGAGCGCGGCCTGCCCGACCGGGCACGGCTCGTCGTGACCTCGCCGCCCTATCTGCGCGTCGTCAAGTACGGCTACTACAACTGGCTGCGGGCGTGGTTCCTGGGGTTCGATCCGCGGGCGATCGACGCTGCCCTCGACGACGCCCACCATCGGCGGCCATACCTGCGCTTCCTGCGCGAGGCGCTGGCCGGGCTGCGCCCCGCGCTGACCGATGATGCGGTCGTCGTCCTCGTGATCGGCGACGTCTTCACCGACCGCGGCCGGGCGATCGAGGGCGGGGTCGGCCTTGCGGAGCAGGTCTGGGAGAGTGCTGCCGAGCCTGAGGGCTATCGCCTCGCCGGCCTCGCGCTCGACGACGTCCATGCCCACCGCAAGATGACGAAGCTCTGGGGCGACGAGGCCGGCCGGGCGACGCCGATGGACCGGATCCTCGTCCTCGGCGCGACCGAGCTGGGGCGGCGACGCGCGCTCGCGTCGGTGAACCTGCCGATCGACTGGACCTGGTCGAGGCGCAGCCTCAGGGCGGTGTGAGCGCGCGAGACGCCTCCGCGGTCATCGTTCGAGCCCATCTGCCGCCCGCGCTCGAAGAGCTCAGGCGAGCGTGGGTCAAGGACGCCGAACGCGGCCTCCCGGCGCATCTGACGCTCCTCTCGCCGTTCGTCCGCGCCGGTCAGCTCGACGCGGCACTGCGCCGGAGGCTCGCGACGGTCGTCGCCCGCCATCTCGCGTTCGACTATCACCTCGTCGGCCCGAAAGCGTCCGCGGACACGATCTACGCCGGCGTCGATTCGGAGCGGCCGTTCCTGGAGCTCCACCGCGATCTCGCGACCGAGTTTCCGGAGTACCCGATCTACGAAGGCAAGGGCGGCGCGCTCGTGCCGCACGTCACCGTGGCGTCTGGCCGCGGGGCCATCAAGGATCGAGGGCTCATCGAGGATCGGGCGTGGCACGCGCTCCCGACGCGGCGTCGAGCGCATTCAATCGAGCTCATCGCACCCGGCCCAGATCGACGCTGGGCGACGGTCTGGCGCTTCCGGCTGCCGACGATCGACTGACGCGGGCACCCAACGCTCGGGCGGCCACCTGACCAATCGGAGCCGCTGCTACGATCCGTCCGTGGAGCAGATGTACCACCCGTCGGATCTGGCGTCGATGGATCCGCTCGTGCTCATGAAGAACCTTGACCACGTCCGGATGACGAGCCGACGCCTCAGCTACATCCTCCAGCAGCAGACGCACCTCTACACGCCCGATGCGAACCAGCTCCGGGAGCAGATCGACCGCTACGTCGAGGCCGAGCGCCAGATCGAGGGCGAGATGGCCCGGCGGATGATCCGCGCCTAGGCCACCTCGCCTCCCGCTCCCCGGCGGGCGGGGCTTGAATTACGCCGGTGACGCCGCCAGCGACGGCCGCACGCCGGCAGCGCCGTCGCGATGCTCCTCGAGGACCCTCGCCGCCAGCGACGACAGCGCAGGCAGGTCGAACAGCCCGAGGCCGATCCCGTGCTCGGCGAGCTCCTCTGGGCCCATGCCCTTGTAGAGGCCGCGCCCGGCAACGGCACACATTTCGTCGTAGAGCTCCGGCCAGCCCAGGCGTCGTCGGCGATAACAGAACCGGATGAACTCCACCGCTTCAGGCGTTGGATCCGCAATCTCTGCGGGATAATTGCTGACTGCCGACGACGGCATGGAGACGGGGCCCGCGCGCGGCACCATCAAGCTCCTCCTCTCCCCTCACTGAACAGGGCACGGGCGACCAGGCCGCGGGCAACGGCGAGAAATGAAACCGCACCCGCGGGGGCCGGAGCCGTTTGGATCTCCGGCCGTTGAACCCCTCCCGGGTTGCTCGGCGACCGGCGCGTGCCGATCGTAAATCGGTTCAGGTGCCGCCCGGAAGAGGCTTCTCCACCTTCTTGTCCACGAATCTGTCCACACGAACGGACGTTCGGGGGATGAGTCGGGTAGCCGGTGTGGACGACTCGGTCCGCAGGGCGGAACGCATCAGCCGACGCGTCGCTCCAGGCCGAGGCCCGGGGCATCGGTCAGTCGCCAGCGCTTGTCAGGGCCCAGCTCCAGGCCGCCGAACGGGTCCCGGGCAATCAGCAGGTTTCCGTCGAGATCGACCCACTCGGCAAGTGACGCCACCGCCGCCGAGGCGGCAATCCCGACCGATGTCTCCTCCATGCAGCCGAGGAACGTCCGGAAGCCGAGCTCGCGCGCGCGAACCAGCATCCGCGCCGCCGCCCCGACCCCGCCGCATTTCGCGAGCTTCACGTTGACGCCGGCCGTGACGCCGACGAGCCCGTCGAGGTCGCTCTCGACGATGCAGCTCTCATCGGCGACGAGCGGCAGGGGCGAGCGTTCCTGGAGCCAGCGCAGCTGGTCCAGCCGCTCGGCCGGGAACGGCTGCTCGATGAGCTCCACGCCAAGCTCGACGAGGACCGGCAGGAGTGCCTCCGCGTCCTCAGGCGTCCAGCCGGTGTTCGCGTCGACCCGCAGCGGGCCGCTGTAGACGGCTCGGACCGCGCGGAGCGTCTCGACGTCGGCCGGCCCACCCACCTTGATCTTCAACGCCGGAAAGTCAGTGGCGCGGGACGCCCGCTCGGCCACGACGGCAGGCTCGTCGATGCCGAGCGAGAAGTCCGTCGACGGGATGTCGGCCGAGAGACCGAGCAGCTCGTACAGCGGAATCCCGAGCGCCTTCGCCGCGACGTCGTGGAAGGCGATGTCGAGCGCGCACTTCGCGGCGCCGTTGCCAGGCATCGCGGCGGCCCACTGATCGACCAGCCGGCCGAGCGCAGCGCGCGCCTCGTCGACGGTCTCGAGCTCGAACTCGAAGCCCTCGGTCAGGAGGAAGAGCTCGTGCCAGGCCCGCTTCATCGACTCCGGGCTCTCCCCGTAGAACGCGTCCGGGTAGCCCTCGCCATAGCCGACGATGCCCGGCAGGTCATCCGACTCGACCTCGACGACGACGGTCGTGATCGACCGGCCGCGGGCGTGATCCGAACGCGCGATGACGAACGGGTCGCGGAGGTCGAGCGTGAGGACGTCGTGTCGGAGGCGGATCGTCACCCGGGCATGACCCACGGCAGGGCATCAGTCCCCTGCTTGATCGCCGCCCAGAGCTCGCCGGCGCCGAAGCGCACCGGATCGGCGACGGGAAGTCCCGTTTCGGCTGCGGTTGTCGAGATCGCCCGGCGAGCCTCGGCCTCGTCGGCGACGAGCGAGGTGTTGAGCGCGATTGCGACGACCCGCGAGGGGGCGACGAGACCGGCAACGGTCTCGTGGAGCTTGATGAATTCCGGCAGCGTCGCGATCGGGAACGAGGCCTCCGGCAGGTGGTCGAAGTCGTGCTCGGTCTGGCCGAACTTGTGGACGAGGACCATCGCGTGCGGCGTCGCACCGTGGAGCAGCCCGAGCGTCACCGATGAATACGCGGGGTGATCGATCGAGCCCTGTCCTTCGACGATGATCCAGTCGCCGGCGGCCTCGGCCTGCTCGACCATCCACTCGACGGTGCCCTGGACGAAGTCGCTGATGACGCGGTCCACGGCGACGCCCCAGCCCTCGATCATCATCCCCGTCTGGCCGGTCGGGACGAAGACCGCCCGGTCGCCGGCTGCGACCGCCGCGTTTCGAAGCTCGAGGGCGACGGACATCTTGCCGATCGCGCAGTCCGTGCCGACGGTGAGGATGACCCGCGAGCCGGGCCGATGCTTCCGGCCGACCGCGGTCTCCTTGCGTTCCGGCGGGCGCCGGTAGTCGACCATCTCGACGCCGCTGGCCCGCGCCGCTGCCGCGAACTCCGGATCGTCACCGAGGAACTCGTGGAGGCCGGAGTGAACATCCAGGCCGGCGTCGATCGCCTCGAGGATCGTTTGCCGCCACTCGGGCGGCAGCTTTCCGCCCGTGGGCGCGATGCCGATGAGCAGCGTGTCAGGTCGAACCGGCAACGCCAGCGCGCCCGCGAGCGACGCGACGACCGGGATGTCGTGGCCCGGCAGCCACTCGGCGACGTTACGACCCGCGATCGTCGAATCGAGGAGCGCGACGACGTCATCCGGGCCATAGCGGATCACGCCCATCGCGGTCTTCGCGTTGTGGACCTGCCACTGGCCCTCGGTCAGGATCGCGAGCCTGCGCGTCGCGGTACGAGCGGTCGGGATCGCCATCGCGCGAGTCTAGGTCAGCCAAGCACCCGCCCCACGAACAGCGAGATGCGCTCGAAGGTCACGAACATCCGGTTGCCGGTCTCGCCGAGACCGCCCAGGCGAGCCACGATCGCGAGCGCCGGGGTGAGAACCGTGAGTGAGACCACCGCGACGCCGAGCACGAGCGGCCGGGTGAGCCGGGCACGCCCGAGCCTCAGGAGCGGGCGCTTGAGGTCTCGTCCCGCGAAGCTGAGCGGCCGCTGGCCCATCGGGGCGTCGGTCAGGCCGTGCTTCGCGTCCAGCCGGGCGAGCCCACGGCCTCGGCGCACCGCTCGCCGCAGCACCGCCCACAAGGTCTGCGGATGATCGTGCCGCAGCCGCAGGGACGGCTCGGGCGTGATCGCGTGACCGGCTTTGTGGAGGCGGATCCCGAGGTCGACGTCCCCGGCCTGGCGAAAGCTGGGGTCGAACGGCACCGCCTCGAGGACCGAGCGGCGGATCGCGAGGTTCCGGGTGTCGCAGAACGCGACCGCCGGCGAGGCGGCCACGCGCCGCCAGCGCGCCTCGTCCACGTCCTGGACCCACGCCGCGACAACGGACTCCACGGTTGACGAGCTCGGCCCGATGACAACCTCGCGAGCCGCGTCGTCGAAGAGGCCGGCAATCGAGGCCAGCCACGTCGCTGCCGGGACGCAATCCGCGTCGGTGAAGACGAGCACGTCGCCGGACGCGTGAGCCGCACCGGCGGATCGCGCTGCGTAGCTCCCGCCGTCCGCGTGCCGCAGGTAGCCCACGCCCGCGCTCGCCGCCATCGACGCGGCACTGCCGTCCGCCGCGTTGTCGACGACCAGGACGTCGAACCGATCAGGCTCGAGGGTCTGGCCGGCAAGCGCCGCAAGGCAGCGCACCAGGCGCAGGTCGTGCTTGACGGGGATGATGACCGAGAGCCGCGATGCCACGACCTCGCCCACCGGGCCGATCCTAGCGGAACGCGGAGCGTCCTCGTCCGCTGGCCCCGGCATCCCTACAATCGCTGCGCCGGTACGGCTGGGCCGGCGAGGCAGGGAGGAGATCGTTGCCCGACCCACGCGCCGATGAGCGCCCGATGGTGTCGATCGTCGTCGAGACGTCGAACTGGGAGCGGCGGCACCGCATCCACCTGGAGGACACGCTCACCGCGATCGCCGCCCAGACCTACCCGGCCGATCGGATGGAGACGATCGTCATCCTCGACGAGCCGAACCAGTTCGAGCACGACCGAATTGCGACAGCCTTCCCCTGGATCAGCCTCATCGACGCCCCGAAGGGCATGACCTACTACGAGTTCAAGAACTTCGGAGCGCGCCAGACGAAGGGCCAGATCATCGTCCTCACCGATGCCGATTGCCTCCCGGTCCCAGCCTGGATCGAGGAGTTCGTCAGCACCTTCGCCACCGCCCCGGCGAACGTCGCCGTCGTCCAGGGCAAGACCCGCTTCCTCCAGGCGACGATGTCGCGGGCGTGGGACTCCACGTGGTGGTCGCGGGCCTTCGAGGATGAGGGCCGGCTCGATCGCCTCTACACGAGCAACAACCTGGCGTTCCGGCGCGAGGTCTTCCTCGAGCACGGCTACATCGAGGGCAGTGGCTTCAAGGCCGGCCTCGAGCGACCCCTGACCCGCGAGCTCCACGCGGCGGGCTTCGAGGTCTGGCTGAACCCGCGTGCCGAGTGCACCCACAACTACCTGCCGAAGCTCCGCGAGATCGTCCAGCAGGGCCTCGTCCGGGGCTTCAACTGGATGTCGATCCGGCGAACGTTCCCGGGTCCCGGGGACCGGCGGATCACGCGGCTCGGGCCGGTCTCGCCGCTCGTCGGCGTCGCGGGCATGTACATCAACGACGTGCGCCGCGTCGTCGGACGTGCCGAACGAATGGGCGTCCAGGGCTACCGCGTGCCGCTCTACCTCCTCGCGCTGATCCCCTTCGACGCGGTCGCGCTCGTGGGGATGTACTGGGCGATCGTTCGGCCGCGCCAGATCCCGCGCCGGCCGCTCTGAGCCGGCGTCGGGCGGCGCGGCCTCACGAACAGGGGCCCAGCTTCAGCGGCAGCGGATCGCCGAATTGAACTGAGCGAAGATCCCCGCCGGGTTCTCGGTGATCAGCCACACATGCAGGTCGTAGTGCCACGGCATGTCCGGATTGTGCCCGGCCATTGGGCCGTCGAACGGCTGGCCGAACAGGCTCGGTGCCGGATTGAAGAACGTGAGGCCGGCGTCCCGAGGATCGTCCTGGCTGAACCACGGCCGTGGACCATCCGGGGTGCTGACGAGCGCGACCATCCAATACTCAACACCAGCCAGCCCCAGCGAGCCGTCTGCCCGGGGCGCGTACAGGAGGATCGGCGGCTGCAGCGGATCGATCGCGCCGCTGGAGAGCAGGCCGAAATTGACGGCGTGGTAGCCCATCGTGCCGAGTCCCGGCGCGGCGACGCAGGGCTCGCCTGACGCGCTATAGCCGGCAGCGAGCGCCTGGTCGTAGCTGTGGTACTTCGCGACTGCCGCACGGACGCTCTGTAGCTCGCCGGAGAGCGGTCCGGCCCCCGCCCTGGCGGCGGCGCCTGCCGCAAACAGCACGCCAAGAAGCCCAGCCGCGGCGAATGCGGCGAATGTGCGTCGGTTCATCGTGACCTCCCTGTGTCTCCGGCCTCCAGCGCGTTCAGCGCGTCACGGGCCGCCCGTGGGCGAGAGCCTTCCACGGGGCGGTTGCAATTCGGTTGCAGGCGGCCGTGGCAGAGCCGCACTGGAAGACCGCGGTGCTGGGTACCATCGGCCGACAGTGGCAACGACAAACCACGCGAGCGTCGAGTTTCGGCTGCTCGGGGGCGTCGAAGCCGAGAGCGACGGTCAACCGCTGCAGCTCGGCGGCCCGCGTCAGCGAGCCCTCCTGTCGCTGCTCCTGCTCGATGCCGGCCGCCCCGTGAGCGTCGACCGGCTGATCGACGAGCTCTGGGCTGGCGCGCCGCCGGATGGGGCAGAGACCAGCCTCCGGAGCTATGTCTCACGCCTCCGCGCTGCCCTGGGCGACGGCGTGCCCATTCTCGGCACCTCCGACGGCTATGCGATCGCCATCACTCCCGACCGGCTCGACACCGATCGGTTCGAGCGCCACGTCCGGGAGGCCGAGGCGGCGTTGGGCGGCCGAAAGCCCCGCCGGGCCCGCGACCTGCTCAGCCAGGCGCTCGGGTTGTGGCGCGGCGAGGCATTCGGGGAGCTGGCAGCGGACGGCAGCCTGCGAGTCGAAGCAGAACGGCTGGAGGAGCTCCGTCTGCATGCGCTCGAGATGCGGGTCGAGGCGGACCTCGAGCTCGGAGGTGGGCCTGAGCTCGTCGGGGAGCTCGAAGTGCTCGTCAGGCAGCACCCATTCCGCGAGCGCCTGTGGCGGCAGCTGATGCTCGCCCTGTATCGCGCCGATCGGCAAGCGGACGCGCTTGATGCCTACCGGCGCGCGCGCCAACAGCTCGTGGAGCAGCTCGGCCTGGAGCCCGGCGAGGAGCTGGAACGGCTGCAGCTGGCGATCCTCCGCCACGAGGTGCCTGTCGCCGCGCCGCCCGAGCAGCGCCACAACCTGCCTGCCCCGATCTCCAGCTTCATCGGCCGCACGACGGAGCTCGCAGACGTCACGCGACTCCTCCGCGACCATCGACTCGTCACCCTCACGGGCGTCGGCGGTGTCGGCAAGACGCGCCTCGCGCTCGAGGCGGCCAGGCAGCAGCTGACCGAGTTCAGCGACGGTGTCCGATTCGCCGACCTCGCGGCGATCGACGATACAGCCCTCGTGCCGGGCGCGGTCGCGACCGCCCTCGACATTCGAGAGCCGGCGGACGCGAACTCGGTTGAGCGGCTCGGCGTCCGCCTCCGCGATCGAGACCTCCTCGTCGTGCTCGACAACTGCGAGCACCTGCGAGAGGCTGTTGCCGGCCTCGCCCTCGCGCTGCTCGAGGCGGCGCCGGGTGTCCGAATCCTTGCGACGAGCCAGGCTTCGCTGGGCGTCCCTGGCGAGCTCGACTACCCGCTGCAGCCGTTGGGGCTGCCGCAAGACCCGGACGACATGGCCGCGGCCAAATCGTCCGAGGCGGTCGCATTGTTCCTGGACCGGGCGACGACGGCACGCCCGACGATCGACATTGACGATGCGGCCATGCAGGCTGCCGCCCGAATCTGTCTCGCCCTCGACGGCCTGCCGCTGGCCATGGAGCTCGCAGCCGCCCGGAGCACGGCCTTGTCTCTCCAGGACATCGCGTGGCGCCTGCACGACCGCTTCGGCTTCCTCGTCTCACGGCGTCGGCCCGGCGCCGCGCGTCATCGGACGCTCCGCGAGGCGATGGACTGGAGCCACGACCTCCTCTCGGAGGACGAACGAGCCCTTCTGGCGCGGTTGTCGGTGTTCGCCGGCGGCTTCACCCTCGACGCGGTCGCGAACGTCTGCATGGGCGGCGACGATGCGCAAGCAATCGACGGGCTCGAGCGCCTGGTGAGCGCATCGCTGGTCGCCGCCCGGGAACGGTCGGGCGAGATGCGCTACGGGCTTCTCGAGACCGTCCGCCAGTACGCCGCGGAGCGGCTCGAAGCGACCGGAGAACGGGAGCGGATCGGGCGTGCCCACGCGGAGCACTACCTGCGACTCGTTGAGTCGGCGAACCTCGGCGTGCTGACCCCCGGCCGCGTGCCACAACGGCCCCAGATCGTCGAACCCGAGGAGGCGAATGTCCGCGTGGCGCTGGAGTGGTCACTCGACCACGACATCGAGCTGGGGCTGCGCCTTGGGATCGCGCTCGAGAACTTCTGGGTGACCCGCGATCCGAGTGAGGCGGAACGCTGGCTGGGCGCGCTGCTGGATCGGGCTGAGGCGGCCGACGTCACGCTCCGAGCCGAGGCGACTCGAGATCACGCCTCCATGGCCCACGTGCTCGGCAACTTCGACGTGGCCGACGCTCGCTATCTCCGGAGCAAGGCCCTCTTCGAGAAGGCCGGCGACAGTCGCGGGATCGCCGAGATGGTCTTTCGCCTCGGGCTCACGGCCAGGAGGCGGCGCGAGTTCACGACCGCACGCCGGCTCGGCGACGAGAGTCTCGCCGAATTCCGCCGGCTCGAGGACAGGGTCGGTGAGTGCCAGGTGCTCACGCACCTCGCGCTGGTGGAGTTCGAGCAGGGCAACATGGCAGCTGGCTTCGACGTGATCGGACGGGCCTTGACGGTGACGCGCGGCATTCCGTGGCCGTGGTGGGAGATCCAGGTCCTCGGCATCTCGGCCCAATGGTTGCTCGAGACGGGGCGCGTCGAGGAGGCCGAGCACGATGCGCGAGCGGCACTTTCGCTGACGGTCGAGCCGGGCTATCGAGCTGACCAGGTGGACGGCCTTGTGCTCCTCGCATGGGCAGCGGCCCAGCGCGGCGACCTGCATCGGGCAAGCCTCCTCTGGGCCAGCGCGAAGGCGGAAACGGCCACGGTTCCGGTCGCCTCCTGGGGTGCCGGTTGGGCTGCCATTGCACCAAATCTGCCAGTCTCGGCCGATGCGTTGCCGCTCCCGCTGGCCGACGCTGTCCGGTACGCGCTGACCGGCTAGGACGTGGCCGTGTAGCGGGCCAGGCGGACGGGCGCGGCGATGCCCTTCAAACGGACGTCGCCGGCATCCTCCCACGCGGCGACGCGGCCCAGGGACTCCGCGACCTCCCACGACACGAGCAGCTCGCCGGCCCGACTGTGCGAGGCGATCCGCGATGCCAGGTTGACGGTGTGGCCGTACACGTCGCCGTCCCGGACAACGACGCGTCCGGTGGCGATGCCCGCGTGGGCGGCGGGCAAGCCATGCTTCGGCAGCGCGGTCATGAGCTCCCGGACGGCAGCCACCGCATCCTCCGCTGATCGAAAGAGCAGCATTACACCATCGCCAAGGAGCTTGACGACGCGACCTCGGTGCGTGGCCGCGGTCCTCTGGGCCAGGCCCTGGAGGGCGGTGGCATCCTGCGCGGCGAGCTCGTCGCCGGCCGTGGCGGTCCGCTCGGTGTAGCCGGAGAGGTCGACGAACGCGATCGCCGGCGGATCGGCCGGGCGCGCCGGCAGGCGGCCGGCCTTCTCGAGCGAGTGCTCCGTAAACGCCACGATCCGTCCGAAGACCTCGTCCTCCTGGTGCCGCTCCCGAAGCCACGCCAGCAGCGTGTCCATCATCGGAGCCTGCTGGACGGAGGGGGCGATCGCCTCCTCCACCGAGAGACCGCGGCGCAGCCGTTGTGGTGGCGAGCCCCCGAACTCGTCAAGCAGGTCGGTCGAGGCAAGGACGATGTGGCGCATCCCTGCGCCCGCGATCCGCGCCGCCCGGAGGAGCACCTCGGGCCGCTCGTCGACCATCGACCAGACCGAGAAGAACGCGGTCAGGGCCGCCTCCTCGTGATCGCGCATCGCTGTCTCGGGAGGTGGCGTGCCGAGCCCAAACGAGGCGTAGATCTCCGGCAGCAGCGCCGCCTTGTCGCCGAACGTCGCCGCGAACTCCGCGTAGGTCCGACCCGTCGCTTCCGGGATCAGACCCATCCGCGGGACCTCGCTGAACGGCATGTTGCCGGTCTCGATCTCGTGCATCAGGTCCGCCACGGCGATGCCGCTCGAGGCCAGGGCGTGCGCGAGCCTGACTCGCGGCACGTCGGCCGCCTCGTGTGTTCCGTCCACGGCTCGCTTGATGGCGCCGGCGCTCGCAAGCTCGTCGATCAGCTCGAGCGGAGCGCTCGCCTGAAACGCGAGCTGGGCCGGCGTCAGCCGGCGTGAGTCAGGCGAAGGCTGCGGCTCGGGCGGCATGGCGCGAGTGTAGGCACGACCGGCGCGTCGTCAGGGAGTCGGATCGAGATGGTTGGTACCGCATACCGGATTCGAACCGGTGATCTTCGCCTTGAGAGGGCGATGTCCTGGGCCACTAGACGAATGCGGCACGGGCGCCGCGGGCGGACCCGCGGGCAGTGGCGGAGTTTACCAGCCTAGAGCCGGTGCGCCTCCAGGAAGGCCCGAATCGCCTCGGCCACCTGCTGGTAGCCGGTCTCGCCGAGGATGAGCCCGAAGTGCGAATGCGCGCCGAACGGCTCGTACTCCGCACCCAGCCACTCGGCCACGCGTTCGGTGGTTGGCTCCGGCACGTAGTGATCGAGCCCAGCCCCGATGACGAGGCGCGGAATCGCCTGGACGGCATCGCGGTCGACCACGACGCCGCGCAGGACCGCGCGCTTCGCGGCCCCGGATTCGTGCGGCTTCTGGCCGAGGAGGTGCTGGATCCGCAGGACGTCCGCGATCGTGAGGTCGCGATGGTCACGCTGGAGCTTCTCCGGCAACGTCTCCCAGCCGATCAGGCCCTTGCCGTAGACCTCCGGGATCTCGCGCAGCTCGTGCGGTTGGGGCGCGGTCCGCAGCCCCGCCGGAGCCTCCGGGGAGAGGAGGACCAGGCCACCGAGCTCGGCCCGTTCGGCGGCCTTCAGGGCGAGGAGGCCGCCCATCCCGTGACCGATGACCACGACGCCGGGCCCGAGTCGGCGCATCGACGCCGCGACGTCCTCGACGTACGTCGCAAATGACAGCTCTGCGGGGTCCGCGGTCTGACTCCAGAAGTGGTTCCGCAGGTTGAGTGCGTGGCCCTCCCAGCCGCGCCCGGCGAAGTAGCCGAGGAAGCGCTCCCAGAGCCACGACCCACCGAGCTCGCCGTGGACGAAGAGGAGCGGCTTGCGGCGCGACCGACGTTCCGGCAGCCACGATTCGATGTAGATCCCCCGCTCCGTCAGCTCGATCTCGTCCTTCCGGACCGGCCGGCCCGGGGCGGGCGCGAGCACGGGCCGCGTGAGCAGCGACTCAGGCAGGGTGTCGGTCAGGTCGGGCATCGGGTCACCACTCATGCGGGTTGATGACGAGGCCGGTCAGGGCCTTCGGGTAGAAGTACGTGCTCTTCTGGGGCATGACACCGCCGGCCGCGGCGACGTCGAGGACCGCGGATACCGGTGTGGCTTCGAGGAGGAACGCAGCATCGGCCCCGGCGGCGTTTCGGTCAACCCGGTCGATCGCGTCGGCCGCGTCGTGGGTGTATTCGAGCCGCTCGCCGGCGGCCACCTCCTCCGGGCCGAGGCCCAGGAGCCGCTCGAAGACGAGCCCAAGCCGGGTGACGTCGAGCCGGCTGACGGCATCATCGCCAAGCGCGTGCGCGAAGACCTCCGAGCGGGCCGCCAGCCGCAGCCCGCCGTCGCGTGTCCAGAGTCCGAACCGGCCGGCGCCACCCTCGTGCGGCGCGTCGAACGCCGCCACGAGCTCATCGGCGCTCTCCACGACGTCGACGACGAACCATTCATCAAGGCCGGCGCGGGCGCCCGCGAGCCAGGCGTCACCGAGCCCGCGGACGACGCGGTGCGTCGGCAGCGTCGTCAATGGTTCGTGCGCGGCATCGAGGAATAGGACGAGCGTGTGGTCCCAGGCCGGGTCCGGGTCGCTCGCCGGTGCGCCAACGCGCCGCTCGTCGCGGTAGCGGAGCGCGGTCTCGTAGCGGTGATGACCATCCGCGATCGTCAACGGCCCACGACCCGCCGCTGCCGCCAGGGCAGCGACTGCGTCGGTCTCGGTGACGAGCCACAGGCGATGCGTGACCCCGTCGTCGTCCGTGATGTCGGCGGCCGGTGCGGTCCCTGCCACGGCCTCGAGGATCCCGGACGCGGCGCCGTCCTCCTCCTCGTAGAGCATCACGACCGGACTGGTGTTCACACCGGTCGCCCGAAGGAGCCGATAACGGTCCTCGCGCGGCGCGGGCAGCGTCCGCTCGTGGCGCCGAACCCCGCCGTCGTAGGCCTCGATGCGCAACCGCCCGAAGAACCCACGTTGCGTTCTGACCACGTCGCTGGAGGGCAATCGGTAGGTCTGCTCGTAGGCGTAGAAGGCAGGCCGCGCGTCGGCGCGAAGCACACCCGACGAGCGCCACTCCGCCAACGTTCGGGCAGCGCGCCGGTAGCGCGCGTCCGGCTCTTCGCCAGACTCGGCCGGAGGCAGGTCCAGACGGACGACATTGTGGGGATCGCGGAGCAGGAGCTCGGCCTGTCGCGCGGTGTCGATGACGTCGTAGGGCGGCGCGACCACCCGCGCGAGATCAACGACGTCGGCCGGATAACGCAATGCACGAAACGGGCGGACGACGGGCACGCGGACCTCGGGACGGGGCGGGCTGGCCGCCAGGAATCGGGACGGGCGCATCGTAGGATACCCGGGCTCGTGCAACTTTCCGGGGAGGTCCCACGTCGTTCCTCTGACCAGCCGCTGATTCCCCGTGCCATGGAGGCGCAGTGATCGCGTCCGCTCCGACCGCCGCCGACCGCGCCAGGACCGTCGCGCGGCGCCTCGCGGTCATCGCTGCGCTCCTCCTGCTCGCACTCGGCCCGGCCGCGCACCGCAGCGTCGCTGCGGGCGACATCACGCTGACGGCGGCGGTGCTCCTCCAGGGCCACGCCCGCGTTGGAACGTGGATGGCGATCACCGTCCACATCGAAAACGCCGGGCCGTCGCTGAACGGTGAGCTGCGGCTTGCCGGCGGGACCCAGGGCCGCACGCGATTCAGCGTCCCGGTCGACCAACCGACGGGCTCGTCGAAGGACTGGCTCGTGTTCGCCCAGCCGCCGGCGTTCGGGCGGAACCTGTCGATCGACCTCGTCGCCTCGGACGGCACCAAAGTCGCTGCCGCGGACGTCGCCTTCCTCGCCCACGACCCGTCGCAGCTCGTCGTCGGCGTAATCGCCGAACGGCCACAGGGCATCGTCGCCGAGATCAACCTGCCACCGAACCAGAACAACACGCAGCCCGCGATCATCACGCTCTCACCGGCCGACCTGCCGGATCGAATCGAAGGTTGGGCGACGCTGGACCGCCTGATCTGGCAGGACGTCGACTCGAATCTCCTGTCGAACGGGCAGATCCAGGCGATGCGCGGCTGGCTCGCCGGCGGCGGGCAGCTGATCATCGCCGGCGGCTCGGCCGGCATCGGCACGCTCTCGGCCTTTCCGGACGACCTCCTGCCCTACCGCCCGACGTCGACGGTCGACGTCCCGGCCGCTGCGCTGAACACCCTTCTCGGCGGTGCCCCGGCCGCGGCCCCGGACGTCCCGGCGCTCGCCGGCGAGCTGGACCATGGCCGCGCGCTCGCGACCGTCGGCGACCGAGTCGTCGCCGCGGATGCGAGCTATGGCAGCGGCAGCGTGACCATCCTCGGAGTCGACCCGGCGTCCTCGTGGCTCGCCGAATCCAAGGACGTCGCAAGCCTCTGGCGGAGGCTCCTGCCGCAGCGCGCCGCCGGCGGCCCGTTGATCACGAACGACGACAGCCAGCTGGTCTCGGCCGTCAACCAGCTACCGGCGCTCGCCCTGCCGCCGACCGGCGGCCTGCTGGCCCTGCTGGGCGGCTACATCCTGCTGATCGGCCCGGTCAACTACCTCATCCTGAAGCGTCTCGACCGGCGTGAATGGGCCTGGATCACGATGCCGGCCCTCATCGTCGTCTTCGCCGTCGCGGCCTACGGCTACGGCGCCCTGCTCCGTGGCGTCGACGTCATCGTCAACGAGATCTCGATCGTCCGCGGCGCCGTGGATGCCCCCGAAGGCAGCGCGCAGGTCTACCTCGGCATCTTCTCGCCAACGCGCGGCAGCTACCTTCTCGAGGTCCCGGGCGGGGCGCTGCTCTCCGCGCCGATCTCGGGCGACCAGTTCAGCACGGATGCCTCCGCGCTCGACGTCCTGCAGGGTGACCCGTCCCAGGTTCGAAACCTCGCAATCGGCGTTTACGGCCTCCGATCCGTACGCGCGGAGTCGGCCGCGGTCGTGCCCCGGATCAGCGCGACGCTGCGGCTCGAGGGCGGCGTGCTCACGGGCACGGTCACCAACAAATCCGACAACCCACTGGAGAATGTCGCCGTCGTCCTCGGCAGCTCCGTCGCGGTCCTTGACGACATCGCTCCCGGCGAAACGAAGGACGTCTCGCTTCGGCCGACCTCGAACCCGAATGGGATGTCGCTCTCAGACCGGATCATGGGCCAGCAGTTCTTCGGCAACGGCACTGGCTTCACGGACGACTCGCTGCGCAGGACCGTCCGAGCGTCGGTCATCAACCAGCTGACATACGATCCGTTCCAGGGCTTCGCGGGTCGCCTCAACGCCGAAACGCCCGTGCTCCTCGCCTGGGGGAGGCAGAACGTGCTCGACGTCCAGATCCAGGGCCAGCGCCCTCGGCGCGTCGCGAACACGCTCTACTACGTTCCCGTTCCGATGACGATCAGCGGTCGAACGACGTTCGAGGGCGACCTCATGCGCAGCGTCGTCGTCGATTCGAGCGCGATGTTCTTCACGAAGGACCCGACCTGGCTGAACCTCAGCACGGGATCCGCGACCGTGTCCTACAGCCCGATCGAGTTCGAAGGCTCACTCGCGGTGACGGAGCTCGAGCTCCAGCTCACGAATGGCGAGCCGATCCGGGTCGGCGCCGGCAAGCCGATCGACCCGTTGCCGGGGATCCCCGAGGTCTGCTCGAATCTCGAGAACAACGCGCCGGAGGGCTGCGTGCCGCGGATCCAGGACAACATGCCAGAGGTGGAGCTGTTCGATCGCTCCGGAGAGGGCATCTGGGTCCGTCTCCCCCACCTGACCGCCGGCCAGGGCTACACGATTGCCGCGCCGGAGCGGTATGTCGACCCGGCGAGCGGCACGGTCCTCGTGCGCTTCGTCAACGAGCAGCCGGACGGCAATTTCGGCTTCCAGTTCGGCGTGTCGATCAGCGGTGACGTCCGATGAGCGCGATCGTCAGCGTCGAGGGCCTCGTCAAGCGCTACAACGGCACGCTCGCGGTCGCGGGCGTGGAGCTGGCGGTCGAGCCGGGTGAGATCTTCGGGCTCGTCGGGCCGAACGGCGCGGGCAAGACGACGATGCTGCGGATGATGGCCACGCTCCTCGAGCCGAGCGCCGGGGATGCGGTCATCGCCGGCGAGTCCGTTCGTCGGAACCCGGCCGCGGTCCGCCGCGTCCTCGGGTTCATGCCCGATGTCTTCGGCGTCTACGACGACATGAAGGTCTGGGAGTACCTGGACTTCTTCGCCCGCTGCTACGGCCTGCCCGCGGCACGCCGGCGCCGGATCATCGCGGACCTTCTCGAGCTCGTCGACCTCGGACCGAAGCGCGATGACTACGTCCAGGCGCTGTCACGGGGCATGCAGCAACGCCTCTGTCTCGCCCACGCGCTCGTCCACGACCCCCAGGTGCTCCTGCTCGACGAGCCGGCATCCGGGCTGGACCCGCGCGCCCGCATCGAGCTTCGAGAGCTCCTGCGCGAGCTGCGCCGGCTCGGCAAGACGATCCTCATCAGCAGCCACATCCTTCCCGAGCTCGAGGAGATCTGCACGAGCGTCGCGATCATGGATCGCGGCAAGGTGCTCGCGGCCGGGCGCATCTCGGACATCGAGCAGCGCCTCCGCGTCGGCGCCGTCCTGCGGGTGCGCGTCCTCGCCGACGAGGCCGGCCTGGACGAGGCGACCGAGGCGTTCCGGGCCGAGCCCGATGTCGCCTCGGCGGAGATCCTCGAGGACGGCACGATCGAGCTCGGCTTCCGAGGCGACGATGCGGCCGCGGCGCAGCTCCTCGCCCGCGCCATCGCGCGCGGATCGACGGTCGCGAGCTTCGCCCGCGCCGCGAGCGACCTCGAGGAGCTGTTCCTCCAGGTCACCGGGGCCGAACCCGAGAGCGTCGGAGACGCGGCATGACCGCGATCGCGCTGCCGTCCCTTCGCGCGCGCCTGGGCCGCCTCGGCGGCTCGGTCCGTGGCGCATCGTCCGGGCTCACGGCCATCGGCGTGAAGGAGCTTCGCGGTCGAATGCGCGGCCGGCGCGCGTTCATCATCCTGACCGTCTACCTGATCCTCATCGGCGGCTTCGCCTGGATGTCGGAGATCCTCCAGGAGAAGCTTTACGCGGGCGCGTTCGCAAACCAGGCGACGTTCGCCTCGGCGGCGATCGGGCGCGCCGTCTTCGGCGCGATCCTGCTGCTCGAGACGCTGCTCGTCGTCGTGCTGACACCGGGCTTCACCGCCGGGGCCATCAGCCTCGAACGTGAGAAGCAGACGCTCGACATGCTCGCGACGACGCCGATCTCGTCGCTCGCCATCGTCATCGGCAAGCTACTCTCCGCGCTCGTCTACGTCTTCATCCTCGTGCTCGCGTCGGTCCCCCTTTCGGCCCTCGTCTTCGTCTTTGGCGGCGTGGCCTGGGACGACGTCCTGCGCGGCTACATCGTCCTGCTCGCGACGGCGGTCGGCATCGGCTCGGTGGCGCTGTTCTTCTCGGCGCTCGCACGCCGAACGCAGGCGGCCACGATCCTGTCGTACTTCGCGGTCCTGGCGGCAACGCTCGGCAGCCTGTTCATCTTCTCGTTCTGGTCGACGGTCGCCTCCACGACGACGTTCGCGCCGGACGGCAGCACGCGGATCAGCGGTGGGCCGCCCGAGGCGATCATGTACCTCAACCCATACATCGCCCAGGCCGACGTCCTCTGCGGCGCCGGCGATGGCGTCGATGCGCTCGACCGGAACACGACGTTCTGCGGCCGTGTCGGATCGATCACGGGCGCGAACCCCTTCGGGATCACAACGCCCCTCCCGATGCCTGGCGTGAAGGTCGACCCAGGTTTCGGCGGGGTGATCAACCTCGGCGGCGGCGACGGCGTCAACGTCGACGGCGCCCCTGGTTGCCCCGCGAACGCGCGGTGCGCCGCGATCGCCTTCGATGACGTGGCCGTCACCGAAGGCCAGATCTTCGGCGTCCAGCGCGACACGTTCTGGCCGAAGAGCGTCGCCGCCTGGCTCGTCATCTCGGTGATCTTCACGTTGCTGTCCGTCCAGCTCGTCACACCCACGCGTCGCTGGCGCCCTCGCCTGCCGGGCTTCCTGCGCCGTCGCAGCTCGAGGAGTCCCGCCTGATGGCTCGCGCGTTCCGCCGCCCCTCGCTTGCCTGGCTCGGCCGCGGCCGTGGCCGCGGAGCCGGCACGGAGCCTGCCGCACTGGCGGCCGGGCTCATCCCCGCGGATCCGCGGCGAGTCCTCAGCGGCGTCCTCGATCCGGACCTCGATGCGATTCGTGGCCGCCTCCGGCCGCATCGTCGACGCCTGTGGCTTCGGCGAATCGTCCGCCGGGCATGGATGGTCGTGGCTCTCGTGGCGCTTTTCGAGCTGGGCCTCTGGACGGTCGCACGTGTGCGACCGGTCGAGATCGCGCCCGCGCTCGGGGCGGCACTGCCACTCGTTGGCCTGGTCGCGCTCGTCATCGCTTCGATGTCCGCCCGGCCGAGCCTCGGCGAGACCGCGCTCGCGGTTGACCGCGAAGGTGGCCTCGGTGACCGGACCGCGAGCGCGCTGGCCCTGGCGATGGCCGTGCCTGCCGCCGCCGGACCTGCAACCGACGACGAGCTGGCCCAGCTCGAGGACGATCACACTGCCCCTCTGGACCGTGAGGCCGAGGAGCGACGCTTCGTCCGGCGCCAGCGCCGTGACGCCCTTCGCTCGTTGGGCGTCGTCCGGCGTGACCTGTTCCGCCCGCGCCTTTCGCGGCAGCCGGCCGCTGCCGCGCTCGTCGCGATGCTCGTCCTCGCGCCCGTGATCCTGCTGCCGAACCCGCAGGACGTCGTCATCGCGCAGCAGCGCGAGGCGAAGGAAGAAGCGAAGAAGACGGCCGACAAGCTCGATGAGCTCGCCGACAAGCTCGCTGAGAAGGGCACGAACCCGAACGATCCCCGGACGAAGCTGGCGCAGGAGCTCCGCGAGCTCGCCCGCCAGCTCCGCGAGAACCCCGGCGACCTGAACACGAACCTCGCCAAGCTCGGCGAGATCGAGGCCTCGATCCGGGCCCAGCTCGATCCCGCGAACGAGCAGCGCGCCGCCGCGCTCGCGAACCTGTCTCGCTCCCTGTCCCGGACGGCGAGCGGCAATCCGAACGCGAACACCGACGGTGATCCGAACAAGACGAAGGACGACCTGAAGGGCCTCGGCGACAAGCTGAAGTCGATGACCGACGAAGAGCTCAAGGACCTCGCGAAGTCGCTGAGCGAGATGCAGGGCACGGCCACGCAGGCCAACGGCGCGGTCGCACAGGCGCTTCGAGACGCGGCCCAGAGCCTGGGCCAGGGCGATACGGCGAGTGCCCAGGAGGCGCTCGACCGGCTCGGGGAGGCGCTGAACAGCGCCCAGAACGGGGTCCAGACGAATCGCGACCTCGCGACGGCCGCCAATCGGCTGCAGGACAGCCGGCGCGACCTGGCCAACGCCGGGCAGCAGGGTCAGGGCCAGCAGGGCCAGGGCCAGCAGGGCCAGGGTCAGCAAGGGCAAGGTCAGTGTCAGCCCGGCCAGAGCCCAGGCACCGGTCAGGGCCAGGGGCAGGGACAGGGACAGCCGGGCCAGAGCCCAGGTGCCGGTCAGGGTCAGGGTCAAGGTCAAGGCCAGGGCCAGGGTCAAGGCCAGGGTCAAGGCCAGGGTCAAGGCCAAGGCCAGGGCCAGGGCTCGATCGGTGGCGGCGGCTCGAACGCCAACTACCTCGGCTCGGGCATCGGTGGCAACTCGACACCGCGTGGACCGGTGAACCCGAATCGGCCGTCCCAGCTCGGCGAAGACCTCAACGGCATCTTCGCCCCGTTCGACCGCCTCGGCCGTCCAGGCGACCCGTCGTACGTCGCCGGCAGCGGCGGCGACGGCCAGACGAGCCAGGGCAACAACCAGGGCCCCGGCGTGGATCCCGGCTCGTACGTCCCGTACAGCGAGGTCTACTCCGACTTCAAGAGCTACGCGCTCACGACCCTCGACCGATCCTACGTGCCGCTCTCGATCAAGGACTTCGTGCGCGACTACTTCAGCTCGCTCGACCCGTCGAACTGAGCCCTGGAGGGGACATGAACGCCGCAACCGATACCGCAGCCCGGCTCGCCCCGGAGGCCTTCGCGGAACGCGCGATGGCGATCGAGCGCGAGGTCGGCAAGGTCATCGTCGGCCAGCGGGAGCTGGTCCGCCAGACCGTCACGTCGCTGCTCGCGAACAGCCACGCGCTCCTCGAGGGCGTGCCGGGACTTGGCAAGACGATGCTCATTCGCACGATCGCCGACGTCATCGACTGCTCGTTCAACCGGATCCAGTTCACGCCGGACCTCATGCCGGCCGACATCACGGGCACGAACATCCTCGTCGAGGAGGGCGGCGCCCGTGTCTTCCGGTTCCAGTCCGGGCCGATCTTCGCGAACCTCGTTCTCGCCGACGAGATCAACCGCGCAACGCCGAAGACCCAGTCGAGCCTGCTCGAGGCGATGCAGGAGCACCAGGTCACGGTCGCGCGCCAGCGCTACCAGCTCGACCCGCCGTTCTTCGTCCTCGCGACCCAGAACCCGCTCGAGATGGAGGGCACGTACCCGCTGCCGGAGGCGCAGCTCGATCGCTTCATGTTCAAGGTCATGGTCCCCTTCCCGTCCGAGGAAGACCTCGTGACGATCATGGATCGCACAACCGGGGCAGACTCACCGACGGCCTCCAAGATCTGCACTGGCGCCGAGATCGTCGAGATGCAGCGGCTCGCCCGGGCGGTGCCGATCGCGCCGCACGTCACGGCCTACGCGGTGAGCGTGCTGGCGGCCTCGCATCCGGATCAGCCACGGGCCCCCGAGCTCGTCAGGCAGTACGTCCGCTACGGCGGCTCGCCGCGCGGCGCCCAGGCGCTCGTCGCCGGCGGCAAGATCTATGCCCTCCTCGACGGCCGGTTCAACGTCTCGATCGACGACATCCGGGCCGTCGCGCTTCCGGCCCTCCGCCACCGCGTCATCCTCAACTTCGAGGGTGAGGCGGAGGGCATCACGTCCGAGGCCATCGTCCGCTCGATCCTCGACGCGGTCCCTGCGCCGGCGGTCGAGTAGCCGCCGCGCGAGGCGCGACGATGACCGAGGCGACGAGCCCGTCGACCGCGGCGGTCCCGGCGAGCCCTGAGTCGAAGGGCGGGCGGCAGGCCTTCCTGCCGTCGGAGATCGACCCGACCGTCTTCGACGAGACGTTCCTGCGCCAGCTCGAACGCCTCCAGCTGCTCATGCGCCAGCCCGCGCGCGGTGGCCTCAAGGGTGGCCGCCGGTCGGTGAAGCGCGGGCAGAGCGTCGAGTTCGCGGACTATCGCGACTACACGCTCGGTGACGACCTTCGGCAGCTCGACTGGAACATCCTCGCCCGGCTCGAGAAGCTCTTCGTGAAGCTCTACGTCGAAGAGGAGGACGTGACGATCACGTTCCTCCTCGATGCGTCGGCGTCGATGGCCGCCGGGCGGCCCGACAAGCTGACGTACGCGAAGCGCGCCGCGGCAGCGCTTGGCTACATCGGTCTCGCCTCCGAGGACCGCGTCTCGATCGTCGCGCTGACCGGCCGCACGGGCCGGCGCCAGGCTGCGATCCGCGGCAGCGGCCGCGTCTTCCGGCTCCTCGGCGCCCTCTCGGGGATCCCGATCTCAGACGGCCAGACGGATCTCGTCGCGGCGGCCCGCCACGCCGCGGCGCAGCTGACCGGGCGCGGCGTCGTCGTCCTCCTCTCGGACCTCCTCGACCCGAACGCTGACCGGGTCGTCCGCGAGCTCGCCGCGACCGGCTCGGATGTCGTCATCCTGCATCTGCTGTCGCCGGAGGAGCTCGATCCGCAGCTCGAAGGCGACCTCCGGCTCGTCGACGTCGAGACCGGCGACGGGATGGACGTGACGATCGACCTCGCGACGATCGACGACTACAAGGGCCGACTCGCGGCCTGGCGCGAGGCGTTCGCGGACACCGCGGCCAAGCGCCGCGCCTCGTACGTGCCCCTGTCCACGGACGTGCCGCTCGCGGATCTTGTGTTCGCCGAACTGCGGCGTCGCCGGGTCCTCGGCTAGGCCGGGCGGATGCCGTTCCTCGCGCCGCTGGCGCTCCTCGGGCTGCTGTTCCTGCCGGTCGTTGTCGCGATGTACCTGCTCCGGCTGCGGCGCGACGAGCAGATCGTGCCGTCGACGCTGCTGTGGCAGCGGCTCATGGCCGACATCGAGGCGAACGCGCCGTGGCAGCGCCTCCGTCGGAGCCTGTTGCTGCTGCTCCAGCTTCTCCTCGTCGCGCTGCTCGCGATCCTCGCGGCACGGCCGTTCCTCGAGCGTCCGGCCGGCCTCGCGGGCGACGTCGTGATCGTGATCGACACCTCGGCCTCAATGGCTGCCACAGATGTCACGCCGAACCGCCTGGAAGCCGCGAAGGACCTCGCGATCGAGGCGCTGAAGGACCTCCCGGCGGGCGGCAAGGTCAGCGTGATCGCCGCCGGCAAGACGGCCCGCGTCGTCGCGAACGGCACAACCGATCTGGGACGAGTACGCGCTGCGATCGACTCGATCGCGATCTCGCCATCGACCGGCGATCTCGCCGACGCGCTGCGGCTCGCGAACGCCCTGGCGGCGCGCTCGGGCGACGCCGAGATCCTCGTCGCCACGGACGCCGCGCTCGCCTCGAAGCCCGAGGTCCGCCTCGACCACCCGGTCTCGGTCCTGCAGGTCGGCCGCGGTCGGAGCAACCAGGCGATCGTCGCACTCGCGGTTCGAACGGCCCCGTCCGGCGTGAGCCGATCGGTGTTCGTGAGCATCGCGAACCTCGATCTCGAGCGGTCCGAGCGCCGGCTCGAGGTCTGGGGCGACGGCGTGCTGCTTGAGGCGCGCGACGTCTACAACGATCCGCAGACGCGCACCGAGGTCATCATCGACGACGTCCCGCACGACGTCGCCGTGGTCGAGGTCCGGCTCAGCCGGGAGACGGAAGAAGGCTCGGTCAGTGACCTGCTCGAGCTCGACGACCGAGCGTGGGCGATCGTCCCGCCGGATCACCTGCGCCGGATCCTGCTCGTCGGCGAGGGCGACCCCTACCTCGAAACAGCGCTGTCCTACCTCCCGAACACCGAGCTCTACGGCGTGACGCTCGAGAAGTTCGGGGCCGACACTCACCCGGAGCTCTTCGACCTCATCGTCTTCGAAGGCGCGCTCCCGGCGACGCTGCCGGACCGACCGATCCTCGCGATCGGCCCGGAGCGCTCGAGCCCGCTCGGCGACGTGACGGGCGTGCTGCGGGACCCGCTGATCGGCGCGCTTGACGCCGATGAGCCGATCCTGCGCTACGTCGATCTCTCCACGACGCACGTCGGTACGGCCCGGAAGATGACGCTCCCCGCGTGGGCCCGGACGATCATCCCCGGCCCGGCTGGCGCCCCGCTCCTCTACACGGGGACGCGCGACGGCTTCGCGAGCGCCGTGCTCGCCTTCCAGCCGCGGCAGTCCGACCTGCCGCTCCAGGTCGCGTTTCCGATCCTCATGTCGAACCTCGTCGGCGAGCTGCTCGGGGGCTCAGCCGCGCCCACCGAGGCGGTGGAGCCGGGCTCGCCGGTGACACTGCCCGTGCCGGCGGGCGCGACCGGACTTACCGTCACACGGCCGGACGGGAGCACGATCGAGCTGGCGCCGGGCACCGAAGGCGGCACGTCGGTGTCGTTCAGCCAGACCGATCAGCTCGGGGTCTACTCCGCATCGCCGGTCTACCCGCAGGCCACACCTGGACCGTCGGCGACGGCCGCGCCGAGTGCGACGGCCACGCCGTCCGCGAGCGTCAGCCCGTCTTCGTCGCCGGGCGGATCCCCCACCCCGGTGCCGACCGGCGGCCCGATCGATCCGAACGCACCGCAGCGCTTCGCGGTCGACCTCTTCGACCCCGATGAGTCCACGATCGCACCGGGCTCCGCGGCGGCGATCGAGGCCCTGGGTCTCGCGGCCGGCGCGAGCGGCGGCCCTTCCGCGTCCCCGACCGCGAGCGGCTCGCCAGAACCCTCCGGATCGCCGGCGGCTTCCGCCCAGCCGTCCCCGGTCACCGGCGGCGGGACGACGGCCGAGCCGCGGCCGCCGGCACGCGACGAGCTCTGGGTCCCGATCGTCCTCCTCGTCCTCCTCATCCTCGTCGCCGAGTGGCTCGTCTACCAGCGCGACGCGGTCCTGCGCCTCTGGCGCGGCGCCACGACCCGACTCGGACGCGGCGGGAGCCGGAGCGCCTAGATGGGCGTCCGCTTCGACACCCCGGTCTGGCTCGTCCTCCTCGTCCCGCTGCTCGGGCTGACGTTCCTCCTCCACCTCGCCGCCCGGCGCCGCCTCGGAACGACGCGCCGTCGCATCGCCCTGGCGCTGCGAACCCTCGTCCTCGTCGCGCTCGTCTTCGCCCTCGCCGGCTTCCAGCTCGTCCTCCCCGTCGACCGGCTCGCGACGATCTTCGTCGTCGACCTCTCGGACTCGGTCGGGAACAGCGGTCGCGAGACGGCCCTCGCGTTCATCAGGGACAGCCTCGAGGAGATGCCCGAGGACGACGTGGCCGGGATCGTCGCCTTTGGCCGCGACGCCCTCGTCGAGCGCCTCCCCGAGGACCTGCGAACCGTCGACCGGATCCACTCCACGCCCGTCAAGGCCGCGACCGACATCGGCGCGGCGCTTCGGCTGGCCTCAGCGCTGTTTCCCGACGACGCCCAGAAGCGGATCGTCCTCATCTCGGACGGCAACGACACGACCGGCCACGGCCAGGAGGAGGCAGCGCTTGCCGCCGCGCGCGGGGTCCAGGTGGAGACCGTCCGGATCGGGCTCGACGACCAGGACGAGGTCCTCATCGAGCGGCTTTCGACACCATCGACCGCTCGCCTCGGCGAGGACATCGAAGCCGTCGCCGACGTTCGTTCGAGCGTCGCCCAGACCGCGACGATCCGCCTTTACGTCGACGGCACCCTCGTCAAGACCGAGCGCGTCGACCTGAAGGAAGGTCAGAACCGGATCAAGTTCCTGGTCAAGCCCAGCGAGCCGGGCTTCCACACGTTCCGGGCCGTCGTCGAGGCCGCGCGCGACACGTTCAGCCAGAACGACCGCGCGGATTCGAACACGATCGTCAAGGGCGAGCCGCGCATCCTGGTCCTCAAGGGCGACGAGAAGGTCGCGGCGGAGCTCGTGACCGCGCTCGAGGCCGAAGGCCAGACCGTCGATTCGATCATCCCCGAGGCGCTCCCGACCGACTTCGCGGGCCTCGCGACGTACGACAGCATCGTCGTCGTCGACGTCCCGCGGCTGCGACTGTCGGACCGCCAGCTGGCTGCGCTCCAGGTCTACGTCCGCGACCTGGGCCGCGGCCTCGTCATGGTCGGCGGCCCGAAGAGCTACGGCGCCGGCGGCTACACGGACACGCCGATCGAGGAGACGCTGCCGGTCGACATGGGCGTCCGCGATCGCCAGAAGCAGCCCGACATCGCGCTCGTCGTCGTCATCGACAAGTCCGGCTCGATGGACGCCTGCCACTGCAACACGTTCCAGCAGGGCGGCGGCACGGGCATCGGCGGCGTGCGCAAGGTCGACATCGGCAAGGAGGCGATCCTCCGCGCGGCGGCGGCGCTCACGGCGCGCGACGAGCTCGGCGTGGTCGCCTTCGACAGCTCCGCGCACTGGGTCGTCAACACTCGACCGCTCGGCCAGATCAGCGACCTGGCAGGCGACGTCGCGAAGATCCAGCCGAACGGCCAGACGAACATCTTCTCGGGCCTCGACAAGGCCGTGGAATCGCTCGAGAAGACGACCGCCACGCGGCGCCACATCATCCTGCTGACCGACGGCTGGTCGTCATCCGGCCAGTACGACGCGATCATCAAGCGGATGCAGGCGGCCGGCATCACCCTCTCGACCGTTGGCGCCGGCGGCGGTTCGAACCCGTTCCTCGAGGGCCTCGCGAAGCAGGGCGGCGGCCGCTTCTACAACGCCGCGAACCCATCCTCGATCCCGGACATCTTCCTCAAGGAGACCCAGCAGGTCTCCGGCCAGCAGATCGTCGAGGAGGACTTCTTCCCGATCCAGACGTCGAGCTCACCGATCCTGCGCGGCATCGACGAGGGCTTCCCGAGCCTCCACGGCTACAACGGCACGACGATCAAGTCCGCGGCACAGCAGGTCCTCGTCACGGCCCGCGACGACCCGCTCCTCGCGCAATGGCAGTACGGCCTGGGCCGGTCGGTGGCGTGGACGTCCGACTCAACGGGTCGCTGGGCCACGAACTGGGTCGCCTGGCCGGGCTTCAGCAAGTTCTTCAGCCAGCTCGTTGGCTGGACGTTCCCGGGCGAGGAGACCGGCGGCATCGAGGCGACATTCGAGCAGGACGGCAATGAGACCCGGCTCCACGTCGAGAGCGTCGAGGAGGACGGCTCGCCGCGGAACTTCTACTCGACGACGGCGATGGTGGTTGGACCGGACCTCGTCTCGCACCCGGTGACGCTCGACCAGGTCGCGCCGGGCGTGTACGAGACCGAGCTCGGCGAGATCGATTCAGGGGCCTACGCGGTGCGGGTGACGCAGACGCGGCCCGGCGATCCGGCCCTGGGGCGAACGATCGGCCTCGTGGCCCCGGTGGCCACTGAATACCGGCTGCTCGGCGCGAACGAGGCGTTCCTGGCGACGCTTCGGTCTGCGACCGGTGGCCGGGCGATCGCGACGGCCGCCGAACCGTGGACCCACGACCTCGAGACGACGTCGTCGTTCACCGAGCTCTGGCCGTGGCTGCTGATCCTCGCGCTGCTCCTGTGGCCGTTGGACATCGCGCTGCGACGCGTGTCGCTGGGACGGCGCGAACTTGTCGACGCGCGACGCTGGGTCGGCCGGACGTGGCGTGGCTGGCGCGGCCCGGCCGTTCGAACGGCTGGGGATGCGGCGATCCTGGCCACCCGCGAGCGTGCCGGAGGCGCCGCGGCGCGCGCGGCCCTCCTCGGACGCGAATCCACGGCTGCACCATCGGCGCCCGTCAGCGCCCCGACAGCCGAGCGCTCGGGCGCTGCGACTCCGGAATCATCACCCAGCGTCCCGCCTGCCCCGGCGACTCCGGCCGCGACGCCCGGTCCGGCCGCGACACCGCTGACGCCGGCACCGACGACGCCCACGCCTCCGCCAACCGCCGACGAGGACGCCTCCGACACCATCTCGCGCCTCCGCGACGCCAAGCGCCGCGCTCGCGGCGGGTAGGCCCGGGCGGTTGGCCTCTGGCGGCTGGGGTCGCCTGGCCCCGACACTTGGGCGGGGTGACCGCCTTAGCCGCCGTCGTGATCGTCGTATGTGCATTCCGAGGCCTAAGCGCTCGACAACGATGTCCCGCACGACGCTCGCACGCGTCGGCCGTGCACGAATCGATCTTCGACCGCGTGGATTCAGGCGTTCGAAGGGCCCTTGTCGACCTCCTTGCCCAAGAGATGTGCATACGGCGTGCATGCAGAGCCACAAGCCCACGCGCTCGATCCGCTGAGCGGGTTGCACGACCGAAATCGCGTGCAACAATGCCGCCCATGGAAATGAGCACGCTCGTCACGCAGAACGAGTTCCGCGCGGGACCCGACCAGCGGATCGTCGTCTACCACGTCGGCGACACCGGCGAGGAGCTCAACCCGGTCGCGATCTTCGCGGAGATCGCGGAGGACGCCGCGAAGCGCGCCGATCAGGGCCAGCGGATCGTGACGATCTCGTCGCTGTCGACACGCCATTCGGGCGCATATCTTGGACGTCAGGGCAGCGGCTTCGAAACGAAGGCCTCGATCGCGGTCGTCTACGAGGACCGCCGGCCCTAGCCTCGCTGCGCCGTGGCGCGGATCGCTTCGAGCAGCCGCGGATCGTCGAGGGCGGAGAGGTCACCGGGGTCCAGCCCAAGGTAAGCGGCGCGCACGACGCGCCGCATGACCTTGCCGGAGCGGGTCTTCGGGAGCGCCGGGATCACGGCCACGACATCCGGTTTTAGCGCTTTACCAAGCTCGCGTGCTACCACGCTGCCAATCGAGGCGCGGAGATCGGGCGAATCCGTTTCGCCCGGTCGAAGGACGCAGAAGACGGCAATCGACTCCCCCTTCACGTCGTGCGGGATGCCAACGGCCGCAGCTTCGACCACCGCGGGGTGGGCCACGGCCGCGCTTTCGACTTCGGCCGGCCCGACGCGCTTGCCCGCGACCTTGAGCGTGTCGTCCGAACGGCCCTGGATGTACCAGTAGCCATCTGGGTCGATGAGCGCCCAGTCGCCGTGGACCCAGATGCCCGGGAAGCGCGACCAGTACGTCTCGACGTAGCGATCCGGGTCGCGCCAGAAGCCGCGCGTCATGCCCGGAAGCGGCTGCCGAATGACGAGCTCGCCGACCTCGCCGCGCACGGGCTGACCTGAGGCGTCCACGACGTCGGCGGCGACGCCGACCTGGGGCCCGCCGAACGACGTCGGCCGCAGCGGCGTCAGCGGATTGCCGGACACGATCCCGCCGGAGACTTCCGTCCCGCCGCTGTAGTTGATGACCGGACAACGGCCGCCACCGATCTCGCGGAAATACCACCACCAGGGCTCGGGATTCCAGGGCTCGCCGGTCGAACCGAGAACGCGGAGCGAAGACAGATCGTGGGCTCGAACCGGATCCTCGCCGTGGACCATCAGCGCCCGGATGACCGTCGGCGATAGGCCGAGATGCGTGATCCGATGCCGCTCGACGATTGACCAGAGCCGGTCTGGCCCCGGGAAATCCGGCGTGCCCTCGTAGAGCACAAGCCGCGCGCCGAGCAGCAGCGACCCCGAGATCGCCCACGGACCCATCATCCAGCCGAGGTCGGTGAACCAGAACAGCGTGTCGCCGCGTCCGAGGTCGAAGCTGTGCGCGAGGTCCTGTGCGCCTTTGATCGGGAAGCCGCCGTGGACGTGGACCGCGCCCTTCGGCCGGCCCGTCGTGCCCGACGTGTAGATCAGCATGTACGGCGTTTCGGGGTCGGTCGTCTGTCGTTCGAGCCCGTTCGAAGGCATCGACGTCGCCGCCAGCGCGGTGTCCCACCAGACGTCGCGCTCGGCCGACCACGGCGTCTCGGGAGCGGCATCCCCAAGCCTTCGAACGACCAACGTACATTTGACCGTCGGCGCCGATGCAACCGCTTCATCCGCGACGGCCTTGAGCCCAACGAGCCCGCCCCGCCGACGGAACCCGTCTGCCGTGATGAGGAGCGAGGCCTCGCAGTCGTTGAGCCGCGATGCGATCGCCGTCGCGCCGTAGCCACTGAAGATCGGCGTGTAAATGGCTTCGATGAGGCCGAGGGCCAGAACGCTGATCACGGTCTCGGGGAGCATCGGCAGGAGGATCCCGACCCGGTCGCCAGCCTTTACGCCGAGGCCCTGGAGCATGACCGCGGCCCACTCCACGTGGTGCCGCAGCTCGGCATTCGTGAACGTTCGAACCTCGCCCTCCTCGCCTTCCCAGACGAGCGCCTCGCCGTCCGGGTCGCTCGAGGCCCGTCCATCGAGGCAGGCGGCGGCGTAGTTGAAGGCGCCGCCGATCCACCAGCGGGTCCACTCGGGGCCACCTGAAGCGTCCAGAACGGACCGAGGACGGCGCGCCCAGGGGATCGTGATGTCGTCCGACGCCAGGCCCCAGAACCACGCCGGGTCCGCCGCGGCGTGAGCCTGCAGCGCTTCCAGTGATGGCTCACCAGACGCCCGCACGAGGCCAGCGAGCCGGCTCTCGGCCAGGTCACGCGGCGATGGCCGCCAGGGCGCGTCGGGGACGTCGCGGCCGAAGATCGGCCACTCGGGGGCGGCCACGTGGCGATCCTACTAGGATCGGCCGATGCGCAGACGGATCGCCAACCTCGTCGCGGCCGCGATCCTGCTCTCTGCCTGCGACTCCCTTCGGGGCTCGCCCCCGGCGCCGACGCCGGGCAGCTTCGGCGACTTCGCGATCGAGCTGCGAGCGAGGGGCATCGAGATCGAGAACGTCATCTCCGGCGATCCGGGCTGCAACGACGTGACGCTCGCGCCGATGGCGATCGCCTTCCGTGCCTCAGGCCTTGACCAGGCGGGCCCGGTCCAGCTCCGGATCTATCTCTTCGGGGACGATGACGCGTACAGCCGCCGGCGCGCCGACGTCGACACGTGCGTCCAGACCTGGGCGACCGATCCCGCCACGTTCGAGTTCGTGGATGCGAGCCCGTTCGTGCTTGCCGGTCAGGGTCCGTGGGCCGCGGACTTCACGTCGAACCTTCGGGCCGCGGTGACGAACGCTGCGGGCGACTGAGCCTCAGACGACGCGCAGTCCCAGGATCTTGCGGGCGATGACGAGCCGCTGAACCTGGCTCGTGCCCTCGCCAATCTCTGTGAGCTTCGCGTCGCGGAGGTAGCGCTCCACCGGGTAGTCGGTCACGTAGCCATAGCCGCCATGGACCTGGATCGCGGCGTTCGTCGCCCGCGAGGAGACCTCCGAGGCGAACAGCTTGGCCTCGGCCGCGGCCAGCGAGTAGTCGCGGCCCTGGTCCTTGAGCCAGGCCGACCGGTACACCAGCGCCCGGGCGGCTTCGATCTCGGTCGCCATGTCGGCGATCATGAACGCGACGCCCTGGAACGACCCGATCGGGCGGCCGAACTGCTCGCGCGTCTGCGCATACGGCACCGCAGCGTCGAGCGCCGCCTGCGCGAGACCAAGGGCCAGGGCGCCAATCGAGATCCGGCCGCCGTCGAGGATCTTGAGGAACGTCCGGAAGCCGTCGCCGCGCGGTCCGAGCATGTTCGCTGCCGGCAGGCGGCAGTCGTCGAAGTGGAGCTCGCCGGTCGCCGAGGCGTGCAGGCCCAGCTTGTCCTCCAGCCGGCCGACCCGAAAGCCCGGCGTATCGGCGGGCAGGATGAACGCGCTGATCTCGGCGCTGTCGTCGTCCTTCGAACCTGTCCGGGCGGTGATGACGTAGGTTCCCGCCTGGCCGGCGTTCGTGATGAAGCGCTTGCCGCCGTTGATGACCCAGGTACCGCCGTCGGGGCCGTCCTCGTGGACGCCGGTGGTCCGCGTCCCACCTGCGTCCGAGCCGGCGCCCGGTTCGGTCAGCCCGTACGCGCCGATGACCTTGCCGCTGGCCATCGGGACGAGGAATTTCTCGATCTGTTCGGGCGTCCCGGCGAGGTGCAGCGGACCGCAGCCCAGCGACGTGTGCGCCGCGACGATCAGGCCCAGCGAGCCCCAGACCCGCCCGATTTCCTCGATCGCGATTGCATACGCGAGCGTGTCGAGACCGCTGCCGCCTTCCTCTTCCGGGAACGGGATGCCCAGCCAACCCATCTCGCCGAGCCGCTTGACGACCTCGACCGGGAACTTGCGCTCCCGCTCGTGCTCCTCGACGACCGGGGCGACCTCGTTGACCATGAACTCGCGGATGGTGTCGCGGAGGAGGCGATGCTCGGCGGAGAGGTCGAGGTCCATCCGGGCGAGGGTAGCAGCGGCGGGTGCGCCCGACCCCACTCGCGGCGCGTCGGGAGCGCCAGTGCTAGCCTCGCTGGCGATGTCTGAGCGCGTCTTGCCGGCCGTCACGCCCGCGAGCTCCAGCCGCCCGCCGGCAGCCGCCGCGACAACGCCGTCGACGCTCCGGCGCGAGATCCTCGTCCACCTCCGCCGCAACGGGCCGACGTCGCCCGACGGCCTCGCCGCCGCGCTCGCAGCGAGCCGAACCGGAGTCCTCCAGCAGCTCCACGCCCTCGAATCGGCGAACCTCGTCCAGCACGTGCTGGAACGCCACGGTGTCGGCCGGCCGAGACACCTCTATGACGTCACTGCCGACGCGCAGGACCTCTTTCCCGAGGACTACGACGGGCTCGCGTCCGGCCTCCTGACCGCGATCGCCTCGATCGGCGGCGACGAGCTGATCGAGCAGGTCTTCGCCGCGCGGCGGCGCCAGATCGGCGACCGCGTTCGACGCGAGATGGACGACATCCTTCCGCCGGGCGCCACGTTGACGGAGCGGGTCATGCTCCTCGCCGCGATCCAGGATCGCGCCGGCTACCTCGCTGACGCCCGACCCGAAGAAGGCGGCCTGCGTCTCGTCGAGCGGAACTGTGCGATCCACCATGTGGCACAGAACCAGCCGGCGGCATGCGCCGCCGAGCTTGCCCTCTTCAGCGAGGTTCTCGACGCGGACGTGGTCCGCGAGAGCCACATCGCCTCGGGCGAGCGCTGCTGCTCGTACAAGATCAGCGCCCGCCCGGACTGAACCTCGCCCGAACTCGGCCGCTCAGGCCTCCTCGCGCTCGACGACCTCGCGTCGCGCCGGCTCGAGAACGGGCATCGCGACGTCCGAGACGTTCCGCACGAACGACGCGGCCATCGCCGTCGCGGCGACGTGCTCCTGCTCCTCGACCGACAGGATGCCCAGCCGGCCCAGCGTCGCGAGCTCGTCGCGGATGTACGTCTTGAGCATCTCAGGGCCGTCGGTCGAGATCGTGAAACGGACCTCGTTGCGCCGGAACGTGTCGAAGATCCAGCGGAACTCGTCCCAGCCCGAGACGACCTTCGTGTTCAGGTTCGAGGTCGGGCAGATCTCGAGCACGATGCCGCGCTCGCGGATCATCGCCATCGCCCGCGGGTCGTACGCCGCTTTCACGCCGTGGCCGATCCGGTCCGGCTCGAGGATCTCGACGACGCGCGCCACCTCGTCGACCGGGCCGGCCTCACCGGTATGGATGGTGATCCCAAGGCCGAACTGACGGGCTCGCCGGAACAGCCGCTTGTAGTCGGCCACGCGGAAGGTCGCGGACTCGGGTCCAGCGATATCGACGCCGACGACGCCACGATCGCGCCAGGTGATCGCCTTCTCGACGATGATCTCGTTGAGGTCGTACGAAAACGCGCGGTCGAGGCAGAAGATCAAGCCTGGCTTGGCGGGGTATTCGAGCGTCGCGCGGTCCATGCCCCGGACCGCCGCCGCGATGATGTGGTCGAGGTCCTGCTCGCCGCCCCGGTTTCGCTTCATCGGGTTGAAGCGCAGCTCCATCGTCGTGACGTTGTTCTTCCGGTACGCGCCGCCAACGACCTCGTAGACGCTCCGTTCGACCGCCAGCGGCGAGCTCTGGATGAGCTCGGTCCAGTGGAAGAGCTGCAGGTAGCCCTCGAACGACTTCGTGCCGCGCGCGTTGACCGTGATCAGCTGCCGGAACTCCCAATAGTCCTTCGTCGGCAGCTTGATGCCCTGCGAGTGGGCGATGCCCCACATGATCGCCGGGGTCACCGCCGCGCCCAGGTGGCAGTGCAGCTCGGCGAGCGGGATCTTGCGAGAGAGCAGATGCGGCATTCGTCGTCAGGATATCGGCGGAGTCGGCTCGTCGCATGTGGCCCGCTTGGCGTTCCGCCCATGTAACGGACGGGGCGCACGGACGTCTCTTCCACGCAGCCCCCGATGCTGCCTGGAGGGACGATGCCATGACGAGCGCGCGTGAGCCCGGCTTCCCGGGCGCGGAGATCATCGAAGAGCCCACGAAGGGTCAGCCACCGGTCGAACCCCGCGACCGGCGTGCGTTCCTGGCCGCGCTCGCCGGCGCTGGCGCCGGTGCCGCAGCCGTCGCGCTGGCAGCACCGGCAGCGGTTCTCGGTGCGCCTCCGGGACCCCCAGTCGCGACCTTCACCAGCCCCGACGCTGACCCTGCGCTCCTTGGCAAGAACACTGGCACCGGCCCCGGTCTCAAAGGGCTGAGCACGGGCTCAGGTGGTGACGGTGTGTGGGGCGAACGAACCGGTAGCGGCGATGGATCAGGTGTCGTCGGGTTCCGCGGCGACAACGGCGGCGGGTACGCAGTCGCGGGCCTTCGTTACGGATCCGGCAGCGGCGCCGCCGTGCGAGCCGAGCGCCATGACGATGGGGACGGCAACGGCGTCCGAGCGATCCGCGATGGCTCCGGGCCTGGCAACGGCCTGGAGGCGGAACGAGTCGACGATGGCGAAGGAGACGCGGTCCGCGGGAACAAGGGTGGACCGGGCGTAGGCCACGGCCTTCACATCGACAAGTCGGGCGACGGCTACGGCTACGCCGCCCATCTGTTCAAGACCGGTGCCGGCGAAGGTCCAGGCGTCCAGATCGACCACGAGGGCACCGCCGCCGGCGAGGCGCTCCTCGTCGCCCGATTCGGCGACGCAGACGGAGCCGCGATCCGCGGCGCCAGGACTGGCGGCGGCGGGGGCACCGGAGTCCGTGGCGACAACGACAGTCCCGCGCCCGGCCATGCGATTGAGGCGAGCCGGAGCGGCCCGGGCGAGGGCGATTCGATCATCTCGGACCGAACAGGTTCCGGCCATGGTGCTGCGGTCTCGGCGTACAAGCACGATGACGGGACGGGCTTTGCGCTGTTCGGCGACCACGATGGCTCGGCCGAGGGAGATGCGCTCTTTGCTCGCCGCACGAACGGCCCGGGCGCGGCGGTTCACGCGGTCGGGGACCTCGGCCTCCTCGTGGAGGGTCGCTCCAGGTTCAGCACGGTCGGTTTCGGTCACGTCGACTCCGGGCAGTCGCAGGCGACGGTCGACATTGGATCGGCCAACAGCCACGTAACGGTTTCGCTCATCACCGACCCCGGGGCGGCGGTTGCCGTGTCCTGGATCGAGCGAGCCGACGAGACGTTCACGGTCCACCTGACCGGCACGGTGTCGGTCGAGACGGTCTTCAGCTACCTGGTGGTCGACCCGGTATAGGTGGCCTCAGCCCGCCAGCGGCACGACGCGGCCGGAGTCGTCGAGGGTCGCCTGCCGGCGGCGCAGGGCCTTGAGCTCTGCGCCGGGGACCTGGTCGCGGGCGTGGTAGCTGGAACGCACGAGCGGGCCTGACTCGACGTGCTTGAAGCCGAGGGCGAGGGCCTCGGCCTTCATCTCCGCGAACTCGTCGGGGTGGTAGTAGCGCTCCAGCAGCAGGTGCTTCGGCGACGGGCGGAGGTACTGGCCGATGGTGAGGATGTCGGTGTCGACGGCCCGCAGGGCTTCGAACGCCTCGGTCAGCTCGGGGCGCGTCTCGCCGAGCCCGACCATCAGCGAGCTCTTCGTGTGGACCGCGTGGTTGAGCTCGCCGGCGTAGGCCTTCGAACGCTCGAGAACGCCGAGCGAGCGGTCCCAGCGCGCGCGCTTCCGGACGGGCTTCTGGAGCCTTCGAACGGTCTCGAGGTTGTGGTTGAGGATGTCCGGCCCGGCCTCCATGACCGCCCGAAGCGGCGCTTCGGCGCCGTTGAAATCCGGGATCAGGACCTCCACGCCCATGCCGGGGCAACGGTCGCGGAGCTGCCGAATCGTCGCAGCGAATGCGCTCGCGCCACCGTCTTCGAGGTCGTCGCGGGCAACGGACGTCACGACGACATGCTCCAGGTTTAGGTTCGCGACAGCTTCGGCGACGCGCCGCGGTTCGTCGTCATCGAACCATGTCGGCCGGCCGGTCTTGATGTTGCAGAAGCCGCAGGCCCGGGTGCAGGTGTCGCCGAGAATCATGATCGTCGCGGTCCGCTGATCCCAGCAGTCACCGATGTTCGGGCAGTGCGCCTCTTCGCAGACGGTGTTGAGGTTCAGTCCGCGGAGAATCCGCTTGAGGTCGTGGTAGTTCTCGCCTGACGGAATACGGGCTCGGATCCAGTCCGGGTGCCGCCGAAGCGCCGCTGAACCGTCCGAAGCGGGCGCGAACTCACCGCCACCCATCGCGATCGAGATGGGCTCGTGCGCGCCGTGGGTGTGCGCGCCCGGCGGTTCGAACATCGGCAGCTCGCGGGCCATGGCCCGAGTGTACGGCGGGCGTTCGGAGCCGTCAGTCACGCGCGCCCCCAGGTATCCGCAACTCCCTGTTCGAGGCTACGCGGGTTGAAGCCCAGCTCGCGCGTCGCCTTGTCATGGCTCACCCAGTACGTCTTGCCTTCGTCCGCCGAGATCGTCTCGCGAAGGTTCCTCGGGAACCCAGGCAGCCCGCCGACGCGGTCGTTGAGCGGGGCGATGAGGCGCAGCAGCGCCAGTGGGACGCGCAGCCCGGGCGCTCGGCGCCCACCGACCCTTGCGGCGATCGCGATGGCCTCCCCGAGTCGGAGAATGTCCCCGCCGAGCGCATACGTCTCTCCCGGCCGGCCCCCGTCGAGCGCGGCGACGATCCCATCAGCCAGATCGTCGACGTGGACCCACGCGATCCCGGCGTCGGTGAATGCGAGGTAGCGAAGCTTGCCGTCATGGGCCAGCTGGAGCTGCCCGGAAGCGAGCGAGTGGTCGTGCGGGCCGAACGTCTGGCCGGGCTGGACGATGATGATTGGAGCGCCCGTCGCGATCCGCTTGAGCGCCTCCTCGTGGGCCCGGTATTTCGTCTCGTCGTACCAGGAGGCGAAGCCCTCCGCGAGGTCTCGACGATGGGTCTCGTCGACGGTCCGGCCGTGGGTGTCCCCTGCCACGTTGTTCGTCGAGACGTAGACGATCCGCGGAACGCCGGCAGCGATCGCGGCGTCCAGCACGCGTTCGGTCGCGCCCACATTCGAGTCCCACATCGCGCGCCGTTCGGCGCGCGGAATGCCGACCTTGTACGAGCCCGCAGCGTGAATGACGGCATCGGCACCCCGCATCGCCTCCGTCAGGGCTGGCACGCGGTCGAGGTCCGACGCGACGAGCTCGACGATCGCGTGCTCGATGTGCTTCGCGTGATTCGGGTCACGGACCAGCGCGACGACGTTGTCGTGCCGGCGAACGAGCCGCTCCACGATCGCCCGGCCGATGAACCCGGCGCCTCCGGTGATCACGACGCGCACGGTCAGCCGCCGCCGCGCACGGTTGACCTGGGCTCAGTAGATCGCCGTGTCCGGCCCCACGCCTTCGAGCCACGACTTGATGTCTCGAAGGAGGGCCGCGCCACCGGCGCCATCGTTGGCCCGGTGGTCGACCGCGAGGACCATGTTCATGATCGAGCGGATCGCGATGACGTCGCCGTCCGGCGACTCGACGACGACCGGCCGCTTCGTGATCCGGTCCATCGTGACGATCGCGACCTCGGGCACGTTGATGATCGGCATGACCATGTTCGTGCCGAGCCAGCCGGTGTTGTCGACGGTGAACGTGCCGCCGCCGAAGTCGTCGATCTTGAGCTTGCCCCCGCGGGCCCGGGCCGAGACGTCCGCGATCGCCTTGTTCAGGCCGGAGATCGAAAGCCCGTCCACGTCCCGAACGACCGGCACGATCAGCCCGTCGTCCAGCGCGACCGCGACGCCGACGTTGATCCGCCGCTTGGCGAGGAGGCCCTGCTCCGTCCAGTGGGCATTCAGCGTTGGGTTGCGCTTCAGCGCCTCGGCCGAGGCCTTGATGACAAACGGGACGAAGCTAAGGGGCAGGCCCTCGCGGTCCGCGTAGGCCTTCTTGTTGCGGTCGCGGAAGCGGACCAGGTTCGTGACGTCGACTTCCATCTGGACGTAGGCGTGTGGCACCTGGAGCGCGCGCGTCATCTGCGCCGCGATGCCCTTGCGCATCTGGGTCATCGGGACGAGGACTTCGTCGGCGCCCGGCGGGAACGTGATGCCCGGGCTGGCGGTCGTGGCGACCGACGGCGCGGTGGAGGCAGCCGCAGGTGCGGCTGGCGCTGGCGCGGGAGCGGACGGGGTCGAAGCCGGAGCCGACGGGGCTGAAACCGCGGCCTGGCCACCGGCGGCGTTCTGCTTGCCGACCGGGGCGCCCGTGCGCTGGCTCTCGACGTAGTCGGTCACGTCCTCGCGAGTGATCCGGCCACCGCCGCCCGTTCCGACGATCATCGCCGCCTGGAGGCCGTGCTCGCGCAGAAGCCGTCGAACGGCGGGGGTCATCCGGGCGTCGGCGTTTCCGGGCAGCTCGGCGGGTTCGGTCGACGTCGTCGCGGTCGGTGCGCTCGACGCCATCGGCATCGCTGTCGGCACCGGCGTTAGTGTCGGCGCCGGCGTTGGCGCATCGGAGACCGGTCGCTCGTCAGATCCGGCCGGCCCGTGGGCAGGCTCCGGTTCGGGCTCGGGAGCGGCTTTCGGTGCCTCCGCCGGGGCTGTTGTCGCCGCGGGTGCTTCGGCCGCCTTCGAGCTGGCGCCGTTCCCCGAGCCCGCCTCCTCGATCACCGCGATCTCGGCATTGTTCGGGACCGTCGCGCCCTCCTCGACGAGGATCTCCTTGAGGATGCCCTCGTACGGCGATGGGACCTCGGCGTTGACCTTGTCGGTGATGACCTCGAGCAGCGGCTCGTACTTCGCGACATGGTCGCCCGGCTGCTTGAGCCATTTGCCGATCGTCCCCTCGGCGACGCTCTCGCCGAGCTGGGGCATCGTCACCTTTGCCACGATGAGGCTCCTCCGAGGGTCACGCGGTCGCGGGTCCACATTCGAACGCTCACGTCGCGCCTAGTGTCGCGCATCCGCGCGCGATCGGTCGACTGAGCGGGCGGACGACCCGGCCGGCTGATCGGCGCGGGGGTCCCGGCCGCGGCCGATGACTGCCCACCAGACCGCGGCGGCTGCGAAGGCCGACAGCGCCGTGCAGGCTGCGAACAGCGCCTGAAGACCGACGCTGCCGGCAATGGCTCCGCCCAACGTCGTCCCGATGATCGTGCCGGTGGCGAAGGCCGTGCCCGAGAACAAGCCCTGCGCGGTCGCGCGTGCCTCCGGCGGCGCGACCCTAGCCACGTACGTCACGGAGCCAACGAAGAACAATGCGAAGCCGACCCCACCCATCGCCGAAACCGCGATCAGCGTGGGCAGGCCGTCCGACACGGCGAAGCCGAGGGCGCGGAAGGCGAAGGCGCCCGCGCCGATGATCAACAGCCGCTCGGCGCCGGCGCGACGGACGAGCAGCGGAAACGCGAGCATCAGCGGGACCTCGACGACGGCATTGACCGCCCAGCCGGTGCCGACGAGCCCGGCGTCGGCGCCGATCTCGATGAGGCGCAGCGAGAAGAAGGCAATGACAGCCGAGCTCGACGTCCAGACGAGCACGGACGCGCCGAAGAACGCTGCCAGCCGGCCGTCGCGCAAGAGCCCGACGCGGCTTGGAACGTCGGCGTTGACGGCGTTTCGCCGGCCGGAGCTTCGACCGAGCAGGACCGCCGCGACGATGCCGACCAGCACGACCGTCGGACAGAAGACGAGAAAGAGGCTGCTCGGTCCCTGTCGCTCAACCACCATGCCCACCACGACCGAAGACACGATGAACGCCACCGAACCGACGGCACGGACTCGCCCAAAGCGATCGCGGTTGACGCCGAGCAGCTCGAGCGTGCGGCTGTCGACGAGCGGCACGATGCCGGCGCTCCCGAGCGAAAGGAACGCGATTTCGATCGCGATGATTGGTGGGGTGGTCGAAAGCGAGAGTGCCGCCGCCGCGGTCGCCGTCCAGATCGAGGCCACGAGGAGCGGTCCGCGCACGTCGCCGAATCGGTCCGCCGCGGCTCCCCACGCGGGCGCTGCGACGATCGTCGCAGCCGCCGACACGCCGGCGAGGAGGCCGATCGTGCCCAGGCCGACCCCGAGCGACTGCACGAATACGGTCCAGTACGGGACCCAGGCGCCGACCGCAGTGAAGGCGAGGAGGTAAACGACAGCGGCGCGCGCGACGGAGGGTTGTCTCGCCTGGGCGTCGGCGTCCGTCATCGCGACAAGTTTGGCGCGTCCGGGGTCGTGCAGACTGTCCAGATGGCCCGCTCACGCCGCGCGTTCATCCTTCGACACACGCGCTTGCGACCCGTCCCGGGACTCGAGGAGGTCCGGCTCCACCTCGCCGACGACGCGCTCGAGCTGTGGCGAGCGGTACAGGTCGAGACCGGCGACCCGGACGCCCCGATTCCGTTCTGGGCGTTCGCGTGGGGCGGTGGCCTCGCGCTTGGGCGATACCTGCGCGAACACCCCGAGGCGGTTGCTGGACGGCGTGTGCTCGACTTCGGCTCCGGATCCGGGATCGTCGCGATCGCGGCGATGCTCGCGCGTGCGAAGGAGGTGGTCGCGACGGACATCGATCCGATGGCCGTGTCCGCGATCGAGCTGAATGCTCGGGCGAACGCGAGCCGCGTGACCCCGATCCTTCGAGACGTCCTGGCCGACCCTGCGCCGGACACGGAAGTCATCCTGGCCGCGGACTGCTGGTACGAGGCCGCCCCGGCGAGCCGCGTGATGCCCTGGCTCCAGCGGGCACGCGCCGCGGGGATCGACGTCCTCGTCGGCGATCCCGGCCGGCGCTACCTGCCGCTCGACGACCTCGCCGAGCTCGCGAGGTACGAAGTTCGGACGACCACCGAGCTCGAGGACCTCGATCACAAGCAGGCCAGCGTGTACGAGCTCCGAGGCGCGGATCCACGTCGAGGATCTGCGACCGCGTGAGATCGAGGCGAGTCTTCGTCATAAACTCGCGAAACCCAGGATCGCCGGAGGTCGCATGCGAAAGCTCGAGATCGGACTTGTGCTCCCGATGGGCGAGTCGTTCGTGGACGGTTCCACGACTCGGTGGGTCCAGATCCGCGAGCTCGTGACCCACGCGGAGGAGATCGGGTTCGACACCGTCTGGACGGCCGACGAGCTCCTCTGGCGCCCCACGGACGGCCGGACGCAGGGCTGGTGGGAATGTGTCGCGATGACCGGCGCGGTGGCGGCCGCGACATCGCGGGTGAAGGTCGGAACGTGGATCCTCTCGGCGCTGCACCGGAACCCCGGGATCACCGCCAAGGCCGTCGAGACCCTCGACGAGATCAGCGGCGGCCGCTTCGTCTTCGGTCTCGGCTCCGGGCACGCGGGTCGCCAGGGGCATACCTTCGGGCTGCCCGAGGACCACGTCGTCGGCCGGTTCGAGGAAGCCCTCGAGGTCATCGTCCCGTTGCTTCGGCAGGGCCGGGCGGACTTCGAGGGGACCTTCCACGCGGCGCGTGACCTGGAGCATCGGCCCGTCGGTCCCCGCCCGGGCCGGATCCCGATCATGATCGGCGCGAAGGGACCGAGGATGCTCCGGCTCGCCGCCCGTCACGCCGACATCTGGAGCTGGTATGTCGAGGAACGGAGCGACCTGACCGAGTTCGGGCCGAAGCTGGCGGCGCTCGAGGCGGCGTGCGTCGAGGTCGGCCGGGACCCCGCGACGATCGGCAAGTCAGCGGGGATCGTCGTGGAGCCGACGTCGTTCACCGGTGCTGAGGCCGTGCTCGGAACGCCGATCCGAGGCACGCCTGAACAGATCGCCGACGGACTTCGTGCCTTCGGAAGCGCCGGCTTCACCAACCTCGAGCTCCTCGTCTGGCCGCCCACGCCTTCGGCGCTCGACGCATTGGCTCCGGCGCTCGAGCTTCTCAACGCCGGCTGATCAAGCCTGGAGTCGCCCATGCCGAGCATCGAAACCAGCACGCCACCGAACACGCCGACGCCGATCGGTCCGTACAGCCACGTCGCGAAGGTCGGGCAGACCATCACGATTGGCGGCACCGCGGGCATCGATCCGGCGACGGGTGAGCTCGCGGGTCCGGATATCGGGTCGCAGACGAGGCGGATCCTCGACAGCTTCCGGGTCATGCTCGAGTCGGTGAATTCAGACCTCGACCACGTCGTCCACGTCAACGTGTTCCTGGAGGACATGAGCGACTTCGAGGCAATGAACGCGGCCTACGTCGAGAGCATGGGCTCGCACCGGCCGGCCCGCACCGTCATCGGCGTTCGCGAGCTTCCGAAGCCCGGCGTGCTCATCACGATGAACCTCACCGCGGTGACCCGCGACTAAGCCCGGCGTCTCCTATGGTTCGAGAACACCCTCGAGCGGCAGCTCGAAGACGACCTGGCCGACCGAACGTCCGTCGTCGCCGTCAGTGGGCACGACTCCCACCTTCTTGAAGCCGCTTCGCGCCGCGACGCGCTGGGAGAGCGCGTTGGCGGGGTCGGTCGTGAGGAGGAGACGCTTGATGCCCAGCTCCGACACGGCCCAGCGTGAGATGAGACGCACGGCGCGAGTCGCAAGCCCGCGCCCTCGGGCCGCAGGGAGCAGCCAGTAGCCGACTGACCCGATCGTCCGGTCGTCGGCCCGGAGGTTGACCCAGACATGCCCGACGCAGATCCCGTCCATCTCGCAGACCGCGAACGTCGGCGAGCCGTCGGCCCAGCGCCTTCGGTTCAGTTGGAGGGTTTCCGCGGCGCTGCCTTCGGGCGCGCCGATCCATCGGATGACGTCCGGGTCGTGGATCCCGAGTTCGATCGCAGCGAGGTCACCCTCATCCGGCAGCCGCAACGTCACGACGCCGTCACTCAGTCGCGGTTCAGAGTCGGACGAGACCACGCTGCCGCCTTGCCCGGACAAGCCAGGCGTGATTAACGACGCCTCGGGTTGGCCGCCAGGGCCTTTGCGACGATCTCGGGCTGGCGCGCGATGCCCTTCGCGGCGACGGCCTCAAGCTCCGTGAACAACGCCTCGTCGATCTTCGTGAAGTTGAAGCACGACTTGCCCTGCATTCGCCGTTTGAGCTCGGGCGACATTGAGGCGATGATCGAGGGATCCGCGTAGGCGCTCATCAGGTGGAAGCTGACATAGCTCTTGCCGATCTTCGTCGCGGCCACGAAGCCCCAGGGCTTGCCTTCGAGACCGGGCATCTCGAGCGCCATTCCGCCGGGCCCTTCCCGCGTGACCGAGAGTGTGGCCCGATAGGGCTCGAGAATCCGGCGCAACCGCCGCTCGACTTCGGGGAATGCATCGCTGTTCGGGGCCGCCACCCGCACAGTTTAGGCTCGCCACGACGACCGGCCGACCTCGGATCCCTGGTGCTGGCGTCGGCGACTGGCCGCTGGCCGTCCGGTCAGGCGGAGCCGGTCGCCTCCACCGGCGTCAGCCGGAAATAGCGTCCGACCGCTCGAACATGCTGGCGCGCCCCTCGGTAGATCGCACCCGTCGGATTCGGCTGCCGGCCGGTCGCGGCGATGACGCGGTCACGCTCGGGCCCGTCGGGAATCTCGACGGCCGTGACTCGTACTGGTTCATGCCCGCGCCGGATCACCGTGCAGCTGCCGGCGGCGATGAGGTTGCGGACCCACTGCGATGTCCCGTTCGGATGACCCACGTACCACGTTCCATCCACGTCATAAAGGGAGAGCAGGAGGTTCCGCTCTAGGCCAGAGCGACGGCCAATGAAGACGAACTCTTCCATCAGGACCGCGGGGTTGGATCGACGAATGCGCTCGAGCAGGGACCGAGGAGCGCTGTTCAGATAGAACTTGAGGACTGCACGCCAGAGCCGGCTCTCGCCGACCGGACGCGGCGACTCGGACGTATCGACGCTGGCCACCGGACTGCCTCCTCGGCAAAAGAGATCGCATTACACTGTGTAACGCGATAAGTCGGAGGCTAGCGAGCCTGGGTTCCGCCGTCAATATCGAATTACGCGCTGCTCCGTGATTTTCTCGCGATGCGCACTGGCTTCGAGGCCCGCTCGGCATCGCGGGCGGCGACGACCATGCCGACCATCAGCGTCACGGCTTGGTTGTTCGTCAGCCCCTGCACGTTGCGGAGCGCGAGCCACGTCGGAAACGCGATCGCGTGCCCGATCGCACCGGCCAGAAGCGTGCCGGGTCCGCTCTCGACTCCCCAGCCGGTTGCCAGCAGCTCCCCGAGACGGCGCTGAGCTTCGAAGACCGGCGCGAGCGCGACCCCGAGCGCGGGCTTATTCGGCAGGGCGTTCGCGCCGCTGGCGATGATCTGCTCGTGATCGGAGAAGTAGCCGTACATGCCCGTGAGCGCTGCCTCGAGCCGGCGCAGCGGATCGTCGATCGCCATGAGGCCCGACAGGTCAGGCGGCGGATTCCGCTGGTCGTAGGTCCCGGTGCAGGCGATGAACAGGCTGACGTCGTCCGGGAAGTGACGGTAGACCGTGAGCCGGCTCACCCCGGCGAGCTTCGCCACTGCGGTCATCGTCGTGCCCATCATCCCGACGGTCTGATGGAGCTCGATCGCCGCGTCGACGATCCGGCGACGGGTCTCCGCCTGGCGTTCAGCGCGGCGCTTGAGCTCGTACTTCCTTGGCATCCCGATTCATGTTACACGGCGTTTCACAGAACTCGGAGACGCAACCTCCGACATCAATACGCAGCGAGCTTTCGGATCCCATCCGCGATCTTTTCGGGGTTGACCATGAACCAGTCCTCGAGGACGTGGTTGTACGGCACGCCCGGCACATCGGGGCCGGCGATGCGCGTGACCGGCCCGTCGAGGTAGTCGAAGGCCTCTTCGGCGACGATCGCCGAGACCTCCGCGCCGTAGCCTCCGAAGCGGTTGTCCTCGTAGACGATCAGGCACTTGCCCGTCTTTCGAACGGACGAGAGCACGGTCTCCTTGTCGATCGGCCGGAGCGTTCGAAGGTCAACGACCTCGACGCTGATCCCCTCCTCTGCCACGACATCGGCGGCTTCGAGCGCGTAGTGCGCCATCAGCCCGTAGGCGATGACCGTGATCTGCGTTCCGGCATGGGTGATCGCGGCGCGCCCGAGGGGCACCGTGTAGTCGGTGTCCGGGACGTCGCCACGGACCGAGCGGTACATCTTCTTGTGCTCGAAGAACAGCACCGGGTCGTCGTCGCGGATCGCCGAGCGCAGCAGGCCCTTCGCGTCATACGGGGTCGAAGGAATGACGACCTTCAGGCCCGGTACGTGCGTGTAGAACGCCTCGACCGACTGGCTGTGATACAGCGCGCCGTGGACGCCGCCGCCGTACGGCGCGCGGATCGTCATCGGCACGCCGAACGTGTTGTTCGAGCGATAGCGCATCCGCGCGGCTTCCGACACGAGCTGGTTGAAGGCCGGGTGGATGAAGTCGGCGAACTGGATCTCGGCGACCGGGCGGAGGCCGTTCATCGACGCGCCGATCGAGGCCCCGACGATGAGCGCCTCGCTGAGCGGCGTGTCGATGACGCGATCGTCCCCGAACTCCGCGTGCAGGCCGTCGGTCGCGAGGAAGACGCCGCCCTTCAGCCCGACGTCCTCGCCGAGGACGATGACCGCGTCGTCGCGGCGCATCTCCTCACCCAGCGTGTCGCGGATCGCCTCGATGAACGTTCGAATGGCCATCAGTCGACCGCGTTCTCGGCCGCCGAAGCGTCGCCCTCATGGCCTTCCAGCCCGTGGCTCTTGCCGAAGCCCCAGGCCGGCGGCGTCTCGGACGGCCAGTCCTCGGCGAAGACCCAGCGCATGGCAGTCGAGGGATCCGGGTCCGGCTCGCTCTCGGAGTGTTCGGTGGCCTCATCGACCTCGCGCTTGATGTCGGCGGCGATGGAGGCTTCGAGCTCGTCCGTCAGGACGCCGGCCTCGCGCAGCTGGTCGCGGAACAGCGGCAGCGCGTCGTGGGAGCGGAGGTCCGCGAGCTCCTCCTCAGGCCGGTACTTCGTCTGCTGGTCGTCCGAGGAATGCGCGGTCAGACGGATCACCTTTGCCTCGATCAGCGTTGGGCCATCGCCGCGTCGCGCGCGGTCAACGGCCTCCTTCGAAGCCTTGTAGCAGGCCAGCACGTCGGAGCCGTCCACGACCACGCCCGGGATGCCGTAGCCCGCGGCGCGATCGGCGACGTTCTCGGTCGCCAGCTGCTTCGAGATTGGGACGCTGATCGCGTAGCCGTTGTTCTCGATCACCAGGATGAACGGCAGCTTGTGGATCGCGGCGAAGTTCAGGCCTTCGTGGACCTCGCCCTGGTTCGAGCTCCCCTCGCCCATCGCGGTCATCGCGACCTGGCCGGTCTTTCGAACCTTTGCCGCGAGCGCAATACCGACGGCGTGGAGCATCTGCGTGCCGACCGGCGAGGAGAGCGACAGCAGGTTGTGGCCGACGTGGCCGTAGTGGCCCGGCATCTGGCGGCCGCCGCTCGATGGATCCGTGGCCTTCGCGTACTGCGCCATCAGGATGTCCTGGGCCGTCATCCCAAGGGTGAGGCAGGTGGCGATCGAGCGATAGAACGGGGCCATCCAGTCGAAGTGGCGCTTGAGCGGCCACGCGATCCCGACCTGGGCACCCTCGTGGCCCTGCCCGCTGATGACGAATGGGATCCGGCCAGCGCGATTGAGGATCCACATCCGCTCGTCGACGGCTCGCGCGCGGGCGACCAGCCGGTACATCTCGACGAGGTCGTCGTTGGTGAGCCCGACCGAGGCGGCGAGGTCCGACGTGGGCTTCTGGGTCACGGCCATCGGTCGATATCTTGCCTCCGCTGGCTCGGATGCCGCCGCGTTGCCGCCTGGCGGCGCCTAGAAGTTTATCGAGCGGCCGTCAACGGCAAGGCTCGCCTCACCGAGGATCTCGGATAGCGTCGGATGGGCGTGCGTCGCGGCGCCGATCTCCCACGGTGTCGCCTCGAGCTCCAGCGCCAGGCTCGCCTCGGCGATGAGGTCCGTGGCGTGTGGCCCGAAGATGTGCACGCCGACGGTCTCGTCGGTGGCCTTGTCACCGATGACCTTCGCGAAGCCCTCGTACTCGCCACCGATGATCGCCTTCGCAATCGCCTGGAACGGCACCTTGCCGATCTTCGTCTGGATGCCCTTCTCGATGGCCTGCTGCTCGGTCAGGCCGATCGAGGCAATCTCCGGCCGGCTGTACGTCGCCCGGGGCTGCGTGACGTAGTCAACGGGCTCCACGTTCTTGTCGCCGGCGATGTTGTGCGCCGCGACGAGGCCCTCGTGGCCGGCGGTGTGAGCAAGCATCAGCCCGCCGATGACGTCGCCGATCGCGTAGACGTGCGGCTCGCGCGTGCGCTGCCGGCCGTCGACCTTGACGAAGCCCTTCTCGAGCTCGACCTTCGTGGTTTCGAGGCCGATGTTCTCGACGTTCGGTGCCCGTCCTGCGGCCACGAGCAGGAGGTCCGCGGTGATCGGGGCACGGTCCTTGCCCTCCGGCCCGACGGTCATGGTCACATTCGTCTTCGTCGTCTTGACGTCCTTGGCATCGAAGCGAGCGTTCGTCATGACGGTCATGCCACGGCGGGTGAAGCTGCGCTCGAGGGCGGCGCTGATGTCCTTGTCCTCGTTCGGGACGATCGCCGGGAGGTATTCGAGCAGGGTCACCGCGACGCCTAGGTCGTGATACATCGAGGCGAACTCGACGCCCACCGCACCGGCGCCGACGATGATCACGCTCTTCGGAAGGGTGGTCGAAAGCAGGACGTCGTCGGAGGTGACGATCCGCTTGCCGTCGATCTCGAGGCCGGCGAGGCTCTTCACGCGCGAGCCGGTGGCGAGGATGACGTCGACGGCCTTCAGGACGCGCTCGCCCGGGCTCTTGCCACCTTCGGTCTCGGGCGCCTGCTGGACGCGGATCGTCGTTGGGCCGTCGAAGGCGCCGCGGCCGGCGACCCACGCGACCTTGTTCTTGTCGATGAGGCTCTTCAGGCCGGTCCAGAGGCGCTTCACCGCCGCGTCGCGGCGGGCGGCCATCTGGGCGTAGTCGACGACGACGTCGCCCTGGAGCTTCACGCCGTAGTCGGCTGCGTGGCGGGCCTTGTCGGCGAACGCGGCGGACTCGAGGAGTGCCTTCGTCGGGATGCAACCGCGGTGGAGGCAGGTGCCGCCGATCTTGTCCTCGTCGACGAGGGCGACCTTCAGGCCGAGCTGAGCGGCCCGGAAGGCGGCAGTGTAGCCGCCGGTCCCGGCGCCGAGGACGACGAGATCGAAGTCGTTGGACGAGCCGACGGCCATCGGCGCGGATGGTACGCGTGGGCCGGGATGTATGCTCGGGCGACATGGATCCTGGGTCAGTTGCGCGCCTCCTGATCCTCGTCGCGGGCTCATATCTCGCGGGCTCCATCCCGATCGGCGTCCTCGTGGCGCGGGCGACCGGCGGACCGGACCCGCGGACGGTTGGCAGCGGCCGGACCGGGGGCACCAACGCCCTCCGAGCGCTCGGGCGCGGGCGGGCCGCGATCGTCGTGACCGGCGACCTGCTCAAAGGCGCCGGACCCGTCCTCGTCGCCCGCTGGGTCACTGGCGGCGACGCCTTGACGGAGGTCCTCTGCGGGGCCGCGGCGGTCGCCGGCGCGATCTGGTCCGTGTTCGCCGGCTTCCGCTCAGGCCGCGGCGTGGGGACCGGCGTCGGGACGATGCTCGTCATCCAGCCGCTTGTCGTGGTGCTCGCCGCACCCGTCTTCTTCGGCGTGATCCTGCTCACGCGCTACGTGTCGCTGGGCTCGCTCCTGGGCTCGGCTGCGATGTTCCCGCTCATGCTGTTGCTGTGGGCCGTCGCCTCAGGGGCTGTGCCGCCCGCGTACATCCTCTGGGCGGCTGTCGGGCCGGCACTGATCTGGCTGGCCCACGCCGACAACATCAATCGGCTGCTCCACGGCCAGGAGCGCAAATTCGACCTCGCGCTCCTCACCCGCGACGACGCGGATCGCCCGAGCTGAGGCCATTCCTGCCGAGAATCCCCCAGATACGAGCCGGAGTCGTGGTAACCGCTACTGCGGCCGGATTCGCCCCCAGATACGAGCCGGAGTCGTACTAGCGAGCGTTTTGCGTTGTTGGTGCGTTTGACGGACGGTCAGGCGAGTCCTTCCATGCTCGGACGAAGCCACAAACCCGTCCGATCGAGTCGGGATTCGTGGTGGGTCGCACCGAGTACGACTGGGCCTCGTATTTGCAACGTTCCGGCGGGCTGGCGGACGGGCGGGCCCCCGCTCGGCGCTAAGACACGCGGGCGGCAGCTCGCGACGGGTACGAAACGACCCGGGTTGGCTGACAACCCGGGTCGTGGGATCTCGAAGGTGGCGCGAGGCACCTGCCTCGCGTGCCGAGAGGAGATCTAGGCGCCGCGCATCGTCCGGAAGCAGTCCGAGCAATAGACGGGCTTGCCGCTCGTCGGGCGGAACGGGACGCGCGCCTCGTTGCCGCAGTTCGAGCAGGTCGCTGTGAACATCTCGCGGGGGGCGCGATCACGGTTGCCGTAGCCACCGCTGTCCCCACCGCCGTTGTAGCCGCCGGCCGAGTACGAACCGCCGGCCGAGTAGCCGCCCCCGGCGTTGTAGCCCCCGCTGTAGCTGGAGCCGCCGCCGTAGCCGGCACCGCCGCCCGCGTTGCGGGCAGCCTTGCGGCTGGCCCGGCACGAGGGACACCGACGCGGCTCGGTGAAGCCGCGCTGGGCGTAAAAGTCCTGCTCGGATGCGGTGAACACGAATTCGTTCCCGCAATCCGCGCAGGTCAGATTCTTATCGCTGTACAAACCCAAAACTCCTCTCGGTAGCCGCCGCGATCCCGTCGGGTTCTCGCGTCAGCCGTGAGAGGAGTCCGGTTCGAGGTCGTGCTACGGAATATGCGGTCGCGGCCTTTCCCGCGACGTTGCGGGCGTGAGTCTAAACGCTCACGCCGTGCGTGGCTAGCCCCGAATTCGAACTACTCCGAACGGGACCCGTGCGGGACGTCGGCAGGCTCGAGCCGACGCCACGCGACCAGCAGCGCGAAGAGGTTCAGGCCGACAAAGACCGACAAACCCGGCGCCATGTTCGGCTGCAATGGACTCGTCAGCACCGTCACGATGAGCAGCAGGATCGTGCCGCTGATCGCGCGGTTCCAGGCGATTCGTTGAGCGCGCGCAAGACCGAGCACGGCCGAGAGGCACAGCAAACCTCCGAAGACGAGCGCGCTTCCGACGAGGAGCAGCCCGGCAAGGCGCATGTCGTAGTCGTAGCCCTTGTTCGCGGCGGCCGTCAGCACGCCCTGCAGGTGGGCGAGGCCCATGATCGTCAGGAGCCCTCCGACGAATGCCGTCAGCGCCGCGGCGAGCTGCGGCTCGGCCGGCTGCGGAGGTGGATCTGTCCCAGCCTGGGTGGCCACTCTCGCTCCGGGTCAGGCGGGCTGAGGGTCGTCAGGCATCCGTGCGGCCAGCAGCACGAAGATGTCCAGGACTGCAGGGAACGCGATGGCCGCCGCCATCTCCCCCTGGCCGGCAATCGGAGTCATCGGCACGGTGGCGAGGACCAGGAGGACGCTGCCGATCAAGGCGCGGTCCCAGGCGCCTCGCTGGCCGTACGCGAGTCCACGCACGGCCGTCAGGCAGACCACCCCTGCGAGGACCATCGCGAATCCGAGAAGGAGCAGCGACGCCAATCGAACGTCGTAGGCGTAGCCACGCGAGGTGGCGGCGGCAATCACGCCTTGCAGATGGGCGGCGCCGGGGATCGCGCCGGCGAGGCCCGCGAGGAGCGTCAGCGCAACGGCCGTTCTGACGAAACCGGCCCCGACCACCGTGACCTCACCCTGGTCGCCTACGGCGATCCGCTCGTACCTCGTCCTGCCAGCCCACAACCCGATGGCCCCGAAGAACACCACGATGACGACCAGGTCCACGACGGGCCGGAGCCCGCCGGCGAGGTCCCGTGCGGAAGGCCCCAGGACGAAGGGCGTGAGCAGGAGCAAGGGGAGGGCATATCCCCAGGGACGTTCCGGGAGGTAGCGGTGGTCCGAGACGATGGTTTCGAACGTGCCCCGGCCCCACCACTCGACCCGCTGGCCCGCGGCGACGGCAGCAGTCAGCCGCTGGTCGAGGATTGCCTTCCTCTCCTCGGCTGTTGCTTGCGTTGGCGTCCCAAGCATTTCCACGGACGGTTCCCTAGCCGCTGAGACGAGCGATTCTACGGCGTGCCGCAACGTCGTCCGGGAGATGCCAGTCCGAGGTTACGACTCCGCAGCCCACCCCCTGGAGCGTGCGATGGCTCCGTGCCACGTGCGAATCCGCGAGGCCCGGTCGCCGGCCGTCATTGCGGGCTCGAACCGGTGATCCAACCGCCAGTTCGCCGCGAGTTCGCTCAGGTCCTGCCAGAACCCGGTGGCGAGGCCGGCCAGGTACGCCGCGCCGAGGGCGGTGGTCTCGCGGACCTCGGGCCGCTCCACCGGCACGTCGAGGAGATCGGCCTGGAGCTGCAGAAGGCCGTCGTTGGCCGCCGCTCCCCCGTCGACCCGGAGGACAGCGAGCGGCTGGCCACCGCTGTCCGCGTCCATCGCGGCGAGAACGTCGCGGACCTGGAGCGCGATCGAATCCAGCGTCGCCCGGGCGATATGTGCGAGCGTCGTCCCGCGCGTGATGCCGATGAGCAGGCCACGGGCATCGGGATCCCAGTGCGGTGCGCCGAGGCCGACGAACGCGGGCACGAAGACGACGCCGTCGCTGTCGGGCA